>CANQMK010000047.1 GCA_947624895.1 uncultured Oscillospiraceae bacterium | reverse complement strand
CCAGAGCTGCTGGGGGGCGGAGGCCAGCAGGTCCCGGCCCCGGACCACCTGGGTCACCCCCATGGCCCCGTCGTCGGCCACCACCGCCAGCTGATAGGCGTACAGCCCGTCGGAGCGGCGGAGGATGAAGTCCCCCACCTCCCGGGCCAGGTCCGCGTCAAAATAGCCCTGGAGCCCGTCGGTGAGGGCGTAGACCCGCTCCGGTGCCCGGGCCCGCAGGGCGGGGCGGCGGCCCTGGGCCTCCAGCGCCTCCCGCTGGGCGGGGGAGAGGTCCCGGCACCGGCCGGAGTAGACCAGGGCGGGGCCGTGGGGGGCGGAGGCCTCGGTGACGGCGTGGAGCTCTTTGCGGGAGCAGTAGCAGGGGTAGACCAGCCCCTGGTCCGCCAGGGTCTGGAGGCACTGGGCGTAGAAGTCGTCCCGGCGGGACTGCCACACCGGCTCGCCGTCCCAGTCCAGCCCCAGCCAGGCCAGGTCCTCCATCACCCCGTAGGCGTATTTGGCCGGGCACCGGGGCCGGTCCAGGTCCTCCAGCCGCAGCAACACTTGCCCCCCCGCCGACCGGGCGCTCAGCCAGGCCAGCAGGGCGGAAAAGGCGTTGCCCAGGTGCATCGCCCCGCTGGGGCTGGGGGCCAGCCGCCCGGTCACCGCGTCCATCTCCATCCCTCCCGGCGTTTTTTCCCATTCTACCAAAAACCCCGCCGCCCCGCAAGGGCCGGGGGGTTGACAGGGACGGCGGGAATATGTTACAATTTCGTTACAGTTATGAACGGAGGGATCCTATGGCAAAGAAGGACCTGCCCCTGGAGTACAAGGGCCACCCCCTGCGCCGGAAGGGGAACATGATCTACTACGGCTCCATGGCCGATAAATACATCATCCTGCTCACCATCAACGACAGCAAGAAGGTGGACGACCTGGACGTGCCCACCAAGGTGAGCATCCAGCTCCAGCTCACCGACCCTGACCTCCGCTCCCGGGACCGGGTGGTGAAGAAGTCGGAGAAGGACAGCCTCTACGCCGCCATGGACATCGGCGCCATCTGGCTGGAGCGGGCCCTCACCAGTATGTGACCGGTAAGGGCCAGACCCGCGCCAGGATGGGACCGGCTTGGCCTGGCCCTTTACCAGGATGTGGCCGCCCCGGTCCTCACCGATATGGGACCGGCGGGGCCCAGACCCCCGCCAGGATGGGACCGGCGGGGCCAGGGGCCGCGCCAAGGATAGGGCCGCCCGCTCCGCGGCGGGTCCGGGTCCTCACCAATGATATGATTGCCCGCCCCACGGCGGGGCCCGACCCCGGCGGAACAGGCCGGGGGCGCAGAGATAGATAAGGAGACGTTTTGGGAATGAATAAGATCGGTTTTTGGAAGGCCGCGCTCCTCACCGGGGCGCTGGCGTGCTGTTTGGCGGTCTCCGCCCAGGCGGCCCATGTGGGCATCGGCACCGTCCAGGGGGAGGGGCTGCGCCTGCGCGCCGAGCCCGGACTCCAGGGGAAGGTCCTGGCCACCGCCCACAAGGGCGACCGGGTCACCGTCCTGAAGCAGGAGGGGGACTGGTATCAGGTGGACTACGCCACCCAGGTGGGCTATATGTCCTCCGGCTTCCTGGAGGTGGCCACCTCCGCGGAGGGGGACCTGGGCTACGCCATGGTGACCACCGAGAGCGACGCTCTGAACCTCCGGGCCGGCCCTGACGCGGGCACGGAGAAGCTCGCCTCTATCCCCCACCGGACGGTGGTGGCCCTCACCGCCTTCCAGAACGGGTGGTATCAGACCTCCTACAACGGCCACACCGGCTATGTCAGCAGCGACTACCTCACCCCCGTCCGGGACGCCCAGGGCACCCGGGCGGACGGGGCCACCGACGCCCCCGCCGCCAGCGACCTGGGCCAGCGGATCGTGGCCGAGGCGAAAAAGCACCTGGGCAAGCCCTACGTCTACGGCACCCACGGCCCCAACAGCTTTGACTGCGCCGGCTTCGCCTACTACTGCGTCAAGCAGGCCACCGGCGGGGCCATCCTCCTGGGCACCAGCGCCAGCCAGCAGTGGGCCAACGCCCCCGGCCAGCGCATCTACTCCACCGACCAGCTCCAGCCCGGGGACCTCTTCTTCATCAACGACCCCGCTTACAGCGTCAACAAGGGGAAGCCGGTGAGCCACGTGGCCATCTACCTGGGCGACGGCCAGCTCATCCACGCTTCCAGCAGTACCACCGGGGTCATCACCAACCCCATCCGGGACAAGGACTACCGCTATTTTGTCGGGGCGATCCGCCTGGGGTGACCCGGCGCTGAACGCCCGTCCGGCCCCGCCCCCGCCCGGGGGTGAGGCGGACTTCCCGCCCGCGGCGGCGGAGACGGCAGGAAAGGAGCGGCTCCTATGAACAGAGAGGAACGTCTGGCGAAAAAGCAAAAGGAGGACCACGCCCTGAACCGCGTGCTGTGGTGGTTCGGCGGGGCGGTCATCCTGGAGTTTTTCCTCCTGCTCCTCAACCGCTTCGGCGCCCGCTCCGGCGCCCAGGGCGGCATGACCGACGGCGTCTTCCGGGGGCTGTGGATCGGCTCCTGGGTCTTTCTGGTGGCGGCGGTGGCCTGCGGGGTCTGCTGGGCCCTGCGCCGGAAGGAGAAGGGGAAGACCTTCCTCCCCGGCCTGGGCACGCTGGTCTTTGGCAGCCTCTTCCTGTGCGCCTTCGCCGCGGGGACGTGGCAGAGCCTGGGGGTCCAGTTCCTCTACGTGTGCGTGCCGGTGGTGGCGGTGCTGGCCCTGATCTACTACCTCTACCAGCGGGAGTTCTTCCTGGTGGCCCTCCAGGGGGGGTTGACCCTCTTCGCCATGTGGGCCTACCGCAAGCTCATCGCCGTGGAGCCCGTCCTGGTCTACGTCCTCTTCGCCGTGGCGGCGGCGCTGGCGGTGGCCTTCCTGGTCCTGGCCGCCGTCCTCCAGCGGGGGAAGGGCCGACTGGGGAAGGTCCGGGTCCTGCCCAAGCGGGCCAACTACCTGCCCCTCTACGCCGCCGGGGCGGAGTGCCTGGTGTGCCTGGCCGTCGCCCTCCTGCTGGGCGCTGCCGCCGCCTACGTCTGCCTCATCGCCACCGTGGCGGGGCTGTTCGGCGTGGCGGTCTACTACACCGTCCGGCTCATGTGAAAAGTCCAAAAACCCTTGCGCCCCAAGGCTTTCTGGCCTTGGGGCGCTCTTTTTTGGCAGGGGTGAGGCCGCTCTGTTATGGCGCAGGATTTCTTGCAAAGATGGAAAACAGCCGGTTGGAAAATGGAAAAAACTGGGTCATGAAAAGGGGGATATTTCCAGGGAACGGGAAAGATTTTTGGGAAAGAGAGAGGGGGCCTTGTTGACATAAATCCTGACAATAATGGCAATTCCTCTCGGTATACCCCCCAAATTTTTGGGGGCGATTTCGACGAAAATCGCACCCCTTGAAAATTCAACATTTCCACATAGTTTTCCACAGATGAGGCCGCCCGCCGGAGCACTCCGGCGGGCGGCCTCATTTACATAACGCAAAATCACGGGCCAGTTTCCAAAAAATGCAAGGGGAAAATCGTTCCCCGCTGGACTGGGATGGGGTCGGAGGACGGCGGCCAGATGGGGGAGGGCCCGCTGTTCCTGGGATAGGCTTTGAAAGCGGCGATGGGTGGCGGGAAGGGCTGTCGGCCCTGGGATGAGGGCGACGGGTGATGGGAGGGGCGCTACCCTTGGGAGAGGTCCCGGGTGGCGTAGGCGTTCAGGTCGGGGCCGGCCCGGTGACCGGCCAGGTACTCGTAATACCCCTGGGCGGCGATCATGGCGGCGTTGTCCCCGCACAGGGCCAGGGGGGGCAGGAAGAGGCGGCAGCCGTGGGCCGCGCAGGCCGCCTCCAGGTCCGCCCGGACGCGGGAGTTGGCCGCCACCCCGCCGGCCACGGCCACGGTCTTCTGCCCGGTCAGCTCCGCCGCCGCCATCACCCGGGGGATCAGGCTCTGGCTCACCGCCCGGGCGAAGGAGGCGGCCAGGTCCCGGCGGTTCAGCTCCTCCCCCTTCTGCTGGGCGTTGTGGACCAGGTTGACCACCGCCGTCTTCAGCCCGGAGAAGGAGAGGTCCAGGGGGTGGCCCTCCACGTGGGCCAGGGGGAGGGAGAAGGCGTCGTCCCGCCCGCCCTGGGAGAGGTCGTCCAGGGGCTTGCCCCCGGGGTAGGGGAGGCCCAGCACCCGGGCGGCCTTGTCGAAGCACTCCCCCGCCGCGTCGTCCCGGGTGGCGCCCAGGATGTCCATCTCCGTGTAGTCCCGCACGTGGACGATGGCGGTGGTGCCGCCGGAGACGCACAGGCAGAGGAAGGGGGGCTCCAGGTCGGGGTGGGCCAGGTAGAGGGCGGCGATGTGCCCCCGGACGTGGTGGACGGGCACCAAGGGTTTGCCCCAGGCCAGGGCCACCGCCTTGGCGAAGTTCACCCCCACCAGCACCGCCCCGATGAGGCCGGGGGCGTAGGTGACCGCCACGGCGTCGATCTCCGCCGGGGCGAGGCCCGCCTCGGAGAGGGCCTGGTCGGCCAGGGGGACGATGGCCTCCACGTGCTTGCGGGAGGCGATCTCCGGCACCACGCCGCCGTAGAGGGCGTGGATGGGGATCTGGGAGGCCACCGCGTTGGAGAGGATGGTCCGCCCGTCCCGGACCACGGCGACAGCCGTCTCGTCGCAGGAGGACTCAAAGGCCAGGATGTTCACGTCTCTCCCCCCTCAAATTCCCGGGTCATGAGGATGGCGTCCCGGTGGACCTCGGGGTAGTAGTTCTTCCGCCGCCCCACCTCCACAAAGCCGTTCTTCTCGTAGAGGGCCAGGGCGGGGGCGTTGTCGTCCCGGACCTCCAGGGTGAGGAAGGCCAGGTGCTCCTGGCCGTAGCGCAGGAAGGAGCCCAGGATGGCCTGGGCGATCCCCTGGCGCTGGTACTCGGGCCGGGTGGCGATCTTCTCCAGGCAGCCCTCGTCCAGGATCACCCCCAGCACCCCGTAGCCCAGCACGTGGCCCTCCTCCGTCTCCGCCACCACCAGGGAGACGGTGGTGTTGTAGAGCTCGCTCTCCCAGCTGTCCTGGCTCCAGGGGCGGGGGAAGAGGGCCTTGTCCAGCTCCGCCACCTCGCGCAGGTGGCTCTTGTCCATGGGGACCAGTTGGTAGTTCATCCCTTCGCCTCCCCCCAGCTCTGGCCGATCTTGGCGTCGGCCACCAGCGGCACCTTCAGTTCCGCCACCCCGGTCATCTCCCGGGTGAGCAGGGCCTTGACCCGCTCCGCCTCTTCGTCCGGGCACTCCACGATCAGCTCGTCGTGGACCTGGAGCACCAGGCGGCCCTCCAGGCCCTCCTGGCGCAGGGCCTCGTCCACCCGGAGCATGGCAAGCTTGATGAGGTCGGCGGCGGTGCCCTGGATGGGCATATTCAGCGCCACCCGCTCCCCGAAGGAGCGGAGGTTGAAGTTGGCGCTCTTGAGCTCAGGCAGCCAGCGGCGGCGGCCATAGAGGGTGGCGACGTACCCCTGCTCCTTGGCCTGGCGCACCACCCGGTCCATGTAGTCCCGCACGCCGTGGAAGGTGGCGAAGTAGCGGTCCATATACTCCTTGGCCTCCGCCACGGTGACGTGGATGTCCTGGCTCAGGGAGAAGGGGGAGATGCCGTAGACCATGCCGAAGTTCACCGCCTTGGCCCGCCGACGCAGCTCCGGGGTCACCTCCGCCGGCGTCAGGCCGAAGACCTGGGCGGCGGTGGCGGTGTGGATGTCCTCGCCGCTGAGGAAGGCGGCCTGCATGGCCGGGTCGTCGGCGATGTGGGCCAGCAGGCGCAGCTCGATCTGGGAGTAGTCCGCGTCCACCAGCTTCCGCCCCTTGGGGGCCACCAGCATATACCGCAGCTTGGCCCCCAACTCCGTGCGCACGGGGATGTTCTGGAGGTTGGGCTCGGCGGAGCTGAGGCGCCCGGTGGCGGTGACGGTGTTCTGGAAGGAGGTGTGGACCCGGCCGTCCGGGGCGATGACCTTGGACAGGCCCTCCACGTAGGTGGAGCGGAGCTTGGCGTATTGCCGGTAGTCCAGCACCGCGTCCACCAGGGGCACCTGGCCCCGAAGCTTTTCCAGCACCTCGGCGGAGGTGGAGTAGCCGGTCTTGGTCTTCTTCACCGGGGGGATGCCCATCTCCTCGAAGAGGATCTTGCCCAGCTGCTGGGTGGAGTTGATGTTGAACGCCCGCCCCGCCAGCTGGTAGATGGCCTGCTCGTCGTCGGCGATGCGGCGGGAGAGCATCTGCCCGTACTCCTCCAGCGCCCCCCGGTCGATGAGCACCCCCGCCCGCTCCATCTCCGCCAGCACCGGGCAGAGGGGCAGGTCGATGTCATAGTAGACCTGGTGGAGCCCCAGCGCCTCCAGCTTGGGGGGCAGGAGGTCGAAGAGCGCCCCCACCAGGGCGGTGTGGGCGGCCCAGGTCTCCAGGGCGGCGGCGGAGTCGGCCAGGGGGGCGAAGGCCTCCGGGTCCAGGTAGACCTGGGCCTTGGGGAGGTCCCGCTGGAAGTAGGCCAGGGCCAGCTTGTCCAGGCCGTAGCTGCCGTCGGTGGGGGAGAGGAGGTAGGCGGCGATCTCCGTGTCGAACACCACGCCGCCGGTGGACAGCCCCTCCGCCAGCAGGTCGGTCATGAGGGCCTTGGCCCCGTGGGTGACCTTTTTAATCTGGTCGGAGAAAAAGCCGCTCAAAAAGCGGTTGTAGCCGGGGAGGTGGGCGGGCAGGAGCGCGGCGGCCTGGGGCGCGCCGTCCTCCCCGGTCCAGCTGACGCACAGCCCCTCCAGCCGGGGGAGGGCCAGGCAGGCCACGTGGTCCAGCCGGGGGAACAGGGCCAGCAGCTGGGCGGCCCGGTCGTCCGACTCCACCACCTCCGCCGTCACCGCCAGCTCCGCCCCGCCCGCCGCCGGGGCGGCCTCTCCGCCGGGGCCGGGGCGGAGGCCCAGCTTGTCGATGAGTTTGGCGAACTCCAGCTTCAGAAAGAGGGCGTAGAGGGCGGGGCCGTCCGGGGCCCGGCGCAGGGCGTCCTGGGGAGCATAGGCCACCGGCGCGTCCCGGCGGATGGTGGCCAGGGTGTAGGAGAAGGCGGCGTCCTCCTTGCCCTCTTCCAGCTTTTTCACCATCCCCGGCTTGGCGGGGGTCTGGGGGGCGGTGCAGACGGCGGGCATCTGGGCGTAGAGGCGGTCGATGGAGCCGTACATCTGGATGAGGGCCATGGCGGTCTTCTCCCCGACGCCCTTCACCCCGGGGATGTTGTCGCTGGCGTCCCCCATGAGGGCCTTCAGGTCGATGATGTGGATGGGGTCGAAGCCGTACTCCGCCCGGAAGGCATCCGGGGTCATGTCCCGGGTGGTGGTCTGGCCCATGCGGGTGGTCACCAGCTTGACGGTGACGGCCTGGTCGATGAGCTGGAGGGAGTCCTTGTCCCCGGTGACCACCACCGTCTGCCAGCCCTGGGCGGTGTTCACCGCCGAGAGGGTGCCCAGCAGGTCGTCCGCCTCCCAGCCGTCCAGCTCGTAGCGGGGGATGTTCATGGCGTCCAGCACGTCCTTCAGAATGGGCATCTGGGCGGCCAGGTCGTCGGGCATGGGGTGGCGGGTGGCCTTGTAGCCGGGGTACATCTGGTGGCGGAAGGTGGGGGCCTTGCGGTCGAAGGCCACGGCCAGGGCGTCGGGGGCCTCCTCGTCCAGGAGCTTCAAGAGGATGTTCAAAAAGCCGTAGACGGCGTTGGTGGGGGTGCCGTCCCGGGTGGACAGAGGCCGGACGCCGTAGAACGCCCGGTTGAGGATGGAGTTGCCGTCGATGACCATGCACTTCATAGCGGTGCCCCCTTGGAGAAGCTGGCATTGTTTTTATAGTATACCAGCTTTCCCGCTTTTTGACAAGCGAAAGGGCCCGCGCCATCCGGCGCGGGCCCTTTCGTTCGCGTTTGCGGGGAACTCACTCCGCCGCCTGGTAGCGGAAGGTCCCGGTCTGGGCGGGGATGAGCTGCACCTGGGTCCCCTCCTGTCCCTGGATGACGGCGGTGGCGTGGTCGGAGTCGATCTCCAGGACGCCGGTCTGCCCGGAGACGGCGGTGGGGGTGGCCCCGTCTTCGGCCTCGTGCCAGACGATGTAGCTGTCCTGGGCGGCGGCGTCGCCGGTGGCGGGGTCGATGGTGACGGTGACGGTGCCGGTGGAGGGCTGGGGGGCGTCGGGGTCCAGGGAGACCACCCGATAGGTGACGTACAGGGTGTGGATCATCTCCTGCCCGGCGGGGCTGGCGGCGAAGGCGGTCAGGCTGAGGGCCAGCAGGCAGGCCGCGGCGATTAGGGCGGCGCGGACGGGGTGGGCCAGGCGGCGCCTGGGCTGTTTTTCTGTCATGGCGATCATCTCCTCTAATTTGTCCCGGCCCAGACCCAGCTGGGCGCAGGCGTCTTGGTAGCGGCGGGGGTCAAACATCTCGCGTCTCCTCCTTTTCCTCGCCCAGGGCGCGCTTGAGCAGTTGGCGGGCCCGCTGGAGCCAGGTCTGCACGGTGGACTCCTTGGCGTGGAGGGCCTGGGCCACCTCCCGGACGGAGCACGCCTCGTAGTAGTAGAGGTATACGCACATCCGGTATTTGGGGGGCAGGGCCATCACCGCGGCGAGCACGTCGCTGTGATCCTCGGGGGGCGTGATTGGGGCGTCGAAGTCCTCCAGGGGGAGGGTCCGGCCCCGCCACGGGGCGCGCAGGAGCTTGCGGCAGTCGTTGACGGTGACCCGCAGGAGCCAGTGCTTGGCGTGGTCGTCGCTGGCGAAGGGCTTGTCGGCGCGGTAGAGCTTGAGCAGTACCTCCTGGGTCACGTCCTCGGCGTCCATGCGGCTGCCCAGGGCGTGGTATGCCACCCGGAACACCGTGTCGCCGTAGGCTCTGGCCAGGCGCTCAAAGGTATCGTCGGTCATGGGGACCCCCCTCGCGGGTGTGTGGTGGGAAAGCGCTTTCTACTTGGGAATATCCAGGCGGCGGGGGAAATATCTCACGCCGGGGCGAATTTTATCCTAGCACGCCGGGGGTTTTTCCACAAGACCGCCCTTGCCTTTGCTGGGGAGATGGGCTACAATGAAAAAAACGGGACGGGCGGAGGCTGCCTGACGCGGAAGCGGTCCCGGAAAGAGGGGCACCGATGAAAAAACTGCTGGCGTTTCTTTTGGCGGCGTGGCTGTGCGCCGCCTCCGCCCTGGCCCTCACCCCGGAGGAGCTGGGGGTCATTCTGCGGGAGAACTACGCCGGGGAGATCCCGGCGCGGGTGTGGGAGGAGGAGACGGTGGAGGGGATGCTCGCCGCCCTGGGCGACCCCTTCAGCGGCTACTACACCCCCCAGGCGTACGCCGCCTTCCTCCAGGAGGTGGACGGCCAGGGGGAGCAGTCCATCCCCAACGCCTACCGCCTGGAAAACGGGGTGGGGTGGGCCACCCTGAACACCTTCGGCCAGGGGGAGGAGCTGGAGGCACAGGTCCGCTCCGCCTCTGTGAGCCACTGGGTGGTGGACCTGCGGGGCAACTCCGGCGGGGAGCTGCGCGCGGCGGTGGACGCCATGGGCCTCTTCGCGGGCGGGGGCAACCTGGTCTACCTCCGGGACAAGGAGGGCAAGCTCTACGCGGGGAAGTATGAGGAGACGGAGGCGGTCATCCACCGCCCCGCCATCGTGCTGGTGGGGGGGCACACCGCCTCCGCCGCCGAGCTGTTCGCCGCCACCCTCCGGGACCGGCAGCTGGGCCTGCTCATCGGCCAGCGCACCTACGGCAAGGGGGTGGCCCAGTCCGCCTTTGACGCGCGAAACGCCACCTACGGCGCCGCCTTCGCCGACGGCTCTGCCCTGGTGCTCACCACCGACCTGGCCTTCTCCGAGGGGCTGGTGTCCAACAACATCGTGGGGGTCCTGCCCCACCTGCTGGTGGAGCCGGGGCAGGAGGAGGGGGTGGCCCGGCTGCTCACCCCCACGAACCCCGGCGGGGCCCCGGCGGGCTGGCTGCGGCTCCACCTGGCCCAGTGGCGGTGGTATGTGGACCTGGACCGGGCGGACCGGGCCGCCCTGGGCGCCCTGCTGGAGGCCCTGCCCCCCCAGGTCCCGCTCTACCTGGGGACCGGCGGGGCGGACTGGGCCCCCACCACCGCCCAGGCGGTGGCTGACCGGCAGGGGCTGACGGACTACGCCCCCCGGCGGTTCCCCGACGTGGACGACTCCCCCTACGCCGACGCCATCCACGCCCTGGCCGCCTACGGCGTGGTGCGGGGGGACAAGGCGGGGCGCTTCCACCCCGGCCAGGGGTTGACCCGGGCCGCCCTGTGCGCCCTGCTGGCCCAGGCCATGGACTACCCCATGTCCTCCGCCGCCCCCGCCTTTGCCGATACCCCGGCGGACGCCTGGTACACCCCCTATGTCACCACCCTCAGCGCCCTGGGCATCGTCAACGGCTATGACGACGGGCTCTTTCACCCCGACGACCCCATCCCCCACCAGCAGTTCATGACCATCCTGGCCCGGACGGCGGCCAGCCTCCACCACACCAGCTGGCGGGTCCTGGCCGTCGGGCCGGACGCGGAGGCGCTGGCGGACGGGGACTACCTGGCCTACGACCCCTGGGCGGTGCCGGGGGCGTGGCTGCTGGACGGGGCCTGGCACGCCCCCGCCCGGGACATCGACCCCCGGGGGGTCACTACCCGGGAGGAGGCGGCCTACGACCTGTGGAGCATGCTCCAGGTGCTGGGGGTGCTCCAGGTCTGAGAGGCGGGGAACTTTTTTCAAAGGAGGAGGACGCCATGCGATACCGGCCTGACCGACAGGGCAGGCCCATCTCCCAGCTGGGGTTTGGGTGTATGCGCTTTACCAAAAAGGGCGGCGGCATCGACTACGAAAAGGCCCGGCGGGAGGTGTTGCTGGCCATCGAGCAGGGGGTCAACTACTTCGACACCGCCTACATCTACCCCGGGAGCGAGGCCTTCCTGGGCCGCGTCCTGGCGGAGGACCACTGCCGGGAGAAGGTCTATATCGCCACCAAGCTGCCCCAGTATATGCTCCGCTCCCGCAGGGCCATAGACAAGGTCTTCGACGAGGAGCTGACCCGCCTGCGGACGGACTACATCGACTACTACCTCATGCATATGTTCACCGACTACGCCGAGTGGGAGCGTCTCCAAGGGCTGGGCATCGAGGACTGGATCGCCCGGAAGAAGGTGGCGGGGGCCATCCGCAACATCGGCTTTTCCTTCCATGGGGAGAGCGGGATGTTTTTGAAAATACTGGACGCCTACGACTGGGACTTCTGCCAGATCCAGTACAACTACCTGGACGAGCACACCCAGGCGGGGCGGACGGGCCTCCAGGCCGCGGCGGAGCGGGGGATCCCGGTCATCATCATGGAGCCCCTGCGGGGCGGCAAGTTGGTGGAGCTGCCCGGGGAGGCGAAAAAGGCCCTGGCCGACAGCGGTCGGGGCTGGAGCCCCGCGGAGCTGGGCCTGCGGTGGCTGTGGGACCAGCCGGAGGTCACCTGTGTGCTCTCCGGCATGAATTCGGAGGAGATGGTGCGGGAGAATGTCCGGGTGGCCTCGGAGGCCCAGCCGGGGTGCCTGACCGGGGAGGACCGGGAGCTGGTGGAGCGGGTCAAGGCCGCCATCCGCCGACGGGAGCGGGTGGGCTGTACCGGGTGTCGGTACTGTATGCCCTGCCCCGCCGGGGTGGACAT
>CANQMK010000046.1 GCA_947624895.1 uncultured Oscillospiraceae bacterium | reverse complement strand
GGGGGGGGGGGGGGGGGGGGGGGGGGGGGGGGTGGTGCTGCCGCCGGAACTGCCTCCGCTGGAGCCGCCGGAGCTGCCCCCGGAGGACCCGCCGGAACTGCCGCCGGAACTACCGCCACCGCCGGAGCTACCGCCGCCGGTGCTGCCGCCACCACCCGTGGAGCCGCCACCGCCGCCGGAACTGCTGCCACCGCCGCTGGTGGTGGCCTTGGTGACGGTGACTTTCAGCTCCTTCATGCTGGGGTCGGCCTTGGCCTGGTCTAAGGTCACCGTCCCGGCGTTGGTCATGACCACGTACACCGAGGCGCTCCCCTCCGCCACGCCGGTGACGGTGACGGTCCTATCCTTCACCGAGACAGTGGCCACCTTGGTGTTCGAGGAGACGGCCCGCACGCTCTTGCCCGCGTAGCCGCTGACGATGGCGCTGACGGAGGCGGAGCCGCCCACCGACACGCTGACAGAACTCTTGCTCAGGCTCAGGCTGCCCTCCGCGGGCAGGGCCTTAAACGTGGCGGAAACGGTCACGTTGGAGGCGGGGAGGGTGAAGATGTTGTTGGTCACGGTCACGGTCTTCCCGTCCGCCTGTTTCACGGTGAGGGCGTCCAGCTCATAGCCGGTGTCGGGGGTGACGGTGAGGGCCACCTTTGTCCCCGCCTCGCCGCTGGTGGGGCTGGCGGTCACTTTGCCGTGCTGGGTATCGGCCACGGTCACAGTGTAGGTCGCCGCCTTAAAGGTGGCGGTGACAGTCACGTTGGCGGCGGGCATGGTGAAGCTGTTGTCGGTGACCTCCACCGCCGTGCCGTCCGCCTGGGTCACAGCGAGGGTGTCCAACTCATAGCCGCTATCCGGCCTCACGATAAGGGTGATCTCTGTCCCCGCCGTGCCCTTGGCAGGGCTGGCGGCCACCTCGCCGTTCTGAACGTCAGCCACGGTGACGGTGTAGGTACTAGGACGCACGGTAATATATTGATTTATCGTAAGCGGCATACGACCGGCAGTCGCGGGCGCCAAGCCGATCTTCACCACAGTTTGGCCGGCGGAATGACCATTCAGCGCTACGGTCCCGTCCTCGGTCAACGCCGCGGTTACGATACTCTCGTCGGAAGAGGCGACATACGTCGCGTGGATCGCCATCCACGGCCCGTCACTTCCGATGTTGTAGTTGTGTAGTTGTACGCTCCCTGGTTCTCCCGTGTACACGACGGTGCCATAGGATGGCATACTCAAATACAAATTTTCCACAAGGGCATCCGTGGTCACCGTGACCGCCTTCTTGCCGGTGCTCCGGCTGGTCTCTGCCGTACCCTCCTGGCTGGAGAAGTTCTGCACCCAGTACGGGATTCCTCCCTCGTCCACAAAGACGCCAATGCCCACAGAGCGGTTGTCCTCCCCGAGCATATTCTCGTTGTGCCCCGGGGAGTTCTTCCAGCCTGTCATCACCTCGTCGGGGGACGTATAACCTGCCGCGATATTTTCCCGTGCGCTCCCAGTCAAATCAGGATAAGCGGAAAAACAGGAAGTCCCATCAGGCCTGGTGTGACTGTAATACAGGGCGAGTTCCTCCGCCCGCCGCATCCCGGTGGCCAAGAGCTCCTGATCCATCACCAGCTCGGAAAGGCCGTTTTCCCGGCGGTGGCTGTTCAGCAGCTCGAGGACCTGGTAGGCGCTGTCATAGTCATCGGTCCCATTGAACGTCACCTGATAGGTCAGGCTGGGAGCCGTGCTTGGGTCGATCAGCCCCAGCAGAGCCAACGCGTTCAGATACCTGGCCTCTGCGTAGCCCCCCTGCCAGGTGTCGCGCAGATTTCCTTTGCTGTCAAAAACATAGTTCACGGCGTAGAGAATACTGGATTGGTCTCCCTGCACAAGTTTCTGCAACTGCCGAATGACATCCCACAGTTCAGTGCGGGTGGCGTAGCAGAACTGGATGTCCTCGCATCCAGGCGCGTATTCCTCGCGGAAGGCGGTGACGTGTTCCTTTACGGTCTCTTCGCTCTCCTCCGATTCTCCGCAGCCCACCGCCACGACCTTGACCTGATCGGATTTGAGCCATTCCGCTTGGGCCAGGGCCTGCATCGTCTGGTTGGAGTTGAAGCACAGTCCACTGGCGCGATAGAAGATCAGAATGACGGTTTGGCCGGCGTAGGTGTCCTGGGTGATCTGCTCCCCTGTGAGGGTGGGAAAAGACCACTTGGCCGTGGAGGGGATGTCATACGGCAAAGTCTCCCCCGAGGACAATTCCTTAAAGGTCGGGGTGACGGTCACGTCCGAGGCTGGGAGGGTGAAGGTGTTGTCCGCCGCCACGGTCACGGCGGTGCCGTCTGCCTGCTCGACGGTGAGGGCGTCCAGCTCGTAGCCGCTGTCAGGGGTCACCGTGAGGGTCACCTTCGTCCCCGCCGTGCCGCTGGTGGGGCTGGCGGTCACCTGGCCGTGCTGGGCCGGCGCTACGGTGACGGTGTAGGTCTCCGGGGGCAACTCCTTAAAGGTGGGGGTGACCGTCACGTCAGAGGCGGGCAGGGTGAAGGTGTTGTCGGTCACCTCTACCGCTGTGCCGTCCGACTGTTTGACGGTGAGGGTGTCCAGTTCGTAGCCGCTGTCGGGGGTGACGGTGAGGGTCACCTTGGTCCCCGCCGTACCGGTGGTGGGGGTGGCGGTCACTTTGCCGTGCTGGGCCGTTGCTACGGTAACGGTGTAGGTCGGCGGGGGCAGCTCCTTGAAGGTGGCGGTGACCGTCACGTCAGAGGCGGGCAGGGTGAAGGTGTTGTCGGTCACCTGCACCGCCGTGCCGTCCGCCTGGGTCACGGTGAGGGCATCCAGCTCATAGCCGCTGTCAGGGGTCACCGTGAGGGTCACCTTCGTCCCCGCCGTGCCGGTGGTGGGATCGGCGGTCACTTTACCGTGCTGGGCCGTTGCTACGGTGACGGTGTAGGTCGGCGGGGGCAGCTCCTTGAAGGTGGCGGTGACGGTCACGTTGGCGGCGGGCAGGATGAAGGTGTTGTCGGTGACCTCCACCGCTGTGCCGTCCGCCTGTTTGACGGTGAGAGTGTCCAGCTCATAGCCGGTGTCGGGGGTCACCGTGAGGGTCACCTCGGTCCCGACCGGGCCGCTGGTGGGGCTGGCGGTCACTTTGCCATGCTGGGTGTCGGCCACGGTGACGGTGTAGTTGCTGGGGCGCACGGTAACGGGCACCTCAACGGTGAGGGGCATTTTGCTTAGCGTGGGCGCTAAGCCGATCTGCACCGTGGTGCTGCCCTGGGAAAGGGCGTTGAGCGTTACTGTGCCATCCTCATTCAAGGTTACAGTGGCCACATCCTCGTCGGAAGACGCGGCATAGCTGGCATGGATCGGCGCTCGGGAGCCGCTCCATCCAATGTTACGGTTATATAGACTCAACGTCTCCGTTTCCCCCACATACAGGGTGGCGGAGTTCGGCGACACAGCAAGATCCAAATTCTCCGCCAAAGACTCTTTCTTCGTCGTAACCGCCTTTACGCCTGTGCTTTGGCTGGTCTCTTCCGTGCCGCTCTGGCTGGAAAAGACCTGTACCCAGTAACGCGTACCGTTGCGGTCCACAAAAGCGCCAATGCCCACAGATCGGTGTTCCGGCGTAAGCATATTCGCATTGTGCCCTGGGGAATCCTTCCAGCCGCTCATAACCAGCTCGGGAGTTCCATAACCCGCCGCTATATTTTCGCTGCTCTTCCCTTGGGTGAATTGGAGCGGGAAGGCGGTAAAGAAATAGTCCCCGTTGGGTCTGGTATGGTCGTAGAACAGCGCGGTCTCCGCCGCCCGCCGCATTCCGACGTCCAAGAGCGACTGGTCCATCACCAGTTCGGAAAGGCTGTTCTCCCGGCGGTAGCTGTTCAGCAGTTCAAGGACCTGGTAAGCGCTGTCATAGTCATTGCTTCCGCTGATCGTCACGGGATAGAGCCCACTGTATAATGTCGATCCGCCCTCGCCTGGGTCAAGAAGCCCCAGCAGGGTCAGCGCATTCTTATAGTTTTGCGCGTTGTAGCTTCCCTGCCAGGTATCGCGCAGATGGCCTTCGCCGTCGAAGACGTAGACCATCGCATAAGTGACTTGATACGCTTCGCCTCCCACCAGTCGCTGGAGGGCCGGGACGACCGCCCACATTTCACGGTCTGTGGCATAGCAGAACTGAATGTTTCCATCCGCGGACCCATGGTCTTGATAGAAGGTGTCGGCGTGCTCCTTCACCACCGCTTCGCTTTCTCCCGACTCTCCGCAGCCCACGGCGACGATCTGGAACTGATCGGACTTGGTCCACTCCGCATGGGACAGGGCCTCGATCGTGTTGTTGGAGTTGCCGCACGTTTCATTGGCGCGGTAAAAGATCAGGACAACGGCCTGGCCGGCGTAGGTGTCCTGGCTGATCCGCTCGCCTGTGAGAGTGGGAAAAGACCATTCTACCGTAGAGGGAATGTCATACGGCAAAGTCTCCCCCGCGGCCAGGGCGGTGGTGGGCAGGAGACCCAGGCAGAGGATGAGGGCCAGGAATAGGGATAGGGCTCGTTTTTTCATGGGGGTTCCTCCTTTGTGGTTTCCGCGCCCTCCGAGGGGGCGGGGCGGGGCCCCGCCCCGGTCGGGGGGTCTCGGAAACGCACAAAAAAGCGGTGTTGAGAGCGTTTGCCTCAACACCGCCGGAAAAGCTCCAGCGTAACACAGTACATTTGCCCTTGAAATGAAGTTCAAGAGCAAGTATAATAGCTGTGGCGCAACTACCGTTGCTGTGCTGAGTGCCCGTACACTCCGTACAGGGCTGCGGGGTGTTGGCGCACCCCGCGGCCTGCCGCCTTTTTGGCGTTTCTACGGCGTATTGTACTACACGGCGCGAAAAAATGCAAGATGGGAACGGAAATTTTTGATGGGAGGCCCTTTTTTATGGATATGACGTGGTTTGACGAGATGGAGGCGAGGATCCCGACGGGGGAGGCGCGCACCCGCTTCGCCCCCTCCCCCACGGGGTATATGCACGTGGGCAACCTGCGCACGGCGCTCTACACCTGGCTCATCGCCCGGTCCCTGGGGGGGAAGTTCATCCTCCGCATCGAGGACACCGACCAGGGGCGCCTGGTGGAGGGCGCGGTGGAGATCATCTACAAGACCCTGCGCAAGTGCGGCCTGGACTGGGACGAGGGGCCGGACGTGGGCGGGCCGGTGGGGCCGTACATCCAGACCCAGCGCCGGGACCTCTACGGCAAGTACGCCCACCTGCTGGTGGAAAAGGGCGCGGCGTACTACTGCTTCTGCGAGAAGGCGGAGAGCGAGGAGGACAGCGGCGACTTTGACCGCGCCGCCGACCCCTGCCGGGACATTCCCTATGAGCAGGCCAAGGCACGGGTGGACGCCGGGGAACCCTACGTTATCCGCCAGAAGATCCCCGCCGGGCAGACCACCTTTTCCGACGCCATCTACGGCGACATCACCGTGGACAACGCCGATCTGGACGACCAGGTGCTCATCAAGCGGGACGGCCTGCCCACCTATAACTTCGCCAACGTCATCGACGACCACCTCATGGGCATCACCCACGTGGTCCGGGGCAGCGAGTACCTCTCCTCCGCCCCCAAGTACGACCTGCTCTACCGGGCGCTGGGCTGGACGGTGCCCACCTACGTCCACTGCTCCCCCGTCATGCGGGACGCCCAGAACAAGATGTCCAAGCGCCACGGGGACCCCTCCTACGAGGACCTGCTGGCCATGGGCTTCCTCTCCGAGGCGGTGGTGAACTACGTGGCGCTGCTGGGCTGGAGCCCCCGGGGGGAGTACGCGGAGACGGAGTTCTTCACCCTGGACGAGCTCAAGGGGGTCTTCGACCTCCACGGCATCTCCAAGTCCCCCGCCATCTTCGACCTGGAAAAGCTCAAGTATTTTAACGCCCACTACCTCCGGGCCCTGTCCCCGGAGGACTTCTATCCCCTGGCCGAGCCTTATTTAAAGGAGGCCATCCACGCCCCCGGCATCGACCTGAAGCTGGTGGCCCCCCTGGTGCAGGGCCGGTGCGACACGCTGTTGGACATCGCCCCCCAGGTGGACTTTTTCGACGGGGTGCCGGAGTACTCCAACGAGCTCTACTGCCACAAGAAGATGAAGACCGACCAGGTCAACTCCAAGGAGGCGCTGGAGTGGGTCATCCCCGCCCTGGAGGGGCTGGGGGAGTGGAGCTACGACGCCATCCACGACTGCCTCATCGCCCTGGCCGAGGCCCACGAGTTGAAAAACGGGCGGATCATGTGGCCGGTGCGCACCGCCCTCTCCGGCAAAGCGGTCACCCCCGGCGGGGCGGTGGAGTTGGCCCACATCCTGGGCCGGGAGGAGACCCTGCGCCGTCTGCGCCAGGGTGTGGAGCATTTGGCGGAGTGACGCGAGACCACGAGGAGCGCCTGTCGCGAGACGGGCGCTCTTTTTTCAAAAAATTTTTCCCGATCTTGTAACATTTTTCCCGCTGAGAGCGTTTTAGAGGGTGAAAGGAGGTGGCGCGATGGAGCGCGAAGAGGCGGCGCGGCTGGCGGAGCGGTTTGGCCCGGCGGTGTACCGGCTGGCCTACGCCCGGACCGCCAACGCCGCCGACGCGGAGGACGTGACCCAGGACGTGTTCCTGCGCCTGCTCACCAAGGCCCCCGCCTTTGCCGACGACGAGCACGCCAAGGCGTGGCTCCTCCGGGTGACGGCCAACCGGGCCAGCGACCTGTTCCGGGATCTTCGCCGGCGGCGGCAGGTGCCCCTGGAGGCCGCCGGGGAACAGCCCGCCCAGGAGCGGGAGGCCGGCGGGGAGGCGCTGGCGGCGGTGCTGGCCCTGCCGCCTAAGCTGCGGGCGGCGGTACACCTATTTTACTACGAGGGGCTGTCCACGGCCCAGATCGCCCGACTGCTCCGGCTCACGGAGGCGGCGGTGCGGGTGCGGCTGAGTCGGGCCAGGGCCCTGCTGCGGCAGAGCGAGCTGTTGAGAGGAGGAGAGGAAGGTGTTTGACGCGCGATATCGGCGGGAGATGGACGCGGCAGGCCCCAGGCCGGAACAGATGGAGCGGCTGCTCTCCGCCATCCGGACCCAGCCGGAGCGGGCCCCGAGCCGGAGGGGGGCGATCCTCCGCCGGGTGCTGGTGGCGGCGGCGGTGTGCGCGGCGCTGGCGCTCACCGCCCTGGCGGTGTCCCCCTCCCTGCGGGAGGCGCTGGTCAACGCCCTGGGGCGCTTCCAGCCGTACAGCCAGACGGTGGAGGGGGTGTCCGTGACCGACCAGGGCATCCAAGTCACGGTGCTCTCCGCCCTGTCCGACGGCAACACGACCCAGGTGTACTACGAGGTGCGGGATCTCACCGGGGACCGGCTGGACGAATTCACCGAAGTCAAGCTGGAGACCGGGCCCGCCAACTGGGGGGAGGAGGACGGCCCCCAATTCGTCGGCTATGGCGGCGGCAGCTACCAGTGTATCCGTTATGATCCGGAGGAGAAAGCCGCCCTCATGCTGGGAGGGCTGAAGGGAGACGGCCCCGCGGCGGAAAAGCTGGTCCTGGATATGTACATAGACGAGATCCGGCCGGGCAGCCGGTATGAGACGATCCCCATCGACCACAGTTGGATGGCGGAGGGGACCCTGCGAAACCTGACCCTGGAAAACGGCAAGGTCGTGCTGGCTCCGGGGCAGAACCCCGGGGCGCTGGAGAGCGAGTTCTTCTCCCTGTCCTCCTTCGGCTTTGGGGAGGACGGGGTGCTCCATCTGCTGTTGAAGGTGAAGGTGGACACCGGCGCGTGGGAGTGGGCGAAGAATACGGTATATTACACCCCGGGCACCAGCCGCTCCGACACCGCTCCCTACTACTCCCGCACCAACCGCTACTGGCAAACCCTGGGAGATTACGGAGACATGAGCGAGGAGGAGATCGCCCTGGCCTCCCCGGAGACCTGGTTTGAACGGGACGGAGAGATCTACTTCGACCGCCGCACCGGCATCACTCCCGCCGACGTGGCGGAGGGGGATGTGGAGTGGCAGGACAAGATTAGCGCGTTCCTCAATACCAAGCCCATCATCCACGGGGAGTGGCGCCTCACCTTCCCGGTGGAGATGGTGGAGCAGATCCGCGTGGACATGACCGGCTCCCGGACCAACATCAACCAGACCACCGCCGAGACCCTCTACCTCTCCGTGCTGGGCGCCACCGTGGAGAGCGACTCCCACGGGACAGCCAACAGCCTGAACTACCCCCTCACGGTCTACCTTTCGGACGGGCGGGTGCTGCCGAGAATCGACTACGACACTCTGTTCCACAGCGGGAACTACTCGGTGAACCACTGGACCTTCCCCGAGCCGGTGGAGCCGGAGGAGGTCACCGCCATCGCCATCGGGCAGTGGTATATCCCCATTGAAAACGGCGCCGCCACGGAGGGGCACTGGCTGGACGCGCTCCCCGGCTGAGCGGCGTAAATAAAAACTCCCTCCCCCTGCCAAACTAGGCGGGGGAGGGATGTTTTGATGCGAAAAAGACTTCGGCGGGCCAGGGTCGTCTTCACTGTAGCCGCCCTTGTGGTGGCGGCGGGCTTTGCCGTCCAGGGCCAGGCGGAGGCCCGGTGGTACAAGCGCCAGCTCACCGCCGGCTACTACCACGCCTTTTCCGAGCTGTCCACCGCCAGCCAGGAGCTGGACACGGCCCTGCGGAAGTCGCTCTACACCACGCCGGGGCCACTGCGGGACAGTCTCTACCGGCAGATCTACGCCAAGGCCCTGGCCGCCCAGTACGCCCTGGGGGAGCTGCCCTACGGCAACGTGGAGCTGGAGCGCACCGCCGCCTTCTTCGCCAAGGCGGGGGATTACGCCGCCGCCCTGTGCCGGGAAGACCAGGAGAGCGCCCAGGAGGACCTGGCGGCGCTGGCCGCCGTCTCCCGCGGGCTGGATCAGGCCCTGAACGAGCTCCAGCTGGACCTGGAGGCGGGGGCGCTGGAGCTGCCTCAGGCGCGGCGGGCGGAGGCGGCGCTGGCCCAGGTGGCGGAGGGTGGAGAACAGCAACTGGGCGGAACCACCTTCCAGGAGGTGGAGTCCGCCTTCCCGGAGCTGCCCAGCCTCGTCTACGACGGGCCCTTCTCCGAGCATCTGACCAGCGCCACGCCCCAGGCCCTGGCGGGGCTGGGCCAGGTGACCCAGGAGGAGGCCAGACAGGCCGCCGCGGACTTCCTGCACGTCTCCCCCGCCGCCCTCACCCTGGCCTCCGTCGGGGAGGGGGTACTGCCCACCTACGCCTTCACCCTCCCCCGGGACGGGGGCGGGGGGTATCTCGAGGTCACCCGCCAGGGGGGGCAGGTGCTCTGCTACTTTCAGGACCGGGTCCCCGGGGCCCCCGCCATGGACGCGGCGGAGGCGGTGGAGCTGGCCCAGAACTACCTGGCCAACTGGGGCTTTCCCCAGATGGAGCCCAGCTACCACATCCGGCGGGAGGGGGCCATCACCATCCACTTCGCCCCGGTGGTGGACGACGTGTACTGTTACCCCGACCTGGTGAAGGTGACCATCGCCATGGACAACGGCTCCCTTCTGGGCTACGAGGCCCACGGCTATCTGAGCCAGCACCGGGCCCGGACCTTCGCGACCCCCGCCGTGGACCAGGCCCAGGCCATGGCCGCCCTGCCCCAGGGGGTCTCCATTCTGGCCGTCCAAAAGGCCCTCGTCCCCACCGCCGGGGGGACCGGGGAGGTGCTGACCTATGAGTTCAAATGCCAAGCCGCCGACGGCGGCCACGTGCTCATCTACGTCAACGCCCAGACCGGCCTCCAGCAGAACATCCTCCTGCTCCTGGAGGACGAGACGGGGACGCTGACCCTGTGACCCGTCGGCAAGCCGGTCCAGCGCGCCGGAGGGCGGGCGCGGTCTCCCGCCCTCCGGCAAGGATGGATGGGGCGGCAAAAAAACACTTGCTATTTCTGAGAGAGTATGGTAAAATACTTCAGCCTGTGGCAAGTACACACACCCTTTGGGATAGCGGCCCGGTGTCCCCCCTGCCGGGGATGGGCCCGCCAGATGACCGGGGTGGAGGCAAAAACAAAAATTTTGAGGAGGAAACACAAATGGCAGTCGTATCTATGAAGCAGCTTCTGGAGGCGGGCGTCCACTTCGGGCACCAGACCCGCCGCTGGAACCCCAAGATGGCCAGCTACATCTACACCGAGCGCAACGGCATCTATATCATCGACCTGCAGAAGACGGTGAAGAAGCTGGAGGAGGCCTACGCCTTCGTCCGCGAGCTGTCCGAGAGCGGCCAGACCCTGCTCTTCGTGGGCACCAAGAAGCAGGCCCAGGAGGCCATCAAGGAAGAGGCCCAGCGCTGCGGGATGTACTTCGTCAACGCCCGGTGGCTGGGCGGTATGCTCACCAACTTCAAGACCATGCGGGGCCGTGTGGACCGCCTGGCCCAGCTCAAGAAGATGCAGGAGGACGGCACCTTCGATATGCTCCCCAAGAAGGAGGTCATGCACCACCTGGGCGAGATCGCCAAGCTGGAGAAGTACCTGGGCGGCGTCACCGAGATGCGCAAGCTCCCCGGCGCGCTGTTCGTGGTGGACCCCCGCAAGGAGCGCAACGCCATCAACGAGGCCCGGAAGCTCCACATCCCCGTGGTGGCCATCGTGGACACCAACTGCGACCCCGACGAGATCGACTACGTCATCCCCGGCAACGACGACGCCATCCGCGCCATCAAGCTCATCTCCTCCGTCATGGCCAACGCCATCCAGGAGGGCAAGCAGGGCGCCGACGCCGCCCCCGCCGCTGAGGCCGAGGCTGCCGCCACCCCCGCCGAGGCCCCTGCCGCCGAGTAAGACAAACCTTTACCACACATACGGGAGGAAGATCAAAATGGCTATTACCGCGCAAGACGTGAGCAAGCTCCGGGAGATGACCGGCGTTGGCATGATGGAGTGCAAGAAGGCCCTCACCGCCGCTGAGGGCGACATGGACAAGGCTGTGGAGCTCCTGCGGGAGAAGGGCCTGGCCACCGCCCAGAAGAAGGCCGGCCGCATCGCCGCCGAGGGCGTGGCCTACGCCGCCGTGATCGACGGTGTGGGCGTCGTGGTGGAGGTCAACGCCGAGACCGACTTCGTGGCCAAGAACGAGAAGTTCACCGACTTTGTCCACACCGTGGCCCAGGTCATCGCCAAGGAGGCCCCCAAGGACCTGGACGACCTGCTCGCCAAGAACTACCCCGGCACCGACCGCACCGTGGCCGAGGAGACCATCGAGAAGGTCCAGGTCATCGGCGAGAACATCAAGATCCGCCGCTTTGAGCGCTTCGGCTCCGGCACCAGCGTCTCCTACGTCCACATGGGCGGGCGCATCGGCGTGCTGGTCAACCTGGACACCGACCTCCCCGCCGACAAGGTCAACGAGGTGGGCAAGGACCTGGCCATGCAGATCGCCGCGCTGAACCCCCGCTTCCTGGACAAGACCCAGGTGGGCCAGGAGGTGCTGGACGAGGAGAAGAAGATCATGCTGGTCCAGATGGAGAACGACCCCAAGATGGCCGCCAAGCCCGACAAGGTCAAGGAGGGCATCGTCACCGGCAAGCTGCGGAAGTTCTATGAGGAGAACTGCCTGATGCAGCAGGAGTTCGTGAAGGACTCCTCCATGAGCGTGGAGCAGTATGTGGCGGCCCAGGCCAAGGCCCTGGGCGGGTCCATCAAGCTGGTGGACGCCGTCCGCTTCGAGAAGGGCGAGGGCATCGAGAAGAAGCAGGA
>CANQMK010000045.1 GCA_947624895.1 uncultured Oscillospiraceae bacterium | reverse complement strand
TAGGTCACGCCGGGCAGGGCGGCCTTCACCGCGGCGGCGTCCACGCTGCCGGCGGCCTTCAGGGCCTCCAGCGCCACGTAGTAGGCGTCGTAGCCCATGGCGGAGACGGCGGCGATGGTGTCGTTGCCGCCGTTGTTGGTCATGGCGGTGGTGTCGCTGTTCAGGTAGGCCTTGAAGCCCTCGTCAAAGGCGGGGGAGCCGCCCTCCTGGTAGAAGGTGGAGACGTAGAGCTGCACGTTGGAGCCGGAGGCGGCCTCCAGGACCATGTTGCTGTCCAGGGTGTCGGAGCCCAGGATGGGGATCTCCAGGCCCATGTCGGCGGCCAGCTTCACGATCTGGGTGGAGTAGGCGATGGACACGGGGCAGAAGATCACGTCGCAGCCCTCGCTGACGGCCTTGTTGATATAGGTGGAGAAGTCAGAGGTGTTGGTGGGGAAGGAGTCCTTGACCACCTCGCCGTCGAACGCCTGCTCAAAGAAGGTCAGCAGGCCCTGGTCGTAGTCGTTGCCCACCTCGCCCAGCAGGTACGCCTTCTGAGCGCCGAACTTCTCGGTGGCGAAGTTGGCCAGGACGGTGCCCTGGAAGGGATCCAGGAAGCAGATGCGGAAGTAGTAGTCGTTGCCGGCGGTGACGTTGGGGTTGGTGCAGGTCACGCCAATGGCGGCCAGGCCGGCCTCCTCAAAGGTGGGGCCGCCGGCAATGGACACGCCGGAGCCGTAGGAACCCAGCACCAGGGCCACGTCCTGGCTCACCAGCTCCGCGGCGGCGGTGGGGGCCTTGTCGGTGGAGGAGCCGTTGTCAGCGTAGACCAGCTCCACGTTGTAGGTCTGGCCGCCCACCTCCACGGTGGGGGTCTCCTGGTTGGCGTACTGCATGCCCAGCATCTCCTGCTTGCCGCCGGCGCCGGAGTCACCGGTGGAGGGCTCAAACACGCCGATGCGGACGACACCGGCGGTCTCGCCGCCCTCGGGGGCGGTCTGCTCGCCCTCGGTGGGGGCGGCGGTCGGGGCGCCCTCGGCGGGCTCCTTGGACTTCTCTCCGCTGTTGGAGCAGGCGGCCAGGCTGAAGATCATCAGGCAGGCCAAAAGCATCGCGACGATCCGTTTCATTCTTCATATCCTCCTTACAAGTTGTTCCGCGCGCTTCCCGCGTGGGGTCCGGGCGGCGATGTCCGCCGGTGGCGAACATCCGTCCATGACCGCGTTTCAGTATAGCAAAGAAAGGGAAAAATTGCAAGAAAAATTTGCACGGATTTCCCCCGCGCCCTTTTCCCGTTTTTGTGGGATACATTCGGACGGCGCCAAACGCGCCGGTCCCGGCCTGGGGTCGGGGGGAGACCGCCGGAGGAGAGAAGGGCTTCCGCTGCCCGAGTTCAGCCTCTCTCGCGGGCGGATCGTGGGATGGCGGCCTGCCAGGCGGTCTGGGCCTGGCCGCTCTCTATTCGGTTGTCAAGGTGAGGGGGTAGGGACGCGGGGTTGCCGTGATCCTGACGGCTCAGGTGGATGCCTTATTCAATTTTTCGGGGAGATCGGACGGGCAGCGGGCCTGTCGATGGGGGTAGTATAGCACATACGTTTTTTCTTGTCAACCATTTTCCGGGGGTTTTGTGAAAAAATTTCATCAAAATTTTTGGGGGACAAAATCGGTCGAAAAAGGTCGAAAAGGGCGAGGCGGGGGCGGGGGTGTCGAAAAACGTCGACAAAGGGGGTGGGAGGGGATGTCGAAAAAGGTCGAAAAAGGGGCGGCGGGGCAGAAAAAGGCCGGAGAGGGGGTCCCTCTCCGGCCTGGGCGGTCGGTCTTACTGGGCCTGGGCCACGATCTGGCGCATCCGCGCCACCTCCTCGGCGGTGCAGATGCCCTGCTGGATACACTGTTCGTAGACCGGCTCCGCCGCCTCCCGCCACGCCTCCAGCTCCTCCGGGGTGGGGGTGTAGACCTCCGCGTCGGAGGCGTCGATGGCCTCCCGGGCGGCCTGGGTGTTCTCGTCGATGAGCTGGTCGTTGTAGTCCCCCATGTCGGCGGCGCACTGGGTCAGGATGTCCTGGAACGCCTGGGGCAGGGCGTTGAACCACTCCGCGTTGACGAAGAAGGGGTCGGGGTGGAACTGGTAGTCCAGCTGGGTGAAGTAGGGCTGGACCTCGTAGAGCTTCCGCTCGAAGGCGTTGATCCAGGGGTTGTCCTGGCCGTCCGCCAGGCCGCCGGAGAGGGCGGTGTAGAGGGAGGCGTAGGGGATGGTGACCGTCTCCGCCCCCATGGCCTGGAAGAACATATCGGTGGTGCTCAGCCCGTTGGTGCGGATCGTCAGACCGCGGAGGTCCTCCGGCACCCGCACCGGGCGCTGGGCGTTGGACAGCTCCCGGTAGCCCCCGGAGTCACAGAGGTCCAGGACGATGGTGCCGGTGGTCTCCCCCGCCTCCTGGCAGATCTCCTGGGCCAGGTCGCTGTGGAGCAGGGCGGTGACCTGGGCCCGGGTCTGGGTGAGGAAGGGGAGGGTGAACATGGCCATCCGGGGGCTGTAATAGTACTGGCCGCCCCGCATCCCCTGGAGGCCGCCGGCCATCACCTGCTGGAGCAGCTCCTCCTCCGGGCCAAGCTCCCCGTCCCCGTGGACCACCACCCGCACATGGCCGCAGGTGGCCGCCTCCACGTCCGCCTGGAACTTCAGCAGGGAGAGGTGGCGGGGGTTGTCCAGGGGCTGGATGTGGCCGATCTCCATGGTGTACTGCCCCTCGTCGGGAAAGAGGTCCTCCCCCTCCCAGGGGGCGGGGCTCGACCCGGGTCCGCCCGCCCCGGCGGAGCCGGAGGAGGCGCACCCCGCCAAAGACAGGGCCAGAATGACCGCCAGGAACAGTGAAAGTCTTTTTCTCGCGCGCATCGTGTTCACGCCCTTTCCCGCCCCAGAGGGCGCGTGGCCGTCTTCTTCTCTCCCCCCTAGCCTACCAAATCGTGCCAGCCTTGTCAAGCGATCAGGGGCGGCGGCGGAAGATCAGAAGTTTGCTGAAGACGTAGTTGAGCACCACCACCGCCACGTTGGAGGCCAGCTTGATGGGGGTGGCGGGGCCGCGGAGCAGGTCCACCCCCACCCACATCACCGCCAGGTCCAGCAGGCCGGTGCCCAGGCGGCAGCTGACGAACTTCCACAGCTCGGGCAGGGCCACGGCGGGGGCGAAGCTCCTGGAGTCGAAGACCCAGAGCTTGTTGGTGAGGTAGGCCACCGCCACGGAGAGGACCCAGGCGGCACAGTTGGCGGGCACGTTGGGCACCCGGGCCAGGTGGTAGAGCAGATGGTAGGCGACCAGGTTCACCGCCGTGGTCAGCACCCCGAAGACCAGGTAGAGCGCCACGGGGCGGTATTTCTTCCAGAGGGTCTCCACCGCGTTCCCCTTCCTCTTATATATATTATACGTTCAGGTAGCCGCCGTCCGCCACCAGCATGTGGCCGGTGATGAAGGCGGAGGCGGGGGAGGCCAGGAAGACCACCGGGCCCATCAGGTCCGCCGGCTCCCCCCAGCGGCCCAGGGGGATGTGGGCGGTGATGTCCGCCACGGCGGCCTGGTTCTTCCGCAGGGTGGCGGTGTTATCGGTGACCATATAGCCCGGGGCGATGGCGTTCACCCGGATGCCGTAGGGGCCCCACTCGTTGGCCCAGGCCCGGGTGAGGCCCAGGAGGGCGTGCTTGCTGGCCACGTAGGCCGAGTCCTCCCCGCCGCCCCGCACCGACTGCACCGAGCAGACGTTGACGATGCTCCCGCCGCCCAGGGCGATCATCTGCCGGGCGATGTCCCGGGTGAGCTGGAAGGGGGCGCGGAGGTTCACGTCCAGCACCGTGTCGAAGTCCTCCATGGAGTGGTCCTGGGCGGGGGCGAGGCGGATGAGCCCGGCGTTGTTCACCAGCACGTCCACCCGGCCCAGGGCGGCGATGGCCGCCTGGGCCACCGCCCCGGCCTCCTCCCGGCGGGAGAGGTCCGCCCGGAGGCTGACGCTCCGGCGGCCCAGGGCGGCGATCTCCGCCTCCGTCTCCCCCAGGCCCCGGAGGCCCACGCCGACGATATCCGCCCCCGCCTGGGCCAGGGCCACCGCCATGGCCCGGCCCAGACCGCGGCTGGCCCCGGTGACCAGGGCCACCTTGCCGGTCAGGGAGAAGTCAACCACGGCCCTCCACCTCCTCCACGCTGGGGTGGGGCAGTTCGCAGTCCGCGTCCTGAAAGGCGGGGGCCACCACGCAGGTGACCAGGGCGAAGTCCCCCGCCGTCACCCGGGTGGTCTGCCACTCCCCCGCCGGGACCACCGCCGTGGGGTGCTGGGCGTCCAGGGGGACGGTGGGGCGCTCCGCCCCCGGCCAGTCCCCCGAGCCCCCCAGGGTCATCTCCAGGGCGCCGCCGGCGTGCCAGGTCCAGATCTCGTTGCTCCGGCGCAGGCGGTGCCAGCGGGAGACCTCCCCGGCGTGGAGGAGGTAGTAGACGGCGCTCACCGTGGCGTCGTCCGCCGAGCGCCAGCGGGGGGCCAGCCAGCCCCCCTCGTCCGCGTGGGGCGCCAGGCCCAGGGCCTGGATGTAGTCCTCCGCCGTCATCTCCCCGCCTCCTTTCCCGCGATGAAGCGCCGGGCCTCCGGGATCAGCACGCCGCCCAGGGCGTTGCCCAGGGTCATCACCAGCAGGGCCAGGAGGGTTTTGCCGCTCCAGACCCCGGCCACGGAGAAGTAGTACATATCGGCCACGCAGTGCTCAAACCCGCACAGGATGAACACCGCCACCCCCAGGAAGAGGGCCAGGTAGCGGCCCAGGTCGTGGGGCGCCCGGGCGAAGCCCTCCACGGCGATGTAGATCATGAGGTTGCAGAAGAGGGCCAGGAGGAAGAGGCTCACCAGGCTGTCCGACAGCTTGGCCTGGCACACCTCCTGGGCCCGCTGGGCCAGGGCGGGGCCGATCCGGGCCCACCGCTCCAGCTGGGCGGCCAGGAAGGTCCCCGCCAGGTTGCCCAGCCAGATCACCGGGAGGTCCAGGGCGTAGGCCCCGTCCCGCTGGAAGACGTAGCACACCTTCCCGGTGAACAGGTGGAGGCCGAACACGCAGATGGTGAACAGCCCCACGGTGAAAAACAGCGCCCCGGCGACCTTGCTCTCCAGGGAGAGATACGCCGTGCCCCCCAGGGCGATGCACACCCCCGCCAGGACGGCGGAGACAAAGGTCCTGATCCGCTCCATCGCGACCGCTCCTCTCTTTCTCGCAGAGTTCGGGGAGATAGTTTTTTTATTATAGCAGACTCCACGGGTAAAATCTACCGCAATTTTTTATCAAAGAAGGGGCCAACGGCCCCTTCTTTGAGATTTTTGCGGCCCGCCGCAGCGCACGGCCCGGCCACCGAGGTGGCCGGGCCGCACGTTTGCGGGCCGAGATGTCACGCTTCGCCTGTTCGCGACGCCCGGCTTCGCTGCGCTCGGGAAAAATCCGCTAGGCCTTGCCCAGCCTGTTTTTTCCCTCCCTCCGCTCCATCCGGGCTGCTCACGACGGCTCAGCGCTTCTCTGTATTTTTTGCCAGGCGCATGTCCTGGCAAAAAATTTTTTATGACGCTTTCGCGCCGTCGGCGCGAAACTCTGCGAGGCTTTTTTGACAAGCCGGGCCAGATGGGGTCATTTGTTGCGGGAGGCGAAGCGGAGGAGGAGGGTGGCCACCTCCGCCCGGGTGGCTGTGCCCTGGGGGTCCAGGCGGCTGCCGTCCTTGCCGGTGAGGACCCCCTGGGCCACCGCCCAGGTCACCGCGTCCCGGGCCCAGGAGGAGACCTGGGACCGGTCGGAGAAGGCGCTCAGGTTCCCGGTGGAGGCGGGGGAGGCGGCGTAGCGGTAGAGCATGGTGACCAGCTGCTCCCGGGTGATGCTGCCGTTGGGGTCGGTGCCGTCGGAGATGCCCTGGGCCTTGGCCCAGGCCATCCCACGGCTGTACCAGGCGGCGCCGCCCTCGGTGCTCTGGCCGTCCAGCCGGGCCAGGACGGTCATGAGCATGGCCCGGGTCATGTCGGCGTTGGGGGCGAAGGCGTTCTCCCCCACCCCCTGGAACAGGCCGGCCTCCACCACGTAGGCCACGCCCTCGGCGTACCAGCTGCCCCGGGGCACGTCGGCGAAGGACTGGCCGCCGGAACCGCCAGAGCTGCCGGAGTTGCCGGAACTGCCGGAACTGCCGGAATTGCCGGAAGGAACGGGGGCGGTCTGGGAGACGGTGACGGGGACCTCCACCGTCAGGGGGGACCCGCCGGAGGGGGCGGCCAGGCCCAGGCGGAGGGCGGTCTGGCCCGCCGCCCGGGCGGTGACCACGGCGGTCCCGTCCGCGGCCAGGGACACGGCGGCCACGGAGGCGTCGTCCGAGGTCGCGGCGGCGGCGCGGAGGGCGGTCTTGTCGGAGGTCCAGGTCACGTTGGCGTTCTGTAAGGTCACGGTGGCCGTCTCCCCCACCTTCAGGGAGAGGGAGGCGGGGGCGGCGGACAGCTCCAGCGCCTCCGCCGGGGCGGAGAGGGTGGCGGTGACGGCCCGCGCGCCGGTGGCGCGGGCGGCCTCCGTCCCCCTGGCGCTGGAGAAGACCTGGACCCAGTAGTGGGTCCCGGCGCTGTCGGTAAAGGCCCCGATGCCCACGGAGCGGTTGTCCCGGGCCAGCATGTTCTCATTGTGGCCGGGGGAGTTCTCCCAGCCCGCCATCACCGACTCCGGGTCGAGGTAGCCCGCGGCGATGTTCTCCCGGCGGGTGCCGCCGGAGGCGGAGGAGGGGAAGGCGGTGAAACAGCTGGACCCGTCGGGGCGGGTGTGGCTGTAATAGAGGGCGATCTCCGCCGCCCGGCGCATCCCCGTGGCCAGGAGGCCCTGGTCCATCACCAGGGGGGACAGGCCGTTCTCCTGGCGGTAGGCGTTGAGTTGGTCAAAGATCGCGTAGGCGGCGTCGTAGTCCTCCGCGCCGGGCAGGGCCACGGTATAGAGGCCGTCCCCGGCGGGGGCGGGCTCCGGGGAGGGCTCGGGGGAGGGCTCCGGGGAGGGGGCCGGGGCCTCGTCCAGCAGGCCCAGGGCGGTGAGGGCGGCGGTGTAGCGGGCGGTGTTGTAGCCCCCCTGCCAGGTGAAGCGCAGGTGGCCGGAGGCGTCAAAGAGGTAGTTGATGGCGTAGGTGATGGAGTTGGTCCGGCCCCCCACCAGGGTCTCCAGGGCCCGGACCGTCTTCCACATCTGGTCGCTGGTGGCACAGCAGAAGTCCACGGCGTCACACCCGGGGGCGTACTCCTCCCGGAAGGCCTGGACGTGCTCCGCCACCGTCTCCTCGTCCTCCCCAGTCTCGCCACAGCCCACCGCCACGATCTTCAGGCCGTCGGTCTGGGCCCAGTCCGCCTGGGCCAGGGCGCGGACGGTGCCGTTGGAGTTGCCGCAGGTACCGTTGGCCCGGTAGAAGATCAAAAGGAGGGTCTGGCCGACGTAGGTGTCCTGGTCGATGGTCGCCCCGTCCACCGTGGGGAAGGACCAGCGGACGGAACTGGCCGCGTCGTAGTCCTCCAGCGGCTCCGCCGCCAGGGCGGCGGGGGCGCACACAAGGCCCAGGGCCAGGAGGGCGGCCAGGGCCAGGGTCAGGGTCCGTTTCAGGTATCGCATGGGTGTCACGCCTTTCTTCGCAAGTCGGGGGGTGGGTCGTCAGGGCCAGTATACGGCAGGGGGGCGGGGTCCGTCAAGGGAAAAACCGGCCAGGGGTGGCAGGGACTTCCCCCCGCTCACCGCCGCCGGACCCAGGCGGACCACTTGTCCGCCAGGGCGTTGACCTGGCCGGTGAACTTGGCCAGGTCCTTGTTGGGGAACTCCCGGCAGGACTGGGCCAGCTGGGTGAGCCGCTGACAGGCGGCCAGGAGGCGGTCGAAGACGCTGTCGTTCCGGGCCTGTTTGGCGGACTTCTTCTCCACCCGCACCCCCTCCGGCGTCTCCAGGAAGCGGCCCGCGGCCAGGTCGTACACCGCCCCGGAGTAGGGGGCGTAGGCCGCCAGCCCCAGCTCCTCCCGGAGGCACTGGGCGTAACTTTCGCACGTCGCGTCCTCCCCGTGGTTCACAAAGACCATGGCGGGCTTCTCCGCGAAGGCGGAGATCCAGCGCAGGAGGCCGTCCTTGTCGGCGTGGCCGCTCTTGCCGGCGAAGGTGCGGATCTCCGCCCGAACCGCCACCTCCTCCCCGAAGAGAGAGATGGGGGTCTTGCCGTTCTGGATGGCCCGACCGGTGGTGCCCTCCGCCTGGTAGCCCACGAAGAGGATGGTGCTCTCCGGCCGCCAGAGGTTGTGCTTCAGGTGGTGCCGGACCCGGCCCGCGTCGCACATCCCGCTGGCGGAGATGATCACCTTGGGCTCCCCGTCCAGGTTGATCTGCTTGGACTCCGCGCTGGTCACGGCCAGCCGGAGGCCGGGGAACACCAGGGGGTTGATCCCCTGGTCCAGCAGGGCCTGGGTCTCCGGGTCGAAGCACGCCCGGTCGCACTGGAGGAAGATGCCGGTGGCCTCGTTGGCCAGGGGGCTGTCCACGTAGACGGGGAAGTCCCCGTGGCCGGTGACCAGCCCGCCCAGCTTCACCAGGCGGATGAAGTAGAGCAGCTCCTGGGTCCGGCCCACGGCGAAGGAGGGGATGACCAGGTTGCCGCCCCGGTCCAGGGTGCGCTGGATGCAGTCGGCCAGGAAGGTGACGTTGTCCCCCTCCACCTTCGGGTGGAGGCGGTCGCCGTAGGTGGACTCGGTGACCACGTAGTCCGCCTGGGAGATGTACTGGGGGTCGTTGATGAGGGGCTGGTCCAGGTTGCCGATGTCCCCGCTGAAGACGACCTTTTTCGTCACGCCCCCCTCGGTGAGCCAGACCTCGATGCTGGCCGAGCCCATCAGGTGCCCCGCGTCCACAAAGCGGATGGCCACGTTCTCCGCCACCTGGATGGTCTCCCCGTAGTCGCAGGGGCGCAGGCGCTGGAGGGCGGCCTCCGCGTCGTCCATGGTGTAGACCGGCTCCACCTCCGGGCCGCCCGCCCGGCGGGACTTGCGGCTCTTCCACTCCGCGTCCGACTCCTGGATGTGGGCGCAGTCCCGGAGCATGATCTGGCACAGGTCGCAGGTGGCGGCGGTGGCGTAGATGGGGCCCTTGTAGCCCCGCTTGCACAGCAGGGGGAGGTTGCCGGAGTGGTCGATGTGGGCGTGGGTCAGCAGGACAAAGTCCAGCCGGCCCTCCGGCACGGGGAGGTCCCGGTTCTCAAACACGTTGCGCCCCTGCTCCATGCCCCGGTCCACCAGGCCGTACACGCCCCCCACCTCGATGAGGGTACAGCTCCCCGTCACCTCGTGGGTGGCGCCCAGAAAGGTCAGCTTCACCGCGCCCCGCCTCCTTCTATTCGGATGCCTCTATCATACACCCTTTTTCCCCGGCGCGCAACCGGGGGCGGGGGTTGCGTTTTCCGGGACGTGTTGGTATAATGGGGCAAAATTCCCCGGGGAACGGGGAGGGTAAGGGGAGGGTCCTCGATGAAAAGACTGATCTGCGCGCTCCTGGCCGCCGCGCTGGGGCTGGGGCTGGCGGCCTGCGGCGCCCCGGACGGCCCGGCGGCCTCGCAGGCCCCGGAGGGCGGCGAGGGGTACACCATCCGCGTCTACTCCAACTCCAACTCCGACGGGCGGGCGGAGTGGCTGGTCCAGGCGGCCCGGGAGGCCGGTTTCTCGGTGAGCATGGACGGCGGGGACGTGATCTCCGGCGACGACGCCGCCCTCCAGGCCGCCGACCGGAACGGGGACGGGGACATCCTCTTCGGGCTGAACGAGGCCCGGTGGGACCAGGTGATCAGGGGGGAGTACGAAAACCTCTCCCTGGTGGAGTGGACCCCCGACTGGGCAGAGGGGGTGGGGGCGTACGCCTACCCCGGGCTGGCCTACGGGCTGGTGATCCAGAACGTTTTGATGCTCTGCCGCACCGACGACCTGGGCACCGACGGGCAGGTCCCCCACCTGGCCCACTGGGCGGATGTGGCGGACAGCGGCTATACCTGGTACCGGCAAAATAAGGTGGGCGGCACCACCAATGGCAACATCAACAACGCCATCCTCTACCCCTACGTGGACCCTGACTCCCCCGCCGGGGGGATCGCCGTGGAGGGGTGGAAGGCCCTGTGGCGCTACTGCGCCGAGGGGGTCAACACCGGGGATGCCTACGGCTTCGCCCCCCTGGACCGGGGGGAGGTCCAGCTCGCCGCCTACTACTCCAGCGCCCTCTACGGCAGCATCCAGGCGGAGGAGGGCAGGCCGGAGCGGCCCCTGCGGGGCACAGAGGACCCGGAGAACTGGGCCCTGGTGGACATTGACGACGGCACCTATTACATCGCGGAGTACCTGGGCGTTCTGGATCGGGCGGGGCGCACCCCGGAGGAGACGGAGACGGTGCTGGCCTTCGCCCGGTGGTTCGGCTCCCCGGAGGTCCAGGCCGCCTGGGGCGCGGCCTTTGGCACCTACCCCTGCAACCGGGACGCCGCCCGGCTCCTCTATCCCGACGGGGCCCCGGCGCTCTACACCCGGAAGGATATGGCCCAGGCCACGGTGGCGGACGGGGTGACCTACGCCCAGTACGTGGCCGCCCACCGGGAGGCGTGGGACAACATCATGGTCAACCTGGGCTTCTTCTGGCCGGAGGACGGCCCCGCCGCCCCGGAGCCGGACTGGGACAGCCTGGACTGGGCCGCCCTGACGGAGCCGGGGAACGGGTGACGCCGGGGGCGGAAAAAAAGGAACGGGGCGGGGCGCGTACGCGCCCCGCCCCGCTCTGTCATGGGGTCAGGCCAGAAGGCGGCGGAGGAGGGCCAGGGTCTTGTCCAGGTCGATGGGCTTGGCCAGGTGGCCGTTCATCCCCGCCTCCAGCGCCCGCGCCCGGTCCTCCTCAAAGGCGTTGGCGGTCATGGCGATGATGGGCAGGTCCGCCCGGCCCGGGTCGCCCATGGCCCGGATGGCCCGGGTGGCGGCGTAGCCGTCCAGAATGGGCATCTGGATGTCCATGAGCACCAGGTCGTAGTACCCCGGCGGGGACTGGGCCACCCGGTCGCACGCCTGCTGGCCGTCCTGGGCGCACTCCACCTGGAAACCCACCTCCCGCAGGAGCTCGGCGGCGATCTCCTGGTTCAGGTCGTTGTCCTCCACCAGGAGGATGCGCTTGCCGGAGAAGACGGCGTCCTCCGCCGAGGCGGCGTCCGGCGGCGCCGGGGGCTCCGGGCGGAGGCCCAGGCTCCGCTCCAGGGCGCTGTGGAGGTCGGAGGCGAACAGGGGCTTGCTGAGGAAGCCGGTGACCCCCGCCTGGCGGGCCTCCTGTTCGATGTCCGTCCAGTCGTAGGCGGACATGAGGATGATGGGGGAGTCCTCCCCCACCACCCGGCGGATGGCCCGGACCGTCTCGATGCCGCTGAGCTCGGGCATGGACCAGTCCACGATGTAGACCTCAAAGGGGTCGGACAGCTCCACCGCCTCAGTGGTCCGGGCCACCGCCTCCCGGCCGGAGAGGGCCCACTCCGCCCGCATCCCGATCTGGCGGAGCATCTTGGAGACGCTCTGGCAGCAGACCATGTCGTCGTCCACCACCAGGCCCCGCAGGTTGGTGAGGGGGGCGATGGGGGCCATGTCCCGGTGGGCGGCGGCGAAGCGCAGCTCCAGGGTCACGGTGAAGGTGGTGCCCTTCCCCGGCGCGCTCTCCACGGCGATGGTCCCGCCCATCATGTCCACGATGTTCTTGGTGATGGCCATGCCCAG
>CANQMK010000044.1 GCA_947624895.1 uncultured Oscillospiraceae bacterium | reverse complement strand
GTGAAGGCGGTCTTGCCCACCCCCAGGTCCCCCTCCAGGGCCAGGACCTCTCCGGGTCTCAGCTCCCCGGCCAGGGCCAGGGCCAGGGCCTCCGTCTCCCCCTCGCTGTGGGTGTCCACGACCATCCGCCTCACCTCCCGTTTTTCTAAGGATACCACAACCGGCGGAAATACACAATTCCCCACTTCCATTTTTTCTCCCCCTGTGATACAATACCCCCTGCGAAAAACGCCGCCGCGCCCCGCGAGCGGGGACGGCGAGAGGAGGTGGCGAGGTGAAAAAGGCGCTGGGTGACTTCTTCCGCAAGGGGGATATGCTCCTGCTGGCCCTGTGCCTGTGCGCCAGCGGCATGGGCCTGGCCCTCATCTACTCCGCCACCCGCTACGAGCACACCGACCGCTACGTCATCGTCCAGGCGGCGGGCATCCTCATCGGCGTTTTGTGCTACGTGATCCTCACCCTGGTGGACCTGCGGCACCTCACCGAGCGGACCTGGTGGGGGATGCTGCTCTTCAACGTCCTCATCCTCCTGGCCCTCATCCCCTTTGGCCGGGAGGTGGGGGGCAATCGCAACTGGATCGCCGTCCCGGGCCTGCCCGTCAACATCCAGCCCAACGAGATCGTCAAGCTGTTTTTCGTGGTGGTGCTGGCCTACCAGTGCACCAAGCTCCGGGAGAAGGAGCTGCTCAGCCACCCTCTGGGGGTGGCCTCCCTGGCGGGGCACACCCTCTTTTTCGCCGGGCTGAACATGGTCATCTCCGGGGACTACGGCATGAGCCTGATCTACGTCATCATCTTCGTGGTCATGGCCTGGTGCGCCGGGGTGAAGTGGTGGTGGTTCCCCATCGGCCTGGGGGGCGTGGCGGCGGCGGGAGCGGTCCTGTGGGGCCGCCTGCCCAGCTATATCCGCAACCGGGTGATGGTGATCTTCCTGCGCAACGACCCCCTGGGCCTGGGCTGGCAGCAGGAGCACAGCGTCATGGCCATCGGCTCCGGCGGCCTCACCGGCCAGGGCTTCCTCCAGGGCTACCAGACCCAGCAGGGGGCCATCCCCGCCCAGTACACCGACGAGATCTTCGCCGTGTGCGGGGAGGAGCTGGGGATGGTGGGCTGTGGGGTGATGCTGGCCCTGCTGGCCGCCATCATCCTGCGGTGCTTCTGGGTGGGCCGCCGGGCGGCCAGCCCCATGACCGCCCTGGTGGCCATGGGCTACGGGGGGATGTTCCTGGGCCAGACGGTGGTGAACATCGCCATGTGCCTCTACGTCTTCCCGGTGGTGGGCCTGACCCTGCCCTTCTTCAGCTACGGCGGCACCTCGGTGATCACCCTCTTCGTGGCCGCCGGCATCGTCTCCGGGGTGAAGGCTCGGGACCTGCCCAGCTGGCTCCAGGACAGAAACGGATAGCGCCGGCCCGCCCCGTCCCCGCCCACAAAAAAACGCCCTGTCCGCCAAAGCAGCGGACAGGGCGTTTTCGCCTCTCACATAGAGCCCTGGAACACGTCCCAGTTCTTCACGAAGTACTCCACGCCGGAGTAGAGGGTGGTGACCACGATGACCCCCACGCACAGCCAGTTTACCAAGGCGGGGACGGGCAGGTGCATCACGCACAGACAGACCATGGTGGCGGCGGTCTTCACCTTGCCCGACCAGCCCGCGGCGATGACCCGGCCCCCCTCCACCGCCACCAGGCGCATCCCGGACACGGCGAACTCCCGGAAGAGCACCACCACCACCGCCCAGGCCGGCATGGCCCCGGCGGCGCAGAAGCAGACCATGGAGGCGGTGACCAGCACCTTGTCCGCCAACGGGTCCATGAACTTGCCGAAGTTGGTGATGAGGTTCCGGCTCCGGGCGATGTGCCCGTCCAGCAGGTCGGTGAGGCTGGCCAGGATGAAGACCGCCAGGGCAATGAGGGCGTGGCCGGGGAAGTCCAGGAGCATCAGGGCCACGTACACCGGCACCATGGCCATGCGGAGCAGGGTGAGCTTGTTGGGCAAATTCATGGTTCAGTCCTCCACTTCTCCCGTGAGGTCGCCGTTCTCCGTCCCGGTGATCCGCACGTTGACAAATTCCCCCGCCGGGACGGCCCCGGCGGCGGTGAAGAAGACGTGGCCGTCCACGTCGGGGGAGTCGGCGTAGCTCCGGCCCCGGAAGCACCCGGCCTCCGCGTCAAAGCCCTCGCACAGCACCTCCATCACCGTGCCCAGCCGCCGGGCGTTGTAGTCGTCCATCACCCGGCTCTGGAGGTCCACCAGCAGTTCCGCCCGCCGCCGGGCCACCTCCCCGGGCACCTGGTCGGGCATGTCGAAGGCGGGGGTGCCCTCCTCCGGGGAGAAGGGGAAGATGCCCGCCCGCTCCAGCCGCTGGGCCCGGAGAAAGTCGCACAGCTCCTGGAACTCCTCGTCTGTCTCCCCAGGCAGACCGGTGATGAGGGAGGTGCGGAGGACCAAGCCCGGTATCTTCGCCCGGAGGGTAGCGAACAGCGCCTCGATCTCCGCCCGGGTCCCCCGGCGGTTCATGGCCTTCAGGATGCGGTCGTTGGCGTGCTGGATGGGGATATCCAGGTACTTGACGATCCTGGGCTCCCGGGCGATCACGTCGATGAGCTCGTCGGTGAACTCGTCGGGGTAGAGGTAGTGGAGCCGGATCCAGTGGAAGGGAAGTTTACATAATTCCGTCAACAGCTGGGGCAGATGCCGCTCTCCGTCCCAGTCGGTGCCGTAGCGGGTGATATCCTGGGCCACCACGATGAGCTCCCGCGTCCCCTGGTCGGCCAGGCCCTTGGCCTCCGCCAGGAGGGAGTCCATCTCCCGGGAGCGGTAGCGGCCCCGGAGGGAGGGGATGACGCAGTAGGCGCAGTGGTTGTCGCACCCCTCGGCGATCTTCAGGTAGGCGGAGTAGGCGGGGGCGCTCACCAGCCGCGCCCCGTCCTCCACCGTGCGGTGGATGTCCCCGAAGAAGGTGGGCACGTCCCCCTCCTCCATGGCCTGGACGGCCTCCACCACGTCGGTGTAGCTGCCGGTGCCCAGCAGGCCGTCGATCTCCGGCAGCTCCTCCAGCATCTCCATCTGATAGCGCTGGACCAGGCACCCCGCCGCCAACAGCTTGCCCAGCCGCCCCTCCTCCTTGAGGCGGGCCAGGGCGAGGACGGCGTCGATGGCCTCGCTCTTGGCGCTCTCGATAAAGCCGCAGGTGTTCAGCACCGCCACGTCCGCCCCGTCCGGGTCGGTGGTGACCTCCCAGCCCTGGGCGCGGCACAGGGCCATCATCTGCTCGGTGTTCACCAGGTTTTTGGCACAGCCCAGCGAGACAAAGGCGATCTTCACGGCTCCTGTTCCCCCCAATCGTCCAGGTTGTCGGCGTACCGCCGCAGGGCGGCGGAGATATCGCTCCAGGCGTAGCCCCGGCGGGCCAGGGCGTCGGACACCCGCTTGATGTCCTTGCGGTCGGGCCGCTCCACCCGGCCCAGCTTGGCGGCCACGAAGCGGTCCAGGGCGTCCTCGTCCGCCTCCGTCCCCTCCAGGGCCTCCTCCCAAAACTCCCGGGGCACCCCCCGGCGGTAGAGCTCCTCCCGGAGTTTCCTGGGGCCGTAGCCTCGGTTTACATAATATTGGACCAGCTGTTTGGCGTAGGCCCCGTCGTCCAGGTAGCCCAGCCGCTCCAGCTCATCGCAGGCGGCGGCGGCGTGTTCCGGGGCCTCCCCCTTCTCCGCCAGCCGCTTCTCCAGTTCCCGGCGGCTCAGGGGCCGGGCGGAGAGGATGTTGGCCGCCCGGCGGCGGGCGCGGGAGGCCAGGGCGGCGTCCCGGAGCCGGGCCAGGGTGTCCGGGTCCAGCTCCATGCCGTCGTAGAGGGCGAAGTCCACCATCTCCCGGTCGGTGACCTTCAGCGCGCTCCCGTCCTCCAGGGTCAACAGCCACCGCCCCTGGACCTTCTGGGAGGGGCGGGCGGAGGTGAGCCTCATTCGTCCGCCAGGTCGTCGGCGGACACGTCCACCGCCCGCCCGGCGGCCTTGGCGGCCACCTTCTCCTGGGAGCCCATGAGCTTGTAGGCGTTCTTGCGGATCTCCGCCTCCAGGGCCTCGGCCTCCTCCGGGTTGTCCTGGAGGTACTGCCGGGCGGCGTCCCGGCCCTGGCCGATGCGCTTCTCCCCCATGGCGAACCAGGAGCCGGACTTCTGGATGAGGTCCAGGCGCACCGCCAGGTCCAGCAGCTCGCCGCTCTTGGAGATGCCCTGGCCGTACATGATGTCGAACTCCGCCTCCTTGAAGGGGGGCGCCACCTTATTTTTCACCACCTTGGCCCGGGTACGGTTGCCGATGACCTCCCCGGAGACCTTGATGCTCTCGATGCGGCGCACGTCGATGCGGACGGAGGAGTAGAACTTCAGCGCCCGGCCGCCGGTGGTGACCTCGGGGTTGCCGTAGACCACGCCCACCTTCTCCCGGAGCTGGTTGATGAAGATGACGATGCAGTTGGTCTTGGAGATGGACCCGGCCAGCTTGCGCAGGGCCTGGCTCATCAGCCGGGCCAGCAGGCCCACGTGGCTGTCGCCCATGTCCCCCTCGATCTCCGCCCGGGGCACCAGGGCGGCCACCGAGTCCACCACCACCACGTCCACCGCCCCGGAGCGCACCAGCATCTCCACGATCTGGAGGGCGTCCTCGCCGGTGTCCGGCTGGGAGATGAGCATGGAGTCGATATCCACCCCCAGGGCCCGGGCGTAGCTGGGGTCCATGGCGTGCTCGGCGTCCACGTAGGCCACCTCGCCGCCCCGCTTCTGGCTCTCGGCCACGATGTGGAGGGCCAGGGTGGTCTTGCCGGAGGACTCGGGGCCGTAGATCTCGATGATGCGCCCCTTGGGGACGCCGCCGATGCCCAGGGCCAGGTCCAGGGAGAGGGAGCCGGTGGGGATGGAGTCCACCACCACGTGCTCGTTCTCCCCCAGGCGCATGATAGCCCCCTTGCCGTAGTCCTTCTCGATCTGGGCGATGGCGGTCTCCAGGGCCTTCCTGCGGTCGGAGGCCGGGGCGGCGGTGGGTACGGTCTTTTTCTTGTCTGCCATGTGGATCTTCCTCCTCTATCTTCCTGCTCTCGTGAGAATTTTTTGAAAAAATGTCAGGCGTCCGCCCGGCCCTCCACCACCCGCCAGATCCCGGCGCTGTCCTGGTAGGTCTGGATGTCCCGGAGCCCCGCCCGGGCGAAGAGGGTCTCCACCTGGGGGGCCTGCCCCGCGCCCACCTCGCAGATCAGCCACCCCCCCAGCCGGAGGGAGACGGTCCACAGGGTGGTGATGGCCCGGTAGAAGTCCAGGCCGTCCGCCCCGCCGTCCAGGGCGATACGGGGCTCATAGAGCCGCACCGAGTCGTCCAGGCCGTCGATGTCGGCGGTGGGGATGTAGGGGGGGTTGGCGGCGATCACGTCGAAGTCCCACAGGGCGGCGGGGGGCTTTTCCAGGGCGTCGGCGGCGCAGGCCCGGACCCGGTTGACGAGGCCGTTTCGCCGGATGTTCTGTCGGCACACCCGCAGGGCCCCCTCATCCACTTCCCCCAGCAGCACCTGGGCCTCCGGGCACTCCGCGGCGACGGCCAGCCCCACGCAGCCGCTCCCGGCGCACAGGTCCAGCACCCGGGCGGGTCCCTGGACCTCCCGGGCCCGCAGGATGGCCTGCCCGGCCAAGACCTCCGTGTCGTCCCGGGGGATGAGCACCTCCGGGGAGATATCCAGGTCCAGCCCGTGGAAGGACCACTCGCCGATGAGGTAGGCCACCGGCTCCCCCCGGAGCCGCCGGTCCATCAGCTCCTGGAACCGCCGGGCCACCGGGTCGGAGGCGTAGAGGGGCAGGTCCCGGAGGAGGGCGGTCTCCGTCTTGCCGGAGGCGAAGCGGAGCAACTCCCGGGCCTCCAGCTGGGGGTTGCCCGCCCCCACCTCCCGCAGGGCCCGCCGGGCGTTCAGGTACAGGTCGTTGTAGGTACTGGGCATGGCGTCACCAGGCGTCCGCGCCCCGCTCCTGGGGCAGGACCTCCACCAGCGCCCGGATGCCCACCTCGATCATGGAGTCGTCCGGCTCCTGGGTGGTCCAGTTCTGGAGCCAGAGGCCGGGAGCTGTGAGGACCCGGGTGAGCCAGTTGTCGTGGCGGCCCACGAAGCGGTTGATCTCATAGGTGATGGACACGATGACCGGCAGGCTCAGCAGCCGCACCGCCAGCCGGAGCCAGGTGTTGTCCCAGCCCACGCCCAGGGCGGCGTGGACCAGGATGGCCACCGCCATGACCACGAAGAGGAAGCTGGTGCCGCACCGGGGGTGGTGCCGGGGCATCTTGCGCACGTTCTCCACCGTCAGCGGCAGGCCGTTTTCGTAGCAGAAGATGGTCTGGTGTTCCGCCCCGTGGTAGCGGAACACCCGCTTCATGTCCTTCATCTGGGACATGAGGATGATGTAGACCAGGAAGATGGCCATCCGCACCACCCCCTCAATGAGGCTGAGGGCCAGGCGGTTCTCCACCAGGTGGAAGCGGACCAGCAGGCCGGTGAGCAGGGTGGGCAGGATGAAGAAGAGGAGGATGGAAAAGCCCAGGCCCAAGATCACCGACAAAGTGACGATCACCCCCATGGCCTTCTCGCTGGAGAGGTGTTCCTCCAGCCACCGGTCCAGCTTGGAGGGCTCCGCGGGGCTGTCCTCGTCGTCGGGGTAGAACTCGGCGGAGTACATCAGGGCGCGGACCCCGTGGACCATGGAGTCCACGAAGTTCACCGGCCCCCGGAGGAAGGGCAAGCCCAGCCAGGGGTGGCGGGTCTTCACCAGCTTCAGCGGCTCCACCTTCACCTCCAGCTCCCCGTCCGGCTTGCGGACCACCACGGCCTCCTTCTCCGGGCCGCGCATCATGATGCCCTCGATGAGGGCCTGACCGCCGCACATGGTCTTGAACTTGGGACAGCTTTCCTTACACCCGGGCATAGGCACGCTCCTTTGCGAACGAACAAATGTTTGGTCTATGGTGGTAATATACCACACCTTTTCCAGAAATGCAAGCCCCAAAAAAATTTTCCCCCGCCGGAATTTTTCCGGCGGGGGAGAGGGGGCAGATCAGAGGCCGCTGACCCGGACGGTACAGCGCAGGGTGCCGCCCTCGGCGAGGGTGCACTCCACGGTGGTGGTGCCGTTGCCCACGGCGGTGACGGTGCCGCCGGAGGAGACGGTGGCCACCGCGGTGTTCAGGGAGCGCCAGCCGGAGGCGGTGCCCCCCTGGACCTTCAGGGTGACGGGGTCAGGGTTCTGGGCGTTGATGGTAAAGTCGTCAATGGTCCGGCCAAAGGCGGTGAGCTTGGCGTCGCCGGAGGCGGGGGCCTGGGAGGCCGCGGGCGCCTGGGAGGGGGCGGGGGAGGCGGCGCTCTGGCTGGACATCCCGCTCACCCGGACGATGGCGGTGGCGGTGTGGCCGCTCTGGTCGGTGACGGTGAGGGTGGTGTTGCCGTTGCCCACGGCGGTGATGAGGCCGGTAGAGTTGACGGTGGCCACCGTTTCATCGGCGATGGAGTAGGTGGTCTGGGCCCGGCCCAGGCCGGTCTCCATCTGATAGGTGGGGTAGCGGGGGGAGAGGGTGAAGTCGGTGGAGCTGAGCTTCAGCGACCCCGCCCCGGGGGCCGGAGAGGCCGTGGGCGACTGAGAGGCCGCCGGGGCCTGGGACGCCGTAGGCGCCTGGGAGGCCGGGGGCTGGGAGGTCACCGGGGCGGTAGAGCTCTGGGCGGACACCGGGTCGGACTCCACCGGGGGCAGGTAGGAGGAGTCCAGGGCCAGGGGGTCGTCGTCCATGGGCTCAGCGCCGGTGATGGCGGGCAGGGGGTGGAAGGAGACATCGGGCTGGTCCCCGCCCTCCGAAGCGCTGTCAGAGGGGGCGGCGGAAGGCTCGGTGGAGGGCTCGGTGGAGGGCAGGGCGGAGGCCGCCGCCGAGGGGGAGGGCTCCGCCTCCTGGGAGGTCTCCGCCGAGGGGACGGGGGCGGCGGGGGCCACCAGCCGGGGGATCACCACCGAGATCAAAAAGCAGATGATGGCCAGGATGACCGCCGCGGCCAGGACGTAGAGGGCGATCCGGGCGGGATCCCCGCCCCCCCGGCGGTCGCCGCCGCCGGACAGGCGCTTGCCGCCCCGGCTGTCGTCGTACTCCTCCTGCTCCGGCTCGTCGTAGCGCTCCTGGCGCTGGCCCCGTTTGGCGTTGCAGAAGGGACAGCGGCGGTAGGTGGCGGCGTAATCCTCGCCGCAGTTGTCGCAGTGGATCAACTCAGTCCTGGCTTTGGCCATAGGGGGACCCTCCTAGCTCGATATGGATGGGGAAGCCGCCCAACAGGGTGACATAATTCCTGTCCCCTATTCTACCATCCCCGCCCCGCCCCCGTCAACAGAAAACGAAAAAAATGGGTGGGAAAAATTTCCCACCCCCGCCCGCCCGGCAAAAAGGGCCTCGCAGAGTTTCGCGCCTGGGGCGCGAAAAAATCATAAAAATTTTGGGCCAGGACATGCGCCTGGCCCAAAATACCTCTCGGCCCGTGCGCTGCGGCGGGCCGCAAAACTCGCCAAAGAAGGGGGGCGAGCCCCCCTTCTTTGGCGATCAAAGTGTCATGCCGCCCCGCCCCAGACCGTCCTTGTCCAGCATCCGCTCCAGGACGGAGACGTCGCTGGCAATGTCCAGGGCCTCGTCCCGAAAGAGCTTATCCAGCTGCGTCTCGAAGCCCTCCACCACCTTGTCCATCATCCCCTCGATGCGGGCCTTGGCGGCAGAGATGTTCTCCCCCTCCACCCCCTGCTGGTCCAGCTGGGCGTAGGCCCGGAGGATCTTCAGAGTGGTGGGCAGGTAGTAGTTGAGAAAGCTCCGCAGCTGTCCCGCCTTGTCGGGGTTTTGCCGCTGGTAGTCCAGGATGCGGCCTGTGAGCTCGCCGATGCGGTCGATCTTGGCGCTCATCACCGGGTCGGGGATGGCGTCGTTCACCGCCCGGATCTCCGCCAGGGTGTCGTTGTCGTCCCGTTCCCGGGGCTGGGGCTCGGCGGCCTCCGGCTGGTCGTCGATGCCCTGGGCGGTGAGGACCAGCCTGTCCCGGGCCAGGTCCAGGTAGCCCACGGGCAGCGCCCCCAGGTCCAGCATATCCTGCAGGTCCTCCCGGACCTTTTTGGGGTCGCGCCCGGCGGCCTGGGCCAGGGCGGCGACGCTGACGCTCTCCCGCTGGCCGATGAGGGCCAGGTACTGCCGGAAGCGCTTGGAGCGGCGGCGGCGGAACAGGCCCACGTACAGCAACACCAGCCCCACGCCGGTGAGCCCCGCCAGGGAGACCAGGCCGGAGAAGGCCCCCCGGAGGGCGTGACTGGCCACCGCCTCGGCCAGACTGGTCAGGAGGGAGAAGCCGAACACCCCCGTGAGGATCCCCCCGCCCACCAGGAAGCCGCCCCCGTCCAGCTTTTGCCGCCGCTGGGCGGGCGCGTCTGGGGCCTTGGCCCTCGCCTGGGCCCTGGGCTGGGCCGCGGGCGCGGCGGCGGAGGTCCCGCCGGAGGCGGTCCGCTGGGAGCGGTAGGAGCTGTCCATCAGCTTGCGAAAGAGCAGAAAGAGGCCCACCGGCCAGAAGACCAGCAGGGCCAGGCCGATGACCACCCAGCTCAGCAGGTCGTCCCCGCCGGGATTTTGCCCGCCAGGGCCGCGCCCGCCAGGATTTTGCCCGCCAGGGCCCTGGGGCCGGTTGTATTTGTAGTGGTATTCCGCCATGGGCCACGCTCCTTCGCATGGGTGGAATGGGACGGGAAAAACAGTATCTTCCATGATACACCCCCCGGGGAAAATTGTAAAGCCGCCGCCGGCGGAAAATTTCCAGCCCCTCCGGGGGAGCTGTTACCGCTTTGTAATTGATTTTTCTCCCGGAGACACTTATAATATATTCTGATGAAATGTGGGGCGATATGCCCTTTTTGGAGCGTGACGATATGGAAGAAAAGGAGCGGAACGCCCAGCCGGGCCGCCGGCTGGAGCAGGAGACGGGGAAGACCCCAGGCCGGGCCGGGAAGATCGCCGCCATTGTGGCGGCGGCGGTGGCCGCCCTCCTGGCGGGGGGCTACCTGGGCGTGTGCGCCCTGGCGGGCGGGCCCCGGGTGCTGCCCGGGGTGCGCCTGGGGGGCGTGGACCTGGGCGGCATGGACCAGGCCCAGGCCCAGGCGGCCCTGGAGCAGGTCTCCCGGGACCGCTACGAGGCCCTGGAGATCCCCATCCAGGTGGGGGAGGAGACGGTGACCTTCTCCGCCAAGGACGCCGGCGCCCACGTGGACGGCGGCGCGGCGGAGGCCCTGGCGGCGGGGAAGGACGGCTTTTTCGCCCGGGGCTGGAACTACCTGACCGGCCTGCTGGGCCGGAAGACCGACCTGAGCTACGCCGTGCGGGTGGACAACGCCGGGTATGTGGACCAGGTGCTCACCCAGGCGGCCCAGGCGGTGGACCAGCCGGTGGAGCAGCCCCACTGGGAGCTGGAGGAGGACGAGGAGAGCGCCCGGCTCATCCTCCACCAGGGCCGGACCGGCCAGAGCGTGGACCAGGCCGCCCTGCGCCAGGCCCTGGAGGACGCCCTGGGCCGGGGGGACGCCGCCCCCATCCAGGCGGAGATCGCCTCCACCGCCCCGTCGGAGCCGGACCTGGACGCCCTGGTCCGCGAGGTGGACCGGGAGAGCGTCAACGCCACCCTGAACGTGGAGACGGAGGAGGTCATCCCCCACAAGCTGGGTCTGAAGGTGGACCCGGCGGCGGCGGCGGAGCTGTTCTCCGATATGGCGGAGGGGGAGAGCCGCCCCCTGGAGCTGGAGGTGGAGGTCCCGGAGGTCACCACCCTGGCCCTGCGCTCCACCCTCTTCCAGGACGTGCTGGGGGAGGCGTCCAGCAAGGTCACCGGCAGCGCCGCCCGGGTGGGCAACGTGACCCTGGCGGCCAAGGCGTGCAACGGGAAGGTGGTCCTGCCCGGGGAGACCTTCTCCTACAACCAGGCCACCGGCCAGCGCACCTATGACAAGGGCTATCGGATGGCCACCGGCTTCACCGCCAAGGGCACGGAGGACATGATCGGCGGCGGCGTGTGCCAGCCCTCCTCCACCCTCTACCTGGCCTGCCTCCGGGCGGACCTGCAGATCGCCCAGCGGTACAACCACCGCTACACCGTCACCTATATGCCCGAGGGGATGGACGCCACGGTGAGCTGGCCCAACGTGGACTTCGCCTTCGTGAACAACACCGCCTACCCCATCAAGGTGGAGATGCTGGTCCAGGACAAGCAGTGCGTGGCCCGTCTCCGGGGCACCAAGACGACCGACACCTACGTGGAGATGGAGTCGGTGCGCCTGGGCACCACCCCCTACGAGACCATCTACCAGGCCGACCCCACCGTCCCCCAGGGCACCACCAACGTCCTGGTGAGCCCCTTCACCGGCCGGACGGTGGAGGTCTATAAGAACCTCTACGCCGGGGACGGCACCCTTATCAGCCGCACCAAGGTCAGCAAGGACGTCTACCGCAAGTGCGACAAGGTAGTCGCCTACAACCCCCTGGACGGCGCGCCGGACGGCAGCGTGCCCCCCGTGGACCCGGTCACCGGCCAGCCCGTGGTCCCCAGCGACGCCCCCAGCGCCGACCCCAACGCCACCACCCCGCCGGAGTCCACCGATCCCAACGCGGTGACCCCGCCCGAGACCCCGGCCCCCAGCGCTGACCCCAACGCCACCACCCCGCCTGAGACCCCCGCCTCCAGCGCTGACCCCAACGCTACGACCCCGCCTGAGACCCCCGCCCCCCGCGCCGACCCCAACGCCACCCCCCCCCCGGAGCCTCCGGCCC
>CANQMK010000043.1 GCA_947624895.1 uncultured Oscillospiraceae bacterium | reverse complement strand
CAGGCCTATGAGGAGGTGCTGGTCCCCGCAGGGATGGGGGACGTGGCCCTCTACACCGAGCTGGGCCGCTTCATGCTGGGGCCCTACGGCTGTCTGGTGACCCGGGCCACCCACTTCAAGCACATCTACAAGGAGTATGTGGGGGTGGACGCCTGCGCCGCCAACCTCATGCGCCCGGCCATGTACGGGGCCTATCACCACATCACCGTCATGGGCAAGGAGTCCGCTCCCTGCGACCATATGTATGACGTGGTGGGCGGGCTGTGCGAGAACAACGACAAGTTCGCCGTGGACCGGATGCTCCCCAAGATCGACCTGGGCGACCTGCTGGTCATCCACGACACCGGGGCCCACGGCTTCGCCATGGGCTACCAGTACAACGGCCGGCTGCGTTCGGCGGAGCTGCTGCTGCGGCCCGACGGCTCGGTGAAGCTCCTGCGCCGGGCGGAGACCCCGGAGGACTACTTCGCCACCATGGTCTTTGACGACGGGGAGGGCTGACATGGCCATCCGTCTGCCCACCCTGGGCTATCTCAAAAACGGCAACGGCTGGCTGGGGAGCGCCGGGGCCCTGCGGTTCCAGATCGAAAAGCCGGACGAGGCGGGCGTCACCGTGGTCCTCTGGCAGGGGCCCTTCTCCCGGCCCTACGCCCAGGAGATCGGCCGGGAGACCTTCCCCCTGGACGAGGCGGGCCTGGCCGCCCTCACCCGGTTCCTGGAGGACCGGGCCCAGGCCCTGGCGGAGCGCCCCGTCTTCACCGACGCGGAGACCACCGCCTACTACCAGGCGAAAAAGCGGGGGGAGCTGTCCCCCCAGAAAGCGGAGGGATAACGCCGCGGGCTGAGCCTCGCTGTGTCCGCGGTCCAAAGAGAAGGGAATTCATAGAGGCGCGCCACGGGAACTACCCTGTGGCGCGCCTTTTTGTCGTCGATCCGGGAATATGATAGACTTTTTTTACGAGAGGTATTATAATATATTTTGTATTTTTATAGTCTGCCTCAAGGGAAGCATCCATGTCACACGGCGGCGGCCGCATCCCCAATCGCGTCGCAAGCGGGCAAATGCCTTGGTATGTGGCCTGGATGATGTTGCGGGAGCACCGAGCAGACAAAGAAAGGCGGCGGATGATATGGCGAAGAAAAAGGTGAGTGAAACGGTGACAGAAAACCTTTTTCGCGATTTTTATGGTGCAAACACATTCATAGAGAAATCAGCTATACCGTCCGGTTATGGTTTTACATCGAAAAAGGGAACATCTTATAGTGGCTATCCCGATTTTTTCTGTGACTGCGGCGACTATTGTGTCGTAGTTGAGGCGAAAGCAACAGATCATATGGCCGCACAGGACGAAGTTCAGTATTACATGATAAACAATAAGATACATAAGGATATTATCGGCATCAGCGTATCTGGACAATCACAGGAAAATATTTTTGTGACCTACTACTTAAAACTTATGGGGATGACTGACATCAGGCCATTTCCGCAGGAAAACACTTTACTTTCCATGCCAGCAATCAAAAAGCAGTATATCAAGACGAAGTATGGAGAAAGCGTAACAACGGAAGCCCTTATAACGGTATTAAAAGATCTGAACAAACGGTTTAACAACAATAACAAAGTTCGTGATACCGACCGCAGTCTATTCTTTTCCGGACTGATGATAGCGCTCAAAAACAATAATTTTAGAAGCACATACAAAAGCATTCAAGCGCCATCGAAGCAGGAGGTTGCGACCACAAAAGCAACCGTCCTTGAAGCGCACAATCTCAACAAAGCCATTCTTGAAGCTATAACCACTGAACTTGAAAGCAAAATCAATAGTCTATCGAAAGAGTTTAGTTGGCGCGACAAATTTTCCTTCATTAAAAATATAGATTATACTCTTGAAGAATACAAAAAAATCATTGGCATTATTGAGGAAAAGATATTTTATCCTTTCCAGAACGAAGAAAAGCAGGACATTTTAGGCCACGCATATAAAATCTTTTTATCCCGCGCGGGAAAAGTGGACAACAAGAATATTATTCTGACTCCTGATCATATCAAGGAACTGATGGTTAGGTTAGCGCGACTATCTGTTAACGATGTAGTACTAGACACCTGTGCAGGTTCAGGTGGCTTCCTCATGGAAGCGATGGAAACAATGGTCGCACTTGCAAAGGGCGATGAAGCAACAATTACAAACATTAAAGAGAGACAGCTGATCGGCTTTGAAATAGATTCTGTTCTTTTTGCCCTCGCGTGTTCAAATATGTTCCTACATGGCGACGGAAGAACTAATCTGCTGTACAGAAGTAGTCTGCTCGATAAGACACAAGGCGGTATAGTCAATAATAGTGATAAAGAATTGCTTGAATATATACGTAGCATGAAGCCTACAAAAGTTATCATCAACCCGCCTTATGAGAACAACAATCCCATCAAATTTACGCTTCAAGCATTGAATTACCTTGAGCCGGGTGGAAAGCTTGTTATAATCATGCCAACTCCTACCTTGACACATAATCAAGGAGGATTAACGGAAAAGGTTTTGTCTATGGCAAAGCTGGAGTATGTCATCAAAATGCCTAACAAGTTGTTTTCCGAGCAGAAGCGGACCGTGAACACGTCTATTTTTGGCTTTACTAAGACCCCGCATATGCAGTCTGATGATGTTTTGTTTTATAATTTGGATGACGATGGTTTTATCAGCATTCAGCATAAGGGACGCGTTGACAAAAACGGAACCTGGCCTGAAATTGAGGATGCTATTTTTGACGCTATTTCTAATTCAAAAGAGATACCAGGAGTGTGTCAGAAGAAAAAGATATATAAAAACGGCGTTTTGAACTGTGCGGGCGTACAGATACGACGGAATAGTAGCTATGAAATGGTAAAGATCGGCACATTGTTTCATGTAATCAAAGGATCACTTGCAAGCGAAAGCAATATTGATGGCGACTATCCTTTTGTGACAGCAAGTGAAGAGTGGAAAACACATACAGACTACGCTCTTGATACAGAAGCAATCGTATATGCCGTAAGTGCGGCGGGTTCTTTAGGCCGCAGTCACTATGTCAAAGGCAAGTTTATTGCAAGTAATCTATGTCTCGTCTTAACAAGTAAAAACGACCCCAAATATCCAATCGACTTAGAATTCTATAATTGCTATTTTGCATCCATAAGAAAGCAAATTGTCTCCGACTTAGCAGACCGAACATCAAAGCTAACAATATCGCCAGATATGTTTAAGGACTACTATATTGACTATATCCCATACGAGGAACAGAAAGCCTTTGTTCAAACAAAGCTGCAAGATTTCTTATCGCTTCAAAAAGAGTATAGAAAGGCGCAGGAACAGCTGACACAGGACATCGCTGCTCTATCTGACTAAAGCATCTGCTGTATTATCCTTTATGATTTGCTTACAAAGAGACAAAAAACGGTGGAGACCCTTGATTGCCGAGGGTCTCCGCCGCTTTTGACGCGCTCTGGTGCGTAAAGTCCTCATAGAGAATGTGAGCCGCGCGAAAGCAGGTTTTCGGAAAATGCCCGGTCCACGGGGCCTCTCCCCGCTCAATGCCCGTATTTCCTCCGCTTGGCCAGGAGGAAGGTCAGGCTGATGACGAAGGCTCCCGCCTCTGCGCCCACCCAGGCCCACCAGACCCCCTCCAGACCCAGCCAGATGGGCAGGAGGACGCCCATGGCCATCTGGAACACCAGGGTCCGCAGGAAGGAGATGAGGGCGGAGACGGCGCCGTTATTCAGGGCGGTGAAGAAGGAGGAGGCGAAGATGTTGACCCCGGCGAAGAGGTAGTGGAAGCAGACGATGTGGAAGGCGTGGCGGGTCATGGCCCGCAGGGTCTCGTCGTAGCCCACAAAGACGCGGGCGATCAGGCCCGCGCAGGTCCAGGCCAGGGCGGCCATGGCCAGGCCGGTCAGCGCCATGGTCACCAGGCTCTTTTTCAGGATGTTCCGCACCTCGCCCCGGTCCTCCGCGCCGTAGTGGTAGCTGACGATGGGGGCGGTGCCGATGGTGTAGCCGATGAAGATGGCCACGAAGATGAAGCCCACGTACATCAGCACCCCGTAGGCCGCCACGCCGTTCTCCCCCGCCAGGCGCATGAGCTGGAAGTTATAGAGCATACTCACCAGCGGCCCGGAGATGTTGCTCATCAGCTCGGAGGCGCCGTTGCCGCAGGCCTGGAGCAGGGCGGCCAGCTCCAGCCGGGGCCGGGTCAGGCGGAGCAGGGAGTCGTTGGGCCGGAGGAAGTAGAGGAGGGGCAGCAGCCCGCCCACCGCCTGGGAGAGGCCGGTGGCCAGCGCCGCGCCCAGGATGCCCCAGCGGAACACCGCCACGAACAGGGCGTCCAGGGCCATGTTGATCACCCCCGCCGCCACCGTGCACCCCAGGCCCAGCTGGGGCCGCTGAGCGGTGGTGAGGAAGGTCATGAAGAGGTTCTGGAGCATAAAGCAGGTGTTGAAGGCCAGGATGATCCGCCCGTAGATCACGCAGTCGGCCAGCATCCCCTCCGTGGCCCCCAGCGCCCGGGCGATGGGCTCCAGCAGGACGATCCCCAGGGCGGACAGCGCCGCCCCCGCTATGGCGGTGGCCGCCACCAGCATGGAGAAACAGCGGTTGGCCCGGTCCCGGTCCCCCTGGCCCAGGGTCTTGCCCACCAGGGCGCTGCCCCCCGCCCCCAGCATGAAGCCCACCCCGCCCAGGATGGCGATGAAGGGGTAGATGAGGTTGATGGCGGAAAAGGCGGTCTTCCCCGCCCAGTTGGACACGAAAAAGCCGTCCACCACGCCGTAGACGGAGGTGAACACCATCATCACCACCGAGGGCAGGCAGAAGCGGAACAGGCGGCCAAAGGTGAAGTGGTCGGACAGTTGGATGGACATGGCGCGCTCCTTCCCGGCCTCTCCAAAAAAACGGGGCCGGCTCACGCCGACCCCGCTCCACGGAAAGGACGAACTCAGTCGATCTCAAAATCCTTGCCGAACTCCAAGCTCCGGCGCTCCACCCGGCGGGTGGCGGCGGTGGGGTCGGCGGCGGGGTCCTCCTTGGACGCGGCGGCCTGGGCCGCCGCCTTGCGGTGGGCCATGAGCTGCTCGTAGAGGCTCACCGAGCTCTCCTCCACCGCCGGGGCGGCGGGCGTCTCCACCGGGGTCTCCCCCTGGACGGCGGACGCCTCCGCCGGGGCCTCCGGCCCCTCCTGGGCGGCCAGCTCCGCCTCCTCCTGGGCCAGGTTCCGGGCCACGGCGGCCTGGATGTCCTGGGCGGCGCTGTCCGGGTCCACGGCGGGGGCGGCGGGCACCTCCGGCACCGCCAGGCTGTCCAGCTCATCCAGGCACTCCAACTGCCGGTGGCAGATGGCCCGGACCTGCTCCTTGTACGCCTCTACGGCGGCCTGGGCGGTCTGGAGCTTCCGGGCCTCGTCGTTCAGTTCCTGGGCCAGCTCCGCCTGCCGCTGGGCGGAACTCTGCTCCGCCTCCTCCAGCATCTGGGCGCACTTGGCCTCCGTCTCCTTCACCAGCTTGTCCGACATCTCCTGGGCGGCCAGCAGGGTCTTCCGCATGGCCTCCTCGGTGGACTGGTACTCCCGGATCTTCCCGGACAGCACCCCCAGCTTCTGCTTCAGGAGGGCATTTTCGTTGTAGAGGGACTCGTAGTCGGCGGTCACTTCGTCCAGGAAGTCATCCACCATGGCCATGTTGTAGCCGCCAAAAGATGCCTTGCTGAAGGATCTCTGGGCCACTTCCTGGGGCGTCAACATTCCCATCTCTCCTTTTCTGTTTCATAGCGGCGGCCTGGGCCGCCGGGAGCGGTTTTTCAGAAGTTGTAGAGCCCGTTGTTCTCCAGCTCGCCCACCAGGTCGCCCAGGATGTCCACGTTGAAGGGGGTGACGATGTAGGTGAAGGCGGCCACCTTCTTGATCTTGCCGTCGCTGGCGTAGGCCACACCGGCCACGAAGTCCAGCAGGCGGCGGGCCACGTTCTTGTCCACAGACTCCAGGTTGAGCACCACCGTGCGCTTCTCCCGCAGGTGGTCGGCGATCTCGGGGGCGGTCTCAAAGCGGTCGGGCTTCACCAGCACCACCTGGAGCTGGGTGGTGGCGTGGATGTTCACCACCTTGTTGCTCCGGCGATCCGTCGCCTGGGTGTCGAAGATGGAGGGGGCGGCCTCCTCCCGGGGGGTGCGGTCCCGGCGCTTCTCCTGCTTGGGCTCGGCGTCGAACTCCTCGAACTCCTCCTCCTCGTCGTCGTAGGGACGGGTCCACCGCTTCAGCTCGTCAAAGAAACTCATGATTTATGTTCCCCTTTCCTCGTTCGCCTGCCCGGTCCTCACACCCTGGGCCCAAACAGTCCGGTGCCCACCCGCACAAGGGTCGAGCCCTCCCGGACCGCGTCGGCGTAGTCCTGGCTCATCCCCATGGAGAGACAGGTTATGTTACCCTTATTATCCCCCATTTTTTGTATTATGTCAACATATAATTCACGTATTTTGTGAAAAAATTTCCGATTGTCCCCCAGATGTTGTGCCACCGGGGGGATGGCCATGACGCCCCGGAGGCGGATATGGGGCATTTTCAGGGCCATTTCCGCCGCGGAGAGGAGCTCCTGGGGCAGAAAGCCCGACTTGCTCTCCTCGGCGGCGATGTTCACCTCCAGCAGGATGTCCTGCACCAGGTCCAGCTTGGCGGCATAGGCGTCGATCCCCTCCAGCAGGTGCTGGGACCCCACCGACTCGATCAGGTCCACCCGGCCCACCACCTTGCTGATCTTGTTGGTCTGGAGGTGGCCGATGAAGTGGACCTCCGCCCCGTCGTAGGCGAACTGGTCCAGCTTCTGGGTCAGCTCCTGGACCCGGTTCTCCCCGCACACGGTGATCCCCGCGGCGATGGCGGCCCGGACGGTGTCCGCGTCCCGGGTCTTGGTGGCGGCCTCCAGGGTGATCTCCGCCGGGTCCCGCCCCACCTCCAGGGCGGCGGCGGCGATCTGGGCCCGCACCGCCTCCACACGCTCTCTCAACTCCATGTCAGGCCACCACCTTTCCGTCGTACAGCTCTTGATTGGACAGCACCAGGGTGTCCCCAGGCCGCAGGACCTTGCGGTTGGTGGCGGTCCCACGGACCAGGTAGAACCCGTCCCCCTCCCGGATGATCTCGATGGGTTTGAACTCCACCTGCCGCCCCACCAGGGTGTAGACCCCCGGGGTGGTGGTGCCGTCGTCGTTGTCCCGGACCCGGAGGGCCCGGTCGGGGATGCGGACGCCGGTGTGGCGCTCAAAGATCAGCCGGGCGCTGACAAAGCGGCACAGGGTCACCTGGTTGAGACAGCGGTCGCTGGAGAAGACCGCCACCCGGCGACCGTCCTCCAGGGGGCCCAGCCGCTCCAGGGTCATGTTCAGCTCCGCGTTGAAGTCCCCGGAGAAGGCCAGGTCGTAGCCCCGGCCCTCCACCAGGCGCTGGGTGTCCTCGTCGGGGAGGACGGCGGCGAAGCGCCAGGTGGCGTCGGTGATGAGCTTGCCCAGGCTGTCGGCGGGGGCGGCGGGGGCGTCGGCCCCGCGGCACAGCGCTTCCAGCTCGTCGGCGCTCACGCTCTCCAACAGCTGGGGGGTCAGCAGGGTCTCGTAGCCGTCGGCCAGGCCGGAGAAGGTGCCCCCCCGCTCCACCGCCACCCGCCGGGTGGTGCGGGCGGAGGCGGCGTTGAGGGCGGCCAGCTCGCTCTCCAACTGCTCAGCGGCGGCCTGGAGCTGGGACACGTCCCCGCTCCCGGCCTCCACGGTGCGCTTCACCACCAGGCCGCGGATGTCCGCGCCCCGTTCCTCCAGGTCGTCCAGCGCGCCCACGGAGACGTCGGTGCGGAGTTGGGCCAGGTCCTGCACCAGCTGGCCGTCCAGCTCCTTGGCGTCGCTCTGGCTGCCGCCCACCTGCATGGCGTAGCGCACCTGCTCCAGCTCCGTCTCCACCGCCCGGACCCGGCGGCGGTCGTTCAGGGCACTCTCGTCCTGGTAGATCACTGCCACCGCCGTCCCGGCCCGGATCTTCTCCCCCTCCCGAGGCAGCACCTCGGCCAGGGCGGCCCGGCCGGGGATGGTCTCCTCCTCCCGGACCACCACCCCGTCGATGGGCAGGTCGTCGTCCATCTCGTAGGCGTAGGTGACGATGAGCTGGTAGGGGTCGGACAGGCCCTGCCAGAGGTATACCCCCAGATAGACCAGCACCGCCGCCAACAGCAGCAGGATGACGACGCGGGTGACCACCGTGCCCTGTTTCATATGTACTCGTTCCTCCCCCGCTCGGGGACGCTTCTACTCCTCCGGCTCCAACTCCATCCGCCGCTCCGGGACGATGGTGGAGATGGCGTGCTTGTAGATGACCTGCTGCTTCTCCTCGGACTGGACCACCACCACGAAGGAGTCGAAGCCGGTGATGAAGCCCCGGATCTGAAAGCCGTTCATCAGAAACAGGGTCACCGGCATCCGGGCGGTCCGGCATCGGGTCAAAAAAGCGTCCTGTAGATTTTTTGTGTTTTTCATTTTTATACACGCTCCCTCTCAACTTGGCGTCATTTGCCAGGTCCTGGCGGACCATATCATATACCCAGTTGAGAGAGGAATGCCGTCGAACTGTGTAGACCCAGGGAAAGATCCGGGTGTTTTTCCCAGGCGATCCAGTGGGTGTCGCCGTGGCGGCGGAACCAGCTGAGCTGCCGCTTGGCGTACTGCCGGGAGCGGAGCTTCACCTCCTCCGCCGCCGCGGCCAGGTCCCCGCCTCCCCGGAGGGCGGCGGCCAGCTCCTTGTAGCCGATGGCCTGCATACTGGTGGCCTCCTGAGGCACCCCCCGGTCCAGCAGGGCCCGGACCTCCCCGGCCAGGCCCCGGGCCATCATGTCGTCCACCCGGGCGTCGATGCGCGCCCACAGGTCCTCCCGCCGGGAGAAGGTCAGCCCGATCCGGGCGGCCCGGAACCGGGGGGGCCGGGTCTGGGTCTCGGCGTGGAAGTCGGACATGGTCCGGCCCGTCTCGTAGTAGACCTCCAGGGCCCGGAGGATGCGCTTCTCGTCGTTGGGGTGGAGCTCGCTCTGCCGCCGGGGGTCCACCCGGCCCAGCTCGGCGTAGAGGGCGGCCAGGCCCTCCGCCTGACAGCGCGCCTCCAACTCCCGGCGGCGCTGGCCGGAGAAGGCGGCGAACCGCCGCCCGGCCAGGAGGTTGTCGATGTAGAGCCCGGTGCCGCCCACCACCAGGGGCCGCTTCCCCCGGCGGAGGATATCCTCCACCACGGGCAGGGCCAGGTCCACGTACCGGGCCACGGAGAAGTCCTCCTCCGGGTCGGCCACGTCGATCATGTGGTGGGGCACCCCGTCCATCTCCTCCGGGGTGGGCTTGGCGGTGCCGATGTCCATGCCCCGGTAGACCTGCATGGAGTCCGCCCCCACCACCTCCCCGTCCAGGGCCTTGGCCAGGGCCACCCCCAGGGCGGTCTTGCCGGTGGCGGTGGGGCCGCAGATCACGATCACCCGATCCTCCAACGCCCCACCTCCCCAAAGCAAATCGCTGTGTGGCGACGCCACACAGCGATTATACCTGTTTTTTCCCCCGTTTGCAAGGCTTATCGTCTCCGGCGGGCCAGGAGGAAGCCCAGGAAGGTGCCGCACAGCCCGCCCACGATGTGGGTGAGCTGGGAGACGGAGTCGTCCCCGGTGAGGGCGGCCACCAGTTCGCCCCCCAGGTAGAGGATGGCCACCAGGATCAGGGTGATGGGGATGGCCCCGTCCCGCATCCCGGCCAGGGAGGAGAGCATGACGCACATGAACACGATCCCGCTGGCCCCCAGCAGGGCGGTGCCGGGGTCCCAGATGCAGTGGACCAGCCCGGAGACCACGGCGGTGAAGAGCATACACCACAGCAGCGTCCAGCTGCCGTACTTCTCCTCCAGAGGCGGGCCCACCACCAGGAGGAGGACGATGTTGCTCATGTAGTGGCTCCAGTTGGCGTGGCCCAGCACGTGGCCGAAGAGCCGGAGATACCACCAGAAGTTGGTGGGCTGGAAGCCGTAGACGCTGAAGAACTGCTGGTTGGACCAGCCCCGGGTGAAGTAGTTGGCGATGAGGGCGGCCAGGGCGGCGAAGGTGAAGAGCAAAATGAGCGGGGCGTTGAACTGGAGTTTGATGACCCGCTTTTTCATCATATCCCGGGCCATGGTCACACCCTCCTCCACACAGGCCCCTGGGGCGTGTCGGTGACCTCCACGCCCATGGCGGCCAGCTGGGCCCGGAGGGCGTCGGCGGTGGCGAAGTCCTTGGCCTTCTTCGCCTCCGCCCGGCGGTCCACCAGGTCTTGGACCGCCTGGTCTTCCTCGGACAGCGCCCCGGCCTCCGGCTGGGCGGTCTCCTCCTGAAGGGCGGCGGCGTGTTCCAGGAGCCGCAGGCCCAGCACCTGGTCAAAGGAGGCGATGAGGGCGCGCTTGGCGGCGTCGCTGAGGGGGGCCTTGAGCACGTCGTAGAGGGCGGTGACGGCCAGGGAGGTGTTCAGGTCGTTGTCCAGCGCCGCCTGGAACTGGGCCCGGTAGGGCTCCACCCCGGCCTCGTCCGCCACCCCGGCCTCCGTCAGGGCGGCCACCCGGCGGATCAGCTTGTCGTAGGCCCCCTGGGCGTTCTGCAGGTTCTCCCAGGAGAAGGTCAGGGCCTTGCGGTAGTGGCTCTGGAGGCAGAACAGGCGGTAGGCCAGGGGGTCGAAGCCCTTCTCCTCCAGGAGGGAGACGGTGAGGAACTCCCCCTTGGACTTGCTCATCTTCCCGTCGTTGGTGTTCAGGTGGTGGATGTGGAACCAGTATTTGCACCAGGGGTGGCCCAGGTACGCCTCCGACTGGGCGATCTCGTTGGTGTGGTGGGGGAAGGCGTTGTCGATGCCGCCGCAGTGGAGGTCCAGATACTCCCCCAGGTACTTCATGGAGATGCAGGAGCACTCGATGTGCCAGCCGGGGTAGCCCACCCCCCAGGGGGAGTCCCACTTGAGGGCCTGGTCCTCGAACTTGCTCTTGGTGAACCACAGGACGAAGTCCGCTTTGTTTCGCTTGTTCACGTCCTCCTCCACGCTGTCCCGCACGCCCACGGCCAGGTTTTCCTCCTCGTGGTCGTTGAAGATGTAGTACCGCTTCAGCTTGGAGGTGTCGAAGTAGATGTTGCCCCCGGCGGCGTAGGCGTAGCCGGTGTCCAGCAGCTTGGTGATGACCTTGATATACTCGTCGATCATCCCGGTGGCGGGCTGGACCACGTCGGGGCGCTTGATGTTCAGCTTCTCGCAGTCGGAGAAGAAGGCGTCGGTGTAGAACCGGGCGATCTCCATGACGCTCTTGTGCTCCCGCTGGGCGCCCTTGAGCATCTTGTCCTCCCCGGTGTCCGCGTCGGAGGAGAGGTGGCCCACGTCGGTGATGTTCATCACCCGGGTCACCTCCAACCCCTCCCACCGCAGAGCTTTTTCCAGCACGTCCTCCATGATGTAGGAGCGCAGGTTGCCGATGTGGGCGAAGTGGTAGACGGTGGGGCCGCAGGTGTACATCCCCACCTTCCCTGGCACGTAGGGGACGAAGTCCTCTTTTTGGCGGCTGGCGGAATTGTAGAGTTTCATAGCCTATTTCTCCTTTGCGGTGATCCGATCCTCCAGGGCCTCCAACCGTCTGGCCATGGCCTGGAGCTCCTTCTGCACCGGGTCTGTCACGCTGATCTGGTCCACGTTCTCCGCGTAGTGGGGTTTCTCTCCGGCGATGCGGACGATGCGGGCGGGGATGCCCACGGCGGTGGCGTCGTCGGGCACCTCCCGGAGCACCACGGCGTTGGCGGCGATGCGGGCGTTGTCCCCCACCCGGAAGGGGCCCAGCACCTTGGCCCCGCAGGCGATCATCACGTTGTTGCCGATGGTGGGGTGGCGCTTGCCCCCCTCCTTGCCGGTGCCGCCCAGGGTGACGCCGTGGTAGAT
>CANQMK010000042.1 GCA_947624895.1 uncultured Oscillospiraceae bacterium | reverse complement strand
TGCCGATCCCCGGCGCGCCGCCCACCAGCACCAGCGACCCCTTCACTGCCCCGCCGCCCAGCACCCGATCCAGCTCGTTCATGCCGGTGGCGAAGCGCAGCTCGTCGGTGGTCTCCACCTCCCCGATGGGCATGGGGCGGTTCCGGGCCCCGGCGAAGCCGCCGCCCCGGGGGGCGGACTTCCTGGCCGCCTCCTCGGGGGGCTGTTCCACGATGGTGTTCCACGCCCCGCAGGCGGGGCACTGGCCCTGCCACTTGGGGGTCTCATTCCCGCACTGGGTGCAGTAGAATACTCGCTTCGCTTTGGGAGCCATAGCCGGTCTCTCCTTCCTCATAGGTACATTGTAGATAGGACGCCGCCACCACGGCGGCCAGGGCGGTCTGATAGCCGGGGTCCCGGAGCCTGGTCAATTCGCCGGGGTTGGACAAAAAACCGCACTCCACCAGGATGGCAGGACAGGTGATGTGGTTCATCAGGTAGACGTCGTGGGAGATGGGCTTCTCCGCCCGGCTGTTCTCCGGGTCCAGGCAGGCCCGCAAATTCTCCTGGGTCCGCTTGGCCCAGGGCTGGCCCAGGGGTCCGTTGGCGTAGAAGACCTGGGCCCCGTGGTACTGAGCCTGGGGGAAGAAGTTCTGGTGGATGCTGATGAGTCGGGCCTCCGGCTCCTCGTTCACCAGCCGGGCCCGGTTGTGGAGGTCGCTGGTCTTCTTCTGGCGGATGGTGGCGGCGTCCGGGTCGTGGAGGGAGATATCCTCGCTCCGAAGGAGCTTGGTGTCCTGCCCCCAGAAGGTCAGAATGGCGTCCAGCCGCCGGGCGATCTCCAGGTTGATGGCGCTCTCCACCGTGCCGTCAGCTCCCACCGCCCCGCCGTCCTCCCCGCCGTGGCCGGGGTCGATGACCACCCGGACCCCCGCCGGAGCCGCCGTGGATACCGCCGGGCCCCGCCACAGGATCAGGACCCCCAACACACCCAGCAGACCCAAAGCCGCCAGGGAGACCAACTTCCACCGCGCGCTTCCGCTCATCCTTTCCGCCCCCTTCTCCGAAATGCTATGCCGGAGCGGGGGGTACTAGACTGATTTCTTAATGATATATGGGCGCAGGCTGCCATACACAGGTATTATAGCACACTTCCTCCCCCCTTGCAAAGCTGTCTCCAACTCCGGGGGCGGCGGCATAGAATGTCAGGCAGGGACTTGAGCCCCTGCCAGTCAAAGGAGGAATGACCGTGTATCCCAAGTCTGACAAGCCTGTGGAGGACATGGAGGCCATGCCCTGCGGCGACGCCTGCGGCACCATGCCCTCCTGCGCCCCTCTGGCCGTGCCCTACGTCCCCTTCCAGCAGATGGGGGCGAAAAAATACGATCACAGCGAAGCCCTGGAGAACGGCACCCTGTTCCCCGGCCTCAATCTCCCCTTCCACCTGAAGGCCAAGGCCGCCAACGTCCCCATGACCCCCCTGGCCGAGCTCCAGGCGCTGGAGTTCGTGCTGGTGGAGCTGGGCCTCTACCTGGACACCCACCAGGACGACGCCCAGGCCATGGAGCTCTACCGCCAGTACGCAACCCTGGAGAAGGAGGGCCGGGCCCGCTACGAGGCCGCCTACGGCCCCATCACCCAGTCCGCCACCGCCCAGTCCAAGAACTGGGCCTGGCTCAAGGACCCCTGGCCCTGGAACTATCAGGAAGGAGGGGACAAGTAAATGTTCCTGTACGAGAAAAAGCTGCAGTACCCCGTCCGCATCAAGACCCCCAACCCCAAGCTGGCCAGCGTCATCATCTCCCAGTACGGCGGGCCGGACGGGGAGCTGGGCGCCTCCCTGCGCTACCTGTCCCAGCGCTTCTCTATGCCCTACCCCGAGCTGAAGGCCCTCTTAACGGACATCGGCACGGAGGAACTCGGGCACTTGGAGATGGTCGGGGCCATCGTCCACCAGCTCACCCGGAAGCTCACCGACGAGCAGATCAAGACCGCCGGGTTCGACACCTATTTCGTGGACCGCACCACCGGCGTCTACCCCACCGCCGCCTCCGGCTTCCCCTACTCCGCCGCCTCCATGGCGGTGAAGGGCGACGTGCTGGCCGACCTCACCGAGGACCTGGCCGCCGAGCAGAAGGCGCGGGTGACCTACGACAACATCCTCCGCCTGTCCGACGACCCCGACGTCAATGACGTCATCCGCTTCCTCCGCGAGCGCGAAGTAGTCCACTTCCAGCGCTTCGGCGATGGGAAGCGTACAAGAGGTAGCGAAAAAGAACTGCTGACAAAGCCCGGGGGCCGCCTCACGCGGCCCCCGGGCTTTGTCAGCGTCAGACCTTCCGCAACAAAAACGCCATATAGAGCGGCAAGGTCAGGATCTGCCCCGCCCTGCCCACATTGTAGTCGCCCAGCTTGATCGCGCTGTTGACATGGTATTTTTCCGGATGGTTCAAAATCGTTTTCGTGCTTTTGACATTCCCGGTGGCGGCCTTGACCTCCACCAGCGTGCACTCACCCTGGTAGCGGGTCACAAAATCCACCTCCAGGCCGCTGTCCTTGTGGAAGTAGTAGAGCTTGCGGCCCATCTTGGTAAAGATATCCGCGATCAGGTTTTCAAAGATAGCGCCCTTGTAGCCGTACAGGTTCCCCTGGAGGATGTCATACTGAGTGCCATCCTCCAGCATACTGACAAACAGGCCGCAGTCCTGCATATAGACCTTGAATACATCCTTTTCCGCGTTGCCGTCCAGGGGCAGCTCGGTGATGGAGAGGTTGTAGCACCGTGTGACGATCCCGGCGTCCTCGATCCACTGCAGGCTCCCCGCGTATTTGGAGGCGGTAGAGCCCTTCTTAACAACAGAATATTGGAACTTCTTGTTCTCCTTGCTCAGCTGTTTGGGAATGGACTGAAAGCACTCCTTGATGCGGGATTTGTCCCTTCTTTCGGCATACTTCACCATGTCGTCCTCGTAGGAGTGCACAATGTCCCTCTGAATCCGCAGTACCTCATCCATCCGCTTGGTATCCACAAAGGTCTGGACCACGTCCGGCATACCGCCGACCACCGTGTATTGCAAGAGGAGCTGCCTCATGCGGTTGTGCAACGCCTCCGGGACAGGCGTCTCCTCCTCCAGGCTCTTTTTCAGCGTATCCACGACCGAGTCCTTCACCCCGTTGGCCCACAGGAACTCCTCAAAGTCCAGCGGATACATCTCGATCACCGTCTCCGAGCCCACCGGGATCGACTTCGGCTCCTCCCCATACCCCTTGACGCCCAGCAGGGAGCCGGTGCCGATCACATCATACCGCCCATCCTTGTGGAAAAATTTCAGAGCGGTCCTGGCCTCGGGGCAGTCCTGGATCTCGTCCAGGATCAGGACGGTCTCGCCAGGGACGAACACGGCCTGGTCCCCCAGCAGAGCGGACAACAGCATCGCAATGTTGTCGATCTCCAGGGAGCCGGAAAACACAGATGCGTAATCCGGGTTCTCAAAAAAGTTGAGGTACACCACATTTTTGTAGTTTTTCTTTGCGAAATCCAGAACAGAAAAGGTTTTTCCGCACTGGCGGCAGCCCTTCACGATCAAGGGCTTGTGGTTCTTCGCGCCCTTCCACTCCGCCAACCGCCGCTCGATCTTCCGCCTCAACACATCTTACCACCCTCCCCCTGTCATTTGCTTTATCATACACGAAACCAAAAGTTTTTTCAAGGGAGATTTTAAACTAAGTAAAAACTTTTTCAAGCGACTTTTTGCAACAAGCTTCAGCTTTCCAAAGCGACAAATGGCTATCAGTAGCCGCTGGCCCCGCCGATTGTATCAGATTTTGAGAGTCTTCTCCGACAGCCGTCGGATTGGCATTAACGCCGTTGCAAGCTTCATGTTTTAATACTTATCCGTCTTTTTCCCATTGCAGTCCCGGCAAAGCATTTGGCAATTGTCTGGCGTGGTATGGCCGCCTTTGCTCCACGGTTTGATATGATCACCCTCCATTTCATCAAACTCAAAGTGCTGGTGACAAATGGGACATATTCCGCTCTGTCTGCTATATGCGGCTATTTTATCGCGCTTATCAAAAGCACGGAGATTGAGAAGGCGTCCAGCAAAGGGGTCGGTATCTTTGCAGAGCAAGTACTCATAAATTCCCTTGGGCCTTTGGACATCCTCGTCCTCATGAAGCCGTTTGGTTTCTGCTACCATGACAGAAGAATTATAGGTGCGTCGGTGATAAACATTGTAAAGATGGCACCAATCTAGGCCCTTCATATCTGCGTAATATTTTGGGAAAATACGCTGAACCCAACTCATAACCTCTTGAAAATATTGCCACAGTTCATCAGCGTCGGCATCAGATTTGTGTAGCGCCATATATTCAGTGATATCCTTTTTCCCCTGCAATTCACAGATTCCCTTCAGCGCCTTTTCCAAAAGTTCCTGACGATTTGGATCACCGGTTATGTACTTGTCAGACAGCCTTTTCGCAGCGCAATTCCGCTTAGAGAAATAGCGTTTTGCGTCAGAGAGCCATGTCCCTGTGTAAACAGAGTTTCGCAGTTCCTGCTCCGACAATTTTTCTCCGGCAATATTGACCACACGGAACCACTCAAGTTTTTCTGAGGTTTCGCCTTCACAGACATAAATCATAAACTCATAGTTCATAATTGCCTCAAACCGATCGTCGGGCAGAGCATCCCAATAAAACTTTTTGCCATCCAGCGTGACAGGGAATTGGTGCTTCAAATACTGCATAACGGACAGTGTCCGCTGTTGGCCATCCAGCACCTCGTATTGATCCTCACCGTTTCTGACCCAATACATGACATTCAGAGGGAAATTTTTCAAGACCGTCTGGATTACGGCCTCAGCCTGTGCTTGATCGTAGACAAACTCCCGCTGATAGGGAGGGCGAATTGCAAGTCTGCCTCCATAGGCAAAAACGCCATCGTCGCCGTTATCGGCGTAACTGTCAAAAATATCCCTGACCTTGATTTGTTTAGGTTCTATTTTCACTATTTATCTCTCCTTTTCTGTCTAATAAACAGACGTTTATATTTCCTCTTACCGTTAATAACCGGTTGGGCAATCCCGCTGTCGGGAAACCACAATCCACCCGAGAATCCTTTCCCTTCGCTTTCAGTTGCCCCAACAATCTCAAACTGTTCTGGATTATACTTATCCAAAAAAGTAATGGGAACACCCATGATTCCATTACAGCTTGCGCTTGATAACAATTCGGTCATACAGACGTCTGTACTTTGCGGCGCTTGATGACAACTCTGTCGTAGAGGCAACGATATCGGAGCCCGCCGCGCTGCGGTCTCTCTCTCTCTCTCTCTCTCTCTCTCTCTCTACATTAACAGATTGTGAACTTTCTACAGGCAAATAGAAACGGACGCCACCCGCGACATAACTTCCTTTTGGCGCAATTTCCGACATAGGTTTACCAATCCACCTGCTTGCTCCGATGATCTCAAACTGTTCCGGATTATGCTTATCCAGGTAGGTAATGGGTACGCCAATTTCCTCAAAATAGTCACATGGAATATCCGCGACCTTGTCCACATTGATAGCATCATAATTTGCATAGTGGGGATATTCATCCTCGCTGCCGTAGTAACGCTTATAAAGGACAAGTTCTTCGTGGCGCATCGCATAGTCAAGATTTGTAAACCATCTAACCCCCTTTACACGGATATACTTTCTACCATCTGGTTCAATACCACAGCCGGCAGCACGAAGGGGATAATCCTCAGGAACATAGAACTTTCTATCACCACTATGAATACTTGCGCCGAGCCACAACCGATTGTCTTTAATCAATGGGAATATTTCTTTGTATGTAACTGCATTAATATTTCCAATAATCAAAAACTCTTTCTTATATTTCATGAGCTGAGCCACATATTCCCGGAACAGGCTAAATGGTGGGTTGGTTACTACGATATCAGCCTGCATCAGGTATTCGATACACTCCTCCGAACGGAAATCCCCATTGCCTTTTAACCGCTTCACTCCGCGTTTTTTGGATTTCAGGAGTGCGTCTATATCTGCGTCTGAAACACCACGACCGTTTGCCATAGGAACCTTTGAAATATCCATGACATAGCCGTGCCCCTGAATTACAGGTTCGTCCATTTCATCAAACAAAGAAAGTTGCTGTCCTACCACCGGCGAAGTGCTATAAGAGGTGCAGATTAGTCGCTTCAGTCCAAGATAGTTAAAATTCCGCAAAAAGAATTTACAAAAATTACTTTCAAAAGGATCATCGCAGTTACAAAAAACAGTCTTTCCCTTGAAGTGTTTTTCGTAGTGATTCAACTCGATTTGAATATCCTCGTACTGCGTGTAGAATTCATCCTTTTTTGCATCCTTTGCCTTATGTAGGTTTTCATTTTTAGCCATACTAAATCTCTCCCTAAATTAAGCTTAGTTTTCATACTTCTTTGCCTTATTGAAAGTGATATCCAAAATATGTGTGCCTTTATAGCAAAATAATATGGTTTTAGAATATAAGGTTCCATGAAGATTTTTATACTGGAAAACAGCATTTGCCTTGTGCTCTCTATTGTCATCAACTGTTGATTTTGGAACACAGATAGCCAGTGTTAATGCTGGTTTGCATGGATGAATATCTACTGCTTTTTCGACCGGCTGCTTCCCAACCAATCTTCCATCTATCGTTAACTCAATTATGTTCAGCCCCAATATAGGTGGCTTATATGCCATAATCGTCAATGGAAGCACAGAACAAACTTCCGTTGTTTCAACCTTTGCCCTAGGTAAAGGCTTTAATCTGTCTACTTCCGTTAGCACCTCGCTTATGCTTGCTTCATAGAACTCTGGCATGTATTGTAAGTCATTATATTGGTCTGCGTATTCTTGATATCGCCTGTTCTGCCACAAGGCAATAAAGCCTAATATTGCTGTTGCGAGCGCACTCCAAATGCCAGAAATAAGGGTTGCAAGATTAGATGACATACGGGGCACAAAGCAAAACGGAAGGCCCACCAAAAGTATTATCGCTAAAGCCCCTATCGCCCATTTTATTGTCTTTTTCATCTGAATAACTCTCCTTATTACATGTATCTTTCCATCGCCACCCCAATCAACCTCTCCGTCTGATCCGCCATGAACGGCGGGTTGTTCTGGCTCTAGTACCGGGGCAGTACCTCAAACTGCGTGACCAGCGTTTGCAGCACATAGTTTTCCGTCAAGGCCCCCTTGAACTCCGTAAAGAGCCGGTTGCCCTCGCCAAAGGCTGTGCTCAAGATTATCATCATAATGCTCAAATGCCGCCCCAATGTTATCGGTGCCGGGGTCAGCAGCAATGTTGGACAACTCCGGCCGCTCGATCAGCAACCTCGGCTCAATACGAATCGGCTCGTCCTTGCCGACCCATGTCAGTTCAAGTTTGTTGGCCATGTTTGTCCCCCCTGCTTCGAATGATTTTTTGCTTCTTCAATCGTTTCTTCTCGTGTTAGAGAAGGTTCTTCAGGCTTTCCTGTTACTGCAAGTAAGTCGCTTTTTAGTGACTTCTGGGCCAAAATATTCAGTTCGTCAAAAGCGCCTACCTGTCTGCCATCTAAATAATTTGCAGTCCTAACATTTGCTCTCGCAATACTTCCAAGGGAAGATTCGATACTATGAATGTCCATATTGACATCAGCCGCTATTTTTTCAGCGTAGGCACTTTGATATGTTACCGTCCTCAAATAAGAGCAACGTTTCTTGCTTATTCCATTGTCATAGGTAACGTTAATTTCAATTTGCGGGAACGTATCGTGTACCATACTTTTCCCGTGTAAAGCAACCCTGCCTTGTACGCTTTCCTCTGAATACAGTTCAAATTCACTATCGAACAATCCATCTGGTTCTAATTCGTTAAAATCTCCGTTATTTTGAATGCTTATCAATGAGATATTTACATTTTTCGCGGGAAGCTTTCCTGTGTTTTTAATTTTCAAATATAGATATGAATTGTATTCAACAAGGCTCATACTTAGTTGTGGCTGAATACTCTCTTCATATTGCTTCCTGTTCTGCAAATTAGCGCAAAATGCGACAATAGCAGATAGTGCAGCTATGAGAGCTGAAATAGCTGCAACACAAACTGCGTCTATGTTAGGATTCTGAATAATCCATTTAATCATTCTTTGTACCTCCATTTCAATCCTCCATTAATAGTGATTTTTTCGTTCTTCCATCGCCACCCCGGTCAGCCTCTCCGTCTGATCCGCCATGAACAGGGGCATATTCAGCACGTCGCCGTCCAGTTTCAGGTTGTCCAGGGAGGACCGAATACGGAGCTTGACCTCCAACCGGAAAGATGTCGTTCTCCCGCTGGACGAGGAAATCCACCTCATAGGGCGGGTTGTTTTGGCTCCCAGTACCTGGGCAGCACCTCAAACTGGGCGACCAGCGTTTGCAGCACATAGTTTTCCGTCAGGGCCCCCTTGAACTCTCTGTAAAGAGCCGGTTGCCCTCGCCAAAGGTGGTGGGAGAGAGCTGGGCCAGCCGCCGGAGCAGACCCACGTCCGCCAGGTAGATCTTGAACTCGGACAGGTCGTCGTAGGCGGACACCGGTAGCCGGGGCGCGGCGCTGCGGTAGACCTTGTGCACCAGCCGGGCGTCTACCAGCCACTGCAGGGCGTCCTCATACTCCCGGGCCCAGGTGCCCTCCTTTACGACCTTGTAGTAGGTGAACTTCTTGTTCTCCATGGCCAGCAGGGAACTGGCGCAGGCGATGTGGTACTGGGGGTGCGTTCTCGCAGAAATATTTCATGGAGTTGATAACTTTGCATGCTGTGATTCAAGAAATATGTCTTTCCCCTTTTCTTGCTGTGGGAGGCGTGTTTTGCAATCGCATCCTATTCTAGGCCCGATTATCTTTTCTGCATTTGCTCAGCTTTCTAAATGGATGTAGGATTTCCTCCGCTTCTACTTCGATTTCAGCGTAAATTTTCTGAAATATATCTCTTTTAAGATTTATCAATTTTTGATATGATCCATTGTAAACTAAGGGGATTTCTTCAGCAATTCTATTAGTTGTGTTAAGAGTGGCAGAAAATATCTCATCTGGAATGGTTCCGCTATTTTGTATAGCAACTCTTAGGAGCTTCGCATATTCCGTCTCCAGTTTACTTTCAATTGCACAATAAGTGTCTGTTGCACTAACTATTTTAGAAATTAGTGGAGCAATTCTATCATAATCCTGTGGGTAAATATAACCCTTGATTGTATCTAAAGAGGTTCTAGCGGTAATAGCGTAAGACTGAAGATTCCTGATTCTTTGTTGTACATAGCCCATAGGAGTTGAAATTATTTCTTCGCTACGCATTCTTAAAGGAGAGATATTAGTCACTGCTTGCGAAATGATAGAATCTACTCGATTTCATTTGCCCTGTTCATTTTCTAAATATCTCTCCCGTTTCAGTTGTCTTCGAGTAAATGAAATGGTTGCGAGCAGTGCAATAAGTGTAGAGCCGCCGCCTAATACAGCGCCATAATACGATAACACATCGCTGGCTCCCCACAAAGTAATGTATCCAGAGTTAAACTTATACGCCTCATTGATGATAAGTGGTATACCAATCAAAAAGAAAACAACGGCGAACACAATTAATACAATTTTCCATATATAACCCCTTTTTGACCTCATCGCTTTATCCCTCCCCCGCCCGCTCTATCTGCTTGGCCCAGGTCTTGGCTGTCTGTGCTTTCAGGAAGTCGATGAGCGGATCCAGGCGCTGGTCAGTGTCCCATACCTCCAAGGCTGTGTAATACGCCTTGCGGTCCTCCTCGTGGATGATGATAGGCGGGTGGCCGCGGAGGACAAGGAAGTAGTTCATCGCCAGCCGTCCCACCCGGCCATTGCCGTCGGCAAAGGGGTGGATATTCTCCAGTTTGGCGTGAAAGTAGGCCGCGGCGGTAAGGACCTCCTCCGCCGCCACTTCCCGCAGCTCCGCCATCAGCTCGACGATCTCCTCCTCCACATCCTCCGGGGCCGCGCCGATCTCGTTGCGCCCGGTCACATAGTCGTGGCGCTTCCATTCGCCGGGCCGCTCCCCCAGCTGCCAGCGGCGTGTGTCGTAGGTGTTCTGGGTAAGGCGCTTCTGAAATTCCTTCAGCAGTTCCACCGTGAGAGGGCGCCGCTCCCCGAACGCATCCAAAAACAGCTCGTTGGCGTCTTTGGCGTTGCGGATCTCAAAGAGCGTCCGCAGATCACCGGTGTAGGAGGTCACCCCGTCGTGCTCAAAGATCTCCCGGGTGTCATTATAAGTGATCTGTTCATTTTCAATTTTGCCGGAGTGGTACGCAAAGGCGATGCTGTGGCCATTCAGAGCCTCCGCCAGCTCCGCCGCGGTAGTAATGCGCTTACTTTGCCACAGGGCTATGGCTTTTTCGTATGACGTCATAAAAGCACCTCCATAGGCGATTCTGACGGGTGGCCGATCTTTGCTCGGGAAAAGTGATCAAGTGTGGAACAATGTCATAGGGAAGTTTACAAAAGGGTTTTTGGCAAGTTTGACAAGAGTGATATCGGCCTTCTTTATTGTACCACAGCCGCGCCAGCGGCGTTGTGGTATATGCAGTATGATCTGTATAATAGCCGCTTTGCGGCTATTATACCATAATTTCTCTGAACTCTATGTTTTACTTTCCTTCCAGGTGATTCCGCTCCTGGCTCACCCTGCGGGAGATCCCAGCGCCACTTCTGGATTAGCGTGTTCTCAGGGCAACCAAAGTTCATTGTGGTGGGTTCTCCTCCTTGATAAAATCCTCAAAGGCATCCAGTCTTAGTTCAGGCCTTTGATCTATTTTTTCTTTTGCGGCCGTCCAACTGTACTTGCCTTTTGTAGATTGCTCTATAACAGTCAAATAGTTAGATACTTCATTAAGAAACTCAAAAATCTCGGCGTTAATGCAATCTAACGTTCTGGCTACTATAGGATTTGATGCGGTGACATTGCCGGAATGCCGTTGCTTTTCGATATTCTCACGTTGAGCAATGTTGACTGCTAACTTTAGGTAAATTCCATAGTTCTTTATTGCAGCGCCCAATGCAGTGGCCTGTTCCATGCAAAATTTTTGATGTTCTTTAACCAATCGGTCATTTTTGTTAAACAAAATATAGTCTGTGGCCTGAAGCGCGGCAATCTCACTGATCGCCATATGTATATGATCATCCAAGCAACCTGGAGGGATAATGAAATTCGTATCTTGTTTCAGCTTTCCAATCGTCGAGCGCATAGAGGACAACGCAGTGTACAAGTAAACCGCCTGAAAGAACATATAATTTTCACAGGATCGTTTGCTATTCCGATATTTCTGTAGTTCGCAAAGCATTACCACAACGAAACCGGTGAATGCACCTCCGCATACAGTGAGCGCAAAATTATTTGATATCCAGCACCAATTTGGCCGAAAAAATCCAATATCAATATTAAGTGCAACAATGTACGTTAAGGCTGCGAACAAAGTAGTAGATACACCGGTAAATTTAATTGTCTCAATGTTACTTCTCATGGTTCCTCCTATTTTGGTTTGGTGTCGATTGTGTCAGTTCAGATTGCCCTTTACCATCCACCGGCCATTGCGCTTCCGTTTTTCTGGGCGAGGAGGCCTTGCGTGCGCACTCGCATTATCACGCTTGGCTGGTTGAAGTGACTTTCCGATTTTCCGCGCCGAGGTCTGCCACGTCATATCATGATACCGTTGAACTCGGGTGTTGTCCTCGCCATAAGGATGGATCCGCCAGATACCGGAGATAACGTCGGTCAGGTGGCTATGTTCGCGGCGCTCCACCATGAGCGCCTCTTCCTCTCACAAATCGTATTGATTATACCACATTCTTCCCCTGCTGCCTACACTTTTCCCCTTTGGGCTTGGATCAACCTTTTCGCCTCTTGCCAGTTGCCCCATTGTCCGCTGTCGAAGTGTTGGCGCAGTTTGCGGAGGGCGGTGGTCAGGGGTTTTTGGGCTCCGCTGGGGCCGTTGTAGTTCAGGTGGA
>CANQMK010000041.1 GCA_947624895.1 uncultured Oscillospiraceae bacterium | reverse complement strand
ATTGATCCCGCCGCTTGAGCGGCCGATCTTCTGCCATCGTCATCCCCTCCCTTACAGGGGAGTATAGCACAGGCAAGCTCAAAAATCAAGTTTTTGCATTTGAGTGCAACAATTCTACTTTTTTCGACATTTTTTGCATCGCTTGTCCAGACCGGTTTGTCTTGACTTTTCGCATCGTCTTGATATAATCAATATAAACATGATATAACGAACTTTTGGGGGGACGACCATGGACATTCACACCGCTCGGCAGCAGTTGCGGACGCGTTCGGTCTACGATCTGCCCATGCGGGTGACCTTTTACGCCCGGGTGTCCAGCGAGAAGGACGAGCAACTCAACTCCCTGGAAAATCAGATCAGCTATTATAGCGACTTCATCAAGAAGAACCCCCACTGGACCTATGTGGAGGGGTACATTGACGAGGGGCTGTCCGCCGCCACCACGAAGAAGCGGGAGAGCTTCCACCGCATGGTGGAGGACGGCAAGGCAGGGAAATTTGACTTCATCATCACCAAGGAGATCACCCGGTTTGCCCGGAACACCCTGGACTCCATCCAGTACACCCGGGAGCTGTTGAACGCCGGGGTGGGCGTCCTTTTTCAGAACGACGCCATCAACACTCTGGACGAGGACAGCGAGCTGCGCCTCACCATCATGTCGGGTATCGCCCAGGACGAATTGCGGAAGCTGTCCAGCCGGGTGAAGTTCGGCCACGCCCAGGCCATCAAGAAGGGGGTGGTGTTGGGCAACAGCCGTATCTTTGGCTACCGCAAGGATGGTGGGCGGCTGGTCATCGACGAGGCGGAGGCCACCATGGTGCGGGAGCTGTTTGAGCTCTACGCCACCGGGCGGTACTCCATGAAGCAGATTGAGACGCTGTTCTGGGAGAAGGGCTACCGCAACCACAACGGCAAGAAGATCGCCCACACCACCATGTCCGGGATGATCAGCAACCCCAAATACAAGGGCTACTACGTGGGCAACAAGGTCAAGGTCATGGACTTCTTCACTAAGAAGCAAAAATTCCTCCCCCCGGAGGAGTGGGTGATGTTCAAGGACGAGACGGGGCAGATCGTCCCCGCCATCGTCAACGAGGAGCTTTGGGACAAGGCCAACAAGGTCCTGAAGAAGCGCAGCGAGGATGTGAAGGCCCGCCAGGGCATCTGCAACCACGGCAATCTGCTCACCGGCAAGCTCTACTGCACCCACTGCGGCGCCGCCTACTATCGGCGGGACAGCGTGGACCGGCTGGGCCGCAAGAACAGCAAGTGGGTCTGCTCCGGGAAGATCAAAAACGGGGCGGAGTCCTGCCCCTCCTTCGCCATCTACGAGGAGGAGCTGAAGCCGCTCCTGTTGGACGTGTTCCGCGAGACAAAGGGGGACGCGGAGACCTACCTGGAGGAGTATGTGGCGCTCTACACCGCCCAGGCGAGGGAGGAGGACGTGGGGCCGCGGATCGAGGCCCTGCGGGGGCAGATCGACCTGGCCCAGCGGAAAAAGAGCAAACTGCTCACCTACAACATCGAGGGGAAGATCACCGACCGGGACTTCCTCTCCATGAACCAGGACTGCGACGCGGAGATCGCGGAGGCCGAGCGGGAGATCTACGAGTTGGAGGAGAGCCAACACTCCGGCCAGGCGTTCAAACAGCACATCGACGCCATCTGCCGGGTGCTCCGGGAGGCCCAGCGGGACGCCGCCCAGGGGATCGTCACCAAGGAGTTCGTGGATCGGTATATCGACAAGATCTTCGTCACCCCGGAGGAGGACGGCTCCCTCCGCCTGGACATCCGCATCCTGACTGGCGAGAGCACTCAAAAATTCCTCCAGAAGCTCGCGCGCCGTGCGGGACACATCACGCCCCCTGACCCGCGACCAGACGAAAACCTAGTGGCCGCAGGGGTTCCAGCCCCCGCAAGTCCTACGGGTCACACGTTCAAGAAGATGATCGAGTCCTACGAGAACGGGCTGAAGTGACCACGGCCTTCCAGGCGTGAAAAAGGCCCTCTGGAACAGGATGCTGTTCCAGAGGGCCTTTGCCCTGTCAGGGCGGCGGGAGCGCCGTTGTGGCGGGATGCATCACAGAGAGCCCTACATAGCGCCTCTTTCTGTCCGCCCCTCCGCTTGACGGTTTTCCCCAGTCCGCATCTATATAATAAAAGGGCGCGAGACGACCAGACGGCACATAGAGCTTGGGCGCCACGGGCATCCATGGGCGGCGGCGGACGTTCCCCCGCGGCCCGCCGGCCCCCTTCCGCCCCGGCCCTGCGCTTTCGACGCGCCGCGTCGACGGGGGAGGGCGGGGGCGCCGCCCGCTCCCTGGCCGTTCCGGTCGCCAAAAAATTTTCAAAAAAATTTTTCCAACTATAAAACCGATCGCCCCGCTCCGGGCACTAATACGTGTAAGGCCCCGTGAGGGGAGACAAAAAAGGAGGAAAAAACCATGAAAAAGAACAGCAAGACCGCCCGCCGCGTCACCGCCCTGGCCCTGAGCACCGCCGCGCTCTGCGGCACCGCCTTCGCCGCCAGCAACCTTCGCACGGCCATGATCGAGGCCAACTACATGGACATCAAGCTGGTGGTGGACGGCGTCGAGGTCACGCCCAAGGACGCCAACGGCAAGACCGTGGAGCCCTTCGCCAGCGAGGGCACCACCTATCTGCCCGTCCGCGCCGTGGCCGACGCCCTGGGCAAGGACGTGACCTGGGACGGGGAGAACAAGACGGTGTACATCGGCCCCAAGCCCGGCCAGGCGGAGAGCTGGATGAAGAAGCTCCCGCCCTATCAGGTGGGATATTATTGCAAGTCGTATGACGGCAGCGACCCCAAGTCCTACTTCTCGGTGGGCGGCGTAAACCACACCGAGGGGGTCGAGTTAGACTGCGACTGGTACAAAAAAGAGGCTTACGCCCTCTGGAATACCAATTTGCAGTACGGCTCCATGACCTTCCAGGTGGGCCATATTGACGGAGGACCGGAGAAAGACGCCACGCTGGAGGTCTACCTGGACGGGGTACTCTCCAGGGAATACGACCTGCCCTGGGACGGCCCCATCCAGACCATCACCGTCCCCCTGAACTACGCGGGAAATGTCAAGCTGCTGTTGGTGAACGAAGATGGGTATAGTAGTGATTGCAACTTTGGCCTCTTCGACATCTCCTTCCAGGCGTGATCTCCCCGCAAACACAAAAGGGCCGGGGGCCGGAGCAAACGCTCCGGCCCCCGGTTTTTCTGTTCCCCCGCGGGCAGCTGTCATCCTGCGGCGGCGATGAACTGTTCCAGGGCGGCGCGCATATCGTCGCCAGACGACATGCCGGAGATATACCACCCCTTGCCCACCTCCAGGCCCGCGACGGCCAAAGGCCCATCGCCCAGCCACTTCGCCCGCCAGACCGCGACGTCCAGGTCGGTGGCGGGGACGCCGTCGATCCACAGGCCGCTTAGGGAAGCGCCCGAATCATTCTGGGCCTGCTGGGGGTCTTGTTCGATCTCGATCATAGAAGTCACCCAGTTGCCGCACCAGGTCTCGGCCTTCTCCGCGATCCCGCTGTCTGTAAATGGGAACATGATGTCTACGTGCTCCGGCGCCTCCGGATCATAAAAGTCCTCACAGGCGACGCACAGGCCGGTCTCGTAGAAGGCAAAATATTTGTAAAACTTAAATCCGTTGGGGGTCTGCTTCGGGAAGCGCGTTATCTCGCCGTTGGTATACGTCCACACCTCGTGGCCGCCGTTGCGCTTGAAATAGAGCGTGCCGTTCTCCTCCTGGTATGGGGTATCCGCCGACTGATAGACGTCTGCGAGGTACAGGGCCGGGACGCCGTTGCCTGTGTCCGCCATCGCGGCAAAGACATATCTTTTCTCCTCCGGGAGGGTATGGCCCGTGTCTGCTATCTCCTCCTGGAGCTTTTGGGCAAACGCCTCCGCCTGCTCCTTCGTCATGCGGCACTTGGAGAAGTCGCCGTAGTAGGCAAGGCCGTCAAACACCTCGGCCGGCCCTTCCGGGGGAAGGGCGCTTCCCGGGTCTGAGACGGTCTCCGGGTCCTCGCCCAGGGCGGTGATGTACCCCTCCAGCGCCGCGGCCACGTCCTCCCCCGGGCACATCCCGGTGACGTAGAACCCCACATCGCTCCCCTGGTAGGTGCTCACCGGGCTTCCATTCATCCATTGGTCGCGCCAGGCGTCCGCCTCCTCCCCGGTCACCTGCGCGCCATCGATCCGATACAGCGCTTCGCCGTCACCCAGGACATCGTCGTAGTTGATCCGGCCGTTCTCGTCCAGGCCGTAGGAACAGGTCGTGACGGCCTGCTCCGCGAGGGCGCCGTCCGCGAAGGGAAAGGCTTCGCAATAGAAGAACGGATCTCCCATGGCGCGGTGTATCACGCAGAAGTGGGAGGTGTCCACATAGTAGTCGCAGGGGTCGCCATCGTCTGCCGTATGGAGCCTCCGCTCCCGCAGCTCGTCGCCGTCATACCAGTAGAAGGTCTTGCTGCCCTCAAGCCCGAACACCTCCGAGTTTTCCACCTGTTCGGCCAGCCAGTCCAGTTCTTCGCTGTTCTGCCCATCGCTGTACCCCCGCGCGACGCACAGGGCGGGGACGCCGCCGCCCAGATCGACCAGGGCCGCCCGGGTGTAGCCGGGGACAAAGCCCGCGGTTTGCCAGTACAGTTCATAGGTCCTCCGCTCCCCGTCCACCTGGTGGAGCTTCGTCAGAAATCCCCTCGCCTGCTCCGCCGTCATGGCGCACTGGGTGGGGTCGCCGTAGTAGGCCACATCGTGGAAGAGCTCGCCCAGCTCCTCCGGGGTCACGGTGGGTTCCGGCGTGGGCTCCGGCGTGGGGGAGGGAGAGGGCGCCGCCTCCGCCGCGATGGGCGGCGTAGGGGCGGCGTCCCCCCGGATGGTGGACGCGAGGTGGACGCCCCCAAGGACCGCTCCGCCGCCAATGGCCAGCGCCACCACCACCGCGGCCACCTTGACCCCCAGTCCAACGCCCGCCTTCGCGGCGACGGCGCCGCCGACCGCGGCGGCTGTCCCCGTGGCTGTGCCCGTGGCCGCGCCTCCGGCGGCTGTGCCCGCGGCCGCTCCCGCGGTGGTTCCCGCGGCTGTCCCCGCGGTGGTTCCCGCGGCCGCGCCTCCGGCGGCTGCCCCGGCGGCGGCCTGCGCCCCGGCCAGAACGGAGGCGGTGAGCGCCGGCCCCGCCGCGCCCAGACCCTCGGTCTGGGCCGCCAAGCGCAGGAAGTAGGCCAGGAAGGGCAGCGGGGAGAGCCCGTAGAGCTTGGTGCCCTGCTTGGCCAGCGCCTCCACCTTCTCCCGGATGGCCTTGCGGGCGTAGTTGAGCCGGCTCTTCACCGTCCCCTCGCTGACCCCGGTGGCCTGGGCGATGTCCTTGACGGGCATCTCGTCGTAGTAGTAAAAGAGTACGCACATCTTCTGCTCGGCGGGCAGGCTGTCGATGACCTCCAGGATGAGCCGCCGGGTCTCCTCATTGTCCAGGGCCTTGTCGGGCACCACCTGCTCGTCGGTGTCCTCGAACTGCTCCAGGACGCTGTTCCCCTCCTCGTCCTCCAGGGGTTGAAGCTCCCGGACCCGCCGGGGGTCACGGGCCAGCGTCCGGCGGCAGCGGTTGGCGGTGATGCCGTTGACCCAGCCCCAAAAGGCCCCGGGCTCCCGCAGCTTGTCCAGTTCCGTGAGGACGACGATCAAGACCTCCTGGGTGGCGTCCAGCGCGTCCTGCTCGTGCTTGAGGATCTTTTTGCAGTGGTAGTAGACCCGGTCCTGAATGGCCAGGATCAGCGCCTCCTGGGCCGCCCGGTCTCCACCCCTGGCCTGGGCGATCCGCTGTTCCAGTTCTTTATGGTCCATTCTCTCCATAGTTTCTCACTCCCGCGAATTTTGTCTTGCGCCACGCCGCCAGCCCCGCGCCGGGGGTGCATCCCGCCGCCTCCCGGCACAGGGCCTCCCGGATCCATTCGTAATAGGTCCTCCCTCCGGGGCGGGGAGGGCCTCTTCCGCTCTCGCTTTTCACATCCATGTTTATCCTACTCCTCTTCCCCGTGAAAAGCAAGCTTTCGGTCAGGCGGTTTGGCCGCGCAGGAACTCCTCCAGGGCGCTCTGCCGCCAGGTGTCCGGGTAGTCCGTGGTGCTGCCGGTGATGCTGAACTGCTCCTCCGCCAGGCGCGTGCCGTCCACCCGCGCGTCGCTGTCGGTCCTGACCAGGAAGTACTGATAGAGGGCTGGATTCTCCCCCGCGTCCCAGGTGGGATCGGCCATATACCACTGCCCATCTATCTGCACCATGTTCCAGGAGTGGTTGAGCTTGTACCCGTTGAGGCCCACACAGTTTACGTGGAAGATACAGCACAGGGTCTGGTAGAGCATGGTGAACCCGCCGCACATGGCCTTCCCATCGATCAGCGCGCGGTTGAGGGTCTTGGGTTCGGGGATGCGGCCAAAGATCTCCTGCGTCTCTTCGTTGTCCGCGTTGAAGGATTCGTAGTCGTAACTCACATGGCTGGTGATCCAGCGGTAGCAGGCGTAAGCCCGGTCGAACTCGCTGGAGTTCTCGTCCACGCCGTAGGTCGTCTTGATCTCCTCGACGGCGTCCAGAAGCGGCTGGAAGTCGGCCGCCAACTGCTCATTTTCGTCATAATAGGTGTCCTCCACCGTGGGCAGCTCATCCAAAAGCCCCGCTTGGTACATCCGAATGGTCCCCGCCGCCCCACGGCAGAAGGTGATCCGATACTCGTAATACCCATCGGCGGTCCGATATTCGGACATGGAGTCGGGATAGTAGGACATGAAGATATACCCCTGACGGCCGCACCCACCGATGCCGTACTTGTAGACATAGGGCTCAAACAGCTTCGACGCGTCGCTGGTCGTGATGCCCAGATCGCGTTTGCTGAAGAGGATCACGTGCTTGGGGTACTGCTCGATGACCGACTCGATGGTGGCCAGGGCCTCCTCCCGGCTGTCCACCACCGCCCCATAGTCCCGGCCCTGCCAGCCCGTCCAGACGCCGGTGGAGGGTTCAACGTGGGCGGTGTAGCCCCCGCCCGCCGGGATCACGACCTGCTGGCCGATGTGGGCGGGCTGCCTGTACTGCTCCACGGTGCTGTCCAGCCGTTGGAGGACCGCGCAGGTCTGGGCCCGATCCAGGTAGGCGTCTCCGCCAAAGCTGCCGTCTCCCAGGCCGTTGAGCAGACCCATGGCGTAACAGGTCCCCACCGCCCGCTGATACTGCTGGGGGACCGCCGCCCAGTCGGAGATGGCGGCGCCGACGGCCTCCAGCTCGCTCTCTTCAGGCGTGGGAATACCCTTATCCTTGATCACAAAGGCCACCACCTTGGCCACATCGTAGCGGGTGATGGGGTCCTCCGGCTCGCTCTCGCCGTACGCCAGGGAGGTGCCCAGGAGCAGCCGCCGACCTGTGCAGGCATCCACATAGGGCTTCCACCAGGGGTCGCCGTCGCCCGTGTCCATCCCCGGGAAGAAGCGGCGGATGATAAAGGCGCAGAACTGGGCGTTGGAGACGGTGGTCTCCGGCTGAAAGTTCCCGTCCTCGCAGCCGTTGGTCACCCCGTTCTCCAGGGCCCAGCGGATGGAGTCATACGCCCAATGGCCCGAGGTCACATCGGGGAAGGACAGGGGGGTCTGGGCCGCCCCGGCGGCGGGGAGTCCGCTCAGACAGAGCGCCAGTGCCAGCGCCATGGCAAGGATCCGTTTCTTCATGGTACATTCCTCCTTTTCTTATGGCGGGCCTCTCCCGCCCTCTGCCATTTAGTGCCGCCGCCGGGCCGTTTGGTTTTACCCGGAGGAAAAATTTTTTTCAAAAGAGGATCAGGTCTGGGAGGACGGGCGGGAGAGACCACGGCCTTCCAGGCGTGAAAAAGGCCCTCTGGAACAGGATGCTGTTCCAGAGGGCCTTTGCCCTGTCAGGGAAACGGGACCGCCGGAGCGGCCTCAGCCGTAGAAGGCGTGTCCGCCGATGGTACACAGGAGGGTCTTGTTCCGGGAGGCCCAGCAGCTCTTGCCCGCGCCGTTGAACCAGTAGGCGCTGTCGGGCACCGTCTTGGCCCCGTCCAGGCAGAGCTTGGCGGCGATGTAGTGGGCGTCGCCCGGGGTGGCGTTGAGGGCGCCGGGGAACTGGTTGGGCCGGGTGATGACATCATAGAGGGAGATGCCGTTGCTGGCCGCCCGGTTGAGCAGGACGTTGCCCACGGCGATCTGGCCGGCCAGGGGCTCATAGCCCGCCTCGTGGCGGATGACGGTGGCCAGCAGGCGCAGGTCCTCGGCGTTGTAGAAGGTGTCCCCGTCGGCCAGGGGGGTCCCGCCGGAGGTCAGGTAGACCCCCTGGGCGTCCCACTCCAGCGGCGCGCCCAGAGCCCGGGCCAGCACCCGCACAGGCAGGAGCAGATCGCCGTTGTCCGGGTGGAAGATGACCTGGTCGGGGGTGTAGAGGTAGCGGCCATTGCAGACCACGTAGTCCCGGTCCAGGTGGAGGTTGATGTGGATGCCGGTGCCCTTGAGGACCATGTCCTCAGCGCCGGAGTTCCAGACCGTGGTGGTGTCCGGCACCAGGGCGCGGGTCACGTTGTAGGCGGAGACGTAGGTCACGCCATTGTCCAGGATCACATGGGCGCCCGTGACCTCCTGGCCGTCCACGAAGATGCGGAACGGCGCGGGGTCGGGGACCTCCTCGGCGCCGACCCAGAGGGGACAGCACAAGAGGGCCGCCGCGAGGAGCAGACAGGCAAGGCGCTTGGCCATGGAACATTCCTCCCTTGTTGAAGCGTGGATGGCTGTTACTAAATTGTAACCAATTTGCCGCCAAATTGCAAGAGGTATTTTCCCTAAAGTACGGTCGAGGAGAATTTTGTGGGAAAACATGGGCCACAACCGTTGATTTTTTGATAAATGCGCGGTATAATGTCCTAAAGTGAGCCGACGTCCAGGCGGGTGCCCCGCCGACGCCGGAGAAATGAGGTGTTCTCATGGCACAGGACAGACGCGTGATGCGGACGAAGGCCGCGCTGACCCAGGCCCTCTTTGAGCTGCTGGGGGAGAAGGACTTCTCCAAAATTTCCATCACCGAGCTGGCCCGGCGGGCGGATGTGGACCGGAAGACCTTCTACCTCCACTACCACTCGGTGGAGGAGATCCTGGAGGAGTTTTACGAGGACATGCTGACCCGTCTCCGGGAGGATCTGGAGCGGGAGGGGGTCTTCCACGGCCAGGTGGACCTGACCGGCTTCTTCCGGGTGCTCAACGGCGTGGTGGGGGACAATATGCCCCTCTTCCGCCGCCTGGTCCAGGGCGCGGGGTACACCTACTTCATCGAGCGCATCCGCCGCATCCTCCAGGAGGCGGCGGAGAACACCCTGGCGGCCCACGGGGTGGAGGACCCGCTCCAGGTCCACCTCCGGGGGGAGTTTTTCGCCGCGGGGGTCATGCGGGTGTACCTGGTCTGGCTGCGGGGCGGTCTGGGTTTCACCGAGGACCAGTTCGCCGAGACGGTGGGCCGCATGGTGGGCCAGTGCATGAACTGACGGGATATCTCTCTGGAAAGGTGGGAGGACATGAGGGTCCTCTATTTGCTCAACCACGCCGGAAAGGCGGGGACGGAGCGGTATGTGGAGACGTTGATCCGCTATCTGGGGGGCGGCCCGGTCACCCCCTTTTTCGCCTACAACGAGAGCGGCCTGCTGGTGGAGCGGCTGGAGGCCCTGGGGGTCCCCACCCGGCAGCTGGCCATGTCCAGCCGCTTTGACCGCAAGGCCGCCAAGGCGCTGGCGGAGCTGTGCCGGGAGTGGGATATCGACCTGATCCACTGCCACTACCTCCGGGAGCACTACATCGCCCTGCTGGCCAAGAGCTATAACAAGAAAATACGGGTGGTCTACACCAACCACTTCATCCTGCCCAACGACCTTGTCACCCGCCTGTCCAACCGTCTGCTGGACCGGCGGCAGGACCAGATGATCGCCGTGTGCAATCGGGGGCGGGAACAGCTGATGAAAAACGGCTGGAGCGGAGAACGCATCCAGGTGGTGTTCAACGGGGTGGACCCGGCGGCCTGGGCGGGGGAGGGCTCCACCCTCCGGCAGGAGCTGGGCATCCCGACGGACCGCTTCGTCATGCTCTGCGCCTCCCGCTTCGCCCACGACAAGGGCCACGCCTACCTCCTCCGCTCCCTCCAGCGGCTCACCCAGCTGAGCGACCGGCCCTTCACCATGGTCCTGGCCGGGGACGGGGAGCTGCTGGAGCCGTCCAAAGCCCTGGCCAGGGAGTTGGGGCTGACGGAGGAGCAGGTGCGCTTCATCGGTTTCCGCAAGGACATCAAGAACCTCTACAAGGGCGCCGACCTCTACGTCAACGCCTCCCAGCACGAGGCCCTGTCCTTCCTCATCATCGAGGCCATGGCCGCCGGCCTGCCCTGCGTAGTCACCGACATGGGCGGCAACCGGGACATCCTGGAGGGCCCGAAGCAGGGGGGCCTGCTGGCGGTGTACGACGACCCGGAGTCCATGGCCGGGTGCCTGAAGCGCTTCCTGGAGGACCCGGAGCTGCTGGCGCGGTGCCGGGAGAACGCCCTTCGGAACATCCGGGAGCGGTTCGACATCCACAAGCTGGCCCAGGATACCTATCAAGTCTACGAAAAGGCGGTGGCGCGATGACAGCCCAGGATAGTTTGGTTTGCCGCTGGCTCCTGGCCCTGTGGCAGGGGCTGAGGCGGCTGTGGGCGGACAGCGCCCTGGGCGGCTGGACGCGCCGCCGGGAGAAAGAGGTCAGGGCCGCCTGGGAGGGCAGCGCCCTCCACGCCGTGGCTGCCCGGGAGGGAGCCCTCCGCCGGGGCTGGGAGGGCAGTTTCCTGCGCCGGGCGCTGGAGGCCCTGCTGAGCGTGCCGGTGACGGTGGCCAAGGGGCTCTACCGCCTGGGCCGTGGCCTGTGGGACGGGAGCCTGGTCTTCCGGGGGGTCACCGCCCTGGGCCGGGCCGCCTGGCTGCTTCTGGGGCTGTTCACCCTGGTGATGCTGGTGGCCCCCCACGAGCGGTGGAACAACCTCTACGGCTTTCTGGGCGCGGCGGCGGTCTACCTCCTCTACGCCCTGGGGTGCGCCGACCGCCGGGAAAAGCGCCTGGAGGTGGGGCGGCTGGGCCCCTGGTTCGCCTTCTACTTCCTCTTTATCTCCCTGGCGCTGGTGTGCTCTCTGAGCGTGAGCCTGTCCGTGCGCTTCTACCTCTTCCACCTCACCTGCTTCCTCCTGGTCCTGGTGGGGGTGAGCGCGGTGGACAGCCCCCGGCAGCTCCGGGCCCTCATGGTCTGCGGGGCGGTGGGGGCGGCGGTGGCCGCCCTCTACGGGTGCTACCAGGGCTACGTGGGGGTGGAGGTGGTGGCCTCCCAGCAGGACCTGACCCTCAACGCGGGGATGCCCGGCCGGGTCTACTCCTTCTTTGACAACCCCAACAACTTCGCCGAGGTACTGGTGATGCTCACCCCCCTGACCCTGGCCCTGACCCTGAACGCCAAGGGCTGGCGGGGCCGGTGCCTGGGGGCGGCGGCGCTGGTGGCGGAGGTGGCGGCCCTGGGGCTGACCTACTCCCGCTCCAGCTGGCTGGGTCTGGCCCTGGCGATGGTGGTGTTCCTGGCGCTGTGGAACTGGCGTTTTCTCCCCGTCCTGGCCCTGGCCGGGGTGTGCGCCATCCCCTTCCTCCCGGAGAGCATCTGGAACCGCATCCTCACCATCGGCAATATGAAGGACTCCTCCGCCCGCTACCGCATCGCCATCTATGAGGACACCGGCCGCCTCCTCCGGGACTACGGCCTCACCGGCACCGGCCTGGGCAGCGACGTGATGCGCCGGGTGTTCCTCCACTACCCCACCCTCTACGACGGCAACTACCCCATCCACACCCATAACAACTACCTGCAGATGTGGGCCGAGACGGGCTTTTTCGGCCTGGTGGCCTTCCTGGGTCTGATCCTGGGCCAGCTCAAGGAGGGGCTTCAGGCCCTGAGCCGGGCGGACAAGGCCCTGCGGCGCGTCCTGGCCGCCTCGGTGAGCGCCATGGTGGGCATCCTGGCCATCGGCCTGGTGGAGTACACCTGGTTCTACCCCCGGAATATGTTCCTCTTCTGGTATCTCTTCGCCGTCACCGCCGCCGCCGTCAAACTGGCCGCCCGCCCCGCCCCGCCCGCCAACTGACCCGCCGAGAAAAAAGAGCAGGGACCGGCCTCTTCAGCCGGTCCCCGCTTTTTTGCCCCGCCCTTTCCCACCCTGCCCCCCTTGACGCTGGGGAAAAAACATGATATAGTATACCCGCTGTCAAACCCACCCGCGCCAATTTCATACGCTACTGTGGCTCAATGGCAGAGCATCTCACTCGTAATGAGAAGGTTGTCAGTTCGATTCTGACCAGTAGCTCCAGGGGGCCATGTCCTGCGGGACATGGCCCTGTAAGTTTGTCAAACATATTGCACAGCGAACAGGTAGGGGGAGCGCCAGTTGAGGGGGCGGATGGGGAAGGCGTTGTATTGACGCTGCCGGACGGCAAGTTGCTTTTG
>CANQMK010000040.1 GCA_947624895.1 uncultured Oscillospiraceae bacterium | reverse complement strand
CCGAGGCCGACGGCAAGTACACCTTCGAGATGCCCGGCGAGGCCGTCACCGTCACCGTCACCTTCAAGGCGACCACCACCCCCGAGACCGTGGACAAGACCGCCCTGGAGAAGGCCGTCAAGGACGCCCAGGCCAAGGTCGCTGGCGTGAAGACCAGCGTCGACGGCAAGGACATCGCCCAGGGTGAGAAGTGGGCCACCGAGGCCGAGCTGAAGGACATCAATGACGCCATCGCCGCTGCCCAGGCCGTCCTGGACAACAAGGACGCCACCCAGGCGCAGGTCAACTCCGCCCTGGAGACCCTGAACGCCGCCATCGCCGCCTTCACTCCCAAGGAGGGCTCCAAGACCGAGGAGCAGCCCGGCGAGGTCGACAAGACCGCTCTGGACGAGGCCATCAAGAAGGCCACCGGACTGTACAACGCGACCCAGGTCAGTAAGGCCGGCGACGGCTCTGACATCAACCCCGCTCAGAAGTGGGTCACCGACGAGCAGTACACCGACTTCCTGACCGACATCCTGGCCGCTCAGCTGATCCAGGCGGATCCTGACGCCACCCAGGCCGAAGTGGACGCCGCCGTGGAGGCTCTGAACGCCGCCATCGCCGCCTTCGAGGCCGCTCGGAAGGATGGCCTCAACAAGGACGCCCCCATCCTGGCTGAGGATATCGTGGTCGATCCCGAGAGCCTGGAGCTGAAGGTTGGCGGTTCCGCCAAGCTCACCGCCACCGTCTCTCCCGACAACGTCACCGACAAGACCGTCTACTGGAATACTGAGGACACCAGCCTGATCTCCCTGAGCGCTGCCACCACCCAGAGCGGTGAGACCATCACCGTCACCGCCAAGGCCGTCGGCACCGCTACCATCTTCGTCATGGTCGGCCAGAAGTACACCGAGGTCACCGTGACCATCACCAAGGCTGATACCCCCACCCCCGGTGGCGGCGGCATCGCCGGTGGCCGTGGCAGCTCCGCTGGCACCTCCACCAGCACCACCAAGACCAACCCCTTCGGCGGCAAGGTGACCATCGTGACCACCACCGCCGGCGGCAAGACCCTCACCGTCACCGATAAGAACGGCGAGGTCGTGGCCAAGGTCGTCATCCCCGCGCAGACCCCCGACCTGGGCTACAAGTTCACCGACGTGCCCGACGGCCACTGGGCCGAGCCCTCCATCCAGGCTATGGCCGCGATGAAGATCTTCCAGGGCGTCAGCACCACCGGTCACATCTTCGACATGAACTCCGCCGTGACCCGTGGCACCATGGCTCAGATTCTGTTCAACCTGTCCCAGGGCAAGGCCGGGATCAACAATCCCTTCACCGACGCTCAGGGCAGCTGGTACAGTGACGCCGTGGCTTGGGCCGCTATGGTGGGCGTGGTGACCGGCGTGTCCGACACCAACTTCGCCCCCGACCAGGCCATCACCCGCGAGCAGCTGATCACCATGCTCTACCGCTTCGCTCAGCTCCTGGCGCTGGACACCAACGTCACCGCTGACATGGGCAAGTTCGTGGACGCCAATGAGATCAGCTCCTGGGCTTCCGAGGCCATGACCTGGGCCGTCGGCAAGGGCCTGATCATCGGCAAGGGCGCCGGCAACCTGGATCCCGCCGCCGCCGCCTCCCGCGCTGAGGCCGCCGTCATCATCGACCGCTTCCTGCAGATGGTGTAAACCCAAGCGCAAAGTCCATAACCCCTAGCACAAGAGCGACCGTCCGGCCCCGCCGGACGGTCGCTTTTTGCGCCCTGCCCTCTCCGACGCCGCTCACGCGGCGCCACCTCCCCCAGAGGGGGAGGCGAGAGGAAATTGCGCCCGCGCGGCGTTGTCCAGCCAAGGCGCAGCGCCGCACCCCCCTCCCCAGCGCCTCCACAAGGTATAGCACCGCACCAACCTCCCCAGCGTCCCTACAAGGTGTAGCGCCCGCACCCACCTCCCCGGCTCCCCCTCTGGGGGAGCTGTCAGCGAAGCTGACTGAGAGGGCGAACCCCCTTCCACAGACCCCCTCCGGGCACCCACTTCCTCCACAAAAACAGAGCAAACGAGGCGCAAACAGCAAGTTGTACAAAAATATGGAGTCAAAATCGGCACTTTATTGTGTAAAACCACTTGACGTGGGGGGGGGGTAGCGTTACAATTACTGGGAATAAACACATCCTGTGTTTTTATGCCCAAAAAAGACCCAATATTTTTCAAGGAGGACTGATAAAAATGAGGAAAAAATGGACCAAGCTGATCAGCCTGCTGTGCGTCACAGCGCTCCTCGCTGGTCTGCTAGTCGTGCCCGCGGCGGCGGCAAATGATCCTAAGAACATATTAAATTTCCACGATCAAACCGAGAAAAGGCCAACCACAGTGGGTATTTTCACCTGTGTGTGTAGCGCTGATCTTAAGACTGATATCACAGGCACAGGAACATCCCATGATAAGGTGAGCTTAACGCTTGATAAATACTCTAAGTTCGATAGCAGTGCAAGCATATCATTTACGGCACCCGACAACGGTTCGCTTTTGGTGTACGCTTCAGTCGCTACTGCTTCTGATGCAGAAAAGGGTAGCTTGGAGTTGGTTGGGACGACTACTGTCGCACAGGATTGCCACTCCGCTACACCGATAGCGGTTGAGTTTACTGGCCTTACCAAAGGTACGTCCTATAAACTCACAAGAAATAATACAAGCGGCAAAAAGGCAATGGCCGTGTTTTATTTGGAATTTATTCCTGCTGTGTCCAGCGAGGCACTGTCTCAGGATCAGTTGAATGCGCTGAAGAGCACAGTGGAGGCTGGCCTGGCGGATTATACCGTGACCCAGGAGGAGATCAACACCCAGGAAGCTGCCGCTTCTGCGGTGAAAGAGAAGGTTGAGGGGCTTGTCAATAACAGCACCGTGACTGTGGAACTCGCCGAAGAAAGCTTCACGGCGGCTGAAGCGGCGCAAAAGGGCGTTGACGGAAAAAATGGCTCTTATACATTTAAGGTCGTTTTGAAGTCTGGCAGTCTCAACAATGTGACGACAGCCGAGTGCACCATGACCATCACCGCCACTCCGTACAGCAACCGGGCCACAGAGGTCAAGTTGACGGGTGCGCCCACGGGCGAGAAGAAGGTCAATGACACGATCGAGTTGACCGCTGACGTGACTTATGAGCACGCGGAGGACGAGGCGACGGAGACGTTGAAGTGGACTTCCTCCAACCCGAACGTGGTGGCGCTTTCCGAAGGGTCGGACGATCAGACGACCGTCACCGTGACCGCGAAGGCGATTGGCAAGGCCACCATCACAGTCGCCGATGGCGCGGGTGAGGATGCGAAATCGGCGTCGTGTGAGATCCAAGTGACCGGCCCGGACCAGACCGGGATCTATACCTTTGAGTCCAACAAGATGGGCACGTATGACTCCAGCGTGACCGCTAGCGGTGGAGTCAAGTACGACAACCATTTTTCCGCAGTAGGCGAGTATAAGGTCCACACCACCAACACCAGTTTCTCGGATGGATATTCTTCTACTGTGCGCTTCAGCTCGAATGGCACCGCAAAGGCGGAGCGTGCGATGGTCGTCAAGATCGACAAAGTAGCTGACGTGAACGTCTGGTGGGAGACGGGCAAGGCCGATACCAGCCGGACGTTGCATTTCTTCGATAACGCTTCTTATTCCCAGAAGGGCGACGCCACCACGACCACCCAGATTACAGAGTTCAAAGATGTACCTGCGGGCACCTATTACATGGGTGGTTCGACCGACGACGACAGTGCGGGCGCAGTCTACATCTATAAGGTAGTCGTCACCGAAGAGGGTGCGGTCCCCGCCCCGACCGACATTAACGACAAGACGGTCACGATCGAGGATGGCACCGGCACAGATGGCGCCCCCAAGGTGGGCGACACCCTGACCGCCAAGGTGGACGGCATCGAGGACACCAGCGATTTGACCTTCACCTGGACCGTGGGTGGCGTTGCGGCGTCCAGCAAGACGAACACCTATGAAGTCCAAGAGGCGGACGCCGGCAAGGAGATCACGGTCTACGCCGAGGGCGACGGTGAAAAATACACCGGCAAGACGGCCACCGCCACCGCGACGGTGAAAGCGTCCTCCACCACCCCCGACGAGAAGACCCCCGCGCCCGTGTTCGACACCGACACCGACACCGACGGCGCCAACTACAACCTGGTCAAGAAGGACCTGACCTCCGGCCACGTAGAGTTCACCCTGAAGGCCGCCCCCGCCGAGGGCACCACCTATAAGCTCTACGCCAAGGACGGCGACGGCACGCCCCTCACCGGCACCGTGGAGGAAACCACCCTCTCCTTCACCATCGACACGACGAAGCTCCCCACCCCGGACAAAACCACGGCCACCTTCAACGTGACCGCCACCGAGACGGGCAAGGACGAGAGCGAGCCCGCCGAGGTCACCGTGACCTACGTCCTGGTGAATAAGGTCGAGTTCGTCCACAGCCTCCACGTCATCTATGAGGGCGGCGACGGCGAAATGGGCGGCCCCGAAAACCCGGGCGCCGACGCGGATCGTCCCAGCCAGTGGCAGTTGGTGGCAAACGTGACGCCGAGCGACGCCACTGACCCCCAGATCGCCTTCTCCATCGATGCGGATCATCAGGCGTTTGCCACGGTGGACGCGACCTCCGGCATCGTCACCGCTAAGAAGGAGGGCACCGCTACCGTCACCGCCACCACGGTAAACAATGGCGCAGATGAGAAGAGCGCTACTTGCCAGATCGACGTGATGCCCTATATCGCCTCGGTCACCATCGACCGGAAGGACTTCACTATGAATATGGGCGATGCTGCGGTCACCCTCAAAGCCACAGTGAAGGATAAGGCGGGCGCGGACAGCGACTATCAGAATGTCACCTGGAGCGTGGATGAGGACAACGGCGTTGTCAACGTGGGAGAAGACGGCAAGGTGACCCCCCTGAAGGCGGGCACCGCTGTTGTGAGGGCCACCAGCCAAGCGGACTCGGAGATCCTTCGGATCGAAAAAGAGTTCGCCCAGGAGCATGACAACAAGCTCCTCCCCACCCGGAAACCCGTCAGCGCCACCGTGACCATCGAAGTGAAAGTGGGCAAGCCCACCCTGACGGTGGAAGTGGACCCCGATGAGATGGACTCCAACGGCGGCGAGGTCACCATCGCCGTGACGGAGAAGCCCGCGCCCACGGGCGCGGATGTCTCCCTCACCTGCGACAAGGAGGGCGTCAAACTCACCAAGCAGGACGGCGAGAACGTCTGGACGGCCACCCTGCCCGCAAACACCACCACGGACGAAGTGACCTACACCTTCACCGCCAAGAGCGACGCGGTGACGGATAAGTGGCTGGCCAGTGAGCCCGCCACCACCACCGCCACCGTCCACGGCACCGCGACCAAGGCCATCACCGCCCGGCGCGCGCCCAACGTGAACGCGACGACCGCCCTGACCGAGGGCGCGACCCTGAACCTGGCCGTCGTGGCCTCCATCACCAAGGACAGCGGCGACCTGGTCTACTCCTGGACCAAGGACACCGAGGTCACCGAAGTCCTCTCCAAGACCGACGCCTACACCAAGGAGAATGTGACCGAGGCCGACGCGGGCACCTACACCTGCACCATCTCCTCCACCGACAAGACCGTGAAGGCCCAGACGGTGAAGTTCACCGTCACCGTCACCAAGTCCGACGTCACCGCCATCAACGTGGAGTTGACCCCGGCCAACAACGTGACCCTTGAGGAAGACACCCTGACCATCACCGGCCAGACCACCGCCAACCTCACTGTCACCACCACCCCCGCCGGGCATCCCGTCACCGCCAGCCTGAACAACATCCCGCTGGCGACCATGACCTACGCCGATGGCAAGTTGACCGTCACCCCCAAGCGGGCCAGCACGGACGGCGAGGAAGCCACCATCACCCTCAAGAGCGGCGGCGTGACCAAGACCATCAAGCTGGTCGTCAACAAGCTCTCCGCCCCCGCCCCCATGACCGAGGACCAGGTGACCGTCACCCAGCCCACCGCTGAGGTCGCCACCGGCTCCATCCAGATCAACGACCCCGTGGAGGGCACCACCTATCTGTACTCCGCCACCAACGACCCCGACTGGCACGAGTTCACCGTCAAGGACGGCAAGGTGATCGCCGAGGGCCTGGCCCCCGCCACCTATGAGGTGCGTGTCCGGGTGAACGCCAACTTCCAGAACATCACCCCCAACCCCCTGAAGGTGGTCATCAAGGCCTTTGAGGCGCCCACGCCTGAGAAGCCCAACACCGCCAAGCTTCAGGCCGCCATCGACGCCGCCGAGGCCAAGCTGGAGGGCGTGGTCGCCAGCGCCGACGGCAAGGACGTGACCTCCGACAAGACCTGGGCCACTCAGTCCGCCATCGACACCCTGAAGGCCGCCATCGAGACCGCCAAGGCCGCCCTCACCGCCGAGACCCAGGAGGCCGTGGACGCCGCCGAGGCCGCGCTCAAGGTCGCCACCGAAGACTTCAAGCCCGCCACCGGCGGCAAGACCGACACGCCCGTCACGCCTGAGAAGCCCAACACCGCCGCGCTCCAGGCCGCCATCGACGCCGCCGAGGCCAAGCTGGAGGGCGTGGTCGCCAGCGCCGACGGCAAGGACGTGCCCACCGACAAGACCTGGGCCACCCAGTCCGCCATCGACGCCCTGCAGACCGCCATCGCCACCGCCAAGGCCGCCCTCACCGCCGAGACCCAGGAGGCCGTGGACGCCGCCGAGGCCGCCATCAAGGCCGCCACCGAAGACTTCAAGCCCGCCACCGGCGGCAAGACCGACACGCCCGTCACGCCTGAGAAGCCCGACACCACCGCGCTCCAGGCCGCCATCGACGCCGCCACGGCCAAGCTGGTGGGCGTGGTCGCCAGCGAAGACGGCACCGACGTGGCCACCGACAAGACCTGGGCCACCCAGTCCGCCATCGACGCCCTGCAGACCGCCATCGCCACCGCCAAGGTCGCCCTCAACGCCGGGACCCAGGCTGAGGTGGACGCCGCCGTCGCGGCTCTGAACACCGCCGCCGCCGCCTTCACCCCCGCCACCGGCAGCAAGACCGACGACGAGCCCGACACGCCCGACGAGCCCGTGGCGGTCACCGGCGTGATCCTCACCGGCCGGAACACCGTCCAGGTGGGCGAGACCATCACCCTCACCGCCAACGTCCAGCCTGACAACGCCACCGACAAGCACGTCACCTGGACCTCCAGCGACGAGAGCATCCTCACCGTCTCTGACGGCGTGGTCACCGGCGTGAAGGCCGGCAAGGCCACCGTCACCGCCACCACCGACAACGGCGGCTTCTCCGACAGCCTGGAGATCACCGTCACCGCCAAGACCGGCGGCGTGGCCACCGGCACCCACACCGGCGGCTCCACCACCAGCACCGGCACCCACACCCAGACCACCGCTCCCGGCTCCCAGACCGACGTGAACGAGAACGGCGATAAGGTCACCACCGTCACCTCCACCGCCGGCGGCAAGACCGTCACCGTCACCGACGAGGCTGGCGAGGTCGTGGCCAAGGTGGTCATCCCCGCCCAGACCCCCGACCTGGCCTACAAGTTCGAGGACGTGCCCGCCGGCCACTGGGCCGAGGCCGCCATCAACGCCATGGCCGCCATGAACGTGGTCCAGGGCGTGAGCCAGACCCAGCACATCTTTGACATGGACTCCGCCATCACCCGCGGCGCCATGGCCCAGATGCTGTTCAACCTGTCCCAGGGCAAGGACGGCATGACCGGTAACTTCACCGACACCCAGGGCAGCTGGTGCGCCGACGCCGTAGCGTGGGCCGCCGCCGCCGGCGTGGTGAACGGCCTGTCCGAGACCGTCTTCGCCCCCGACCAGGCCATCACCCGTGAGCAGTTGGCCACCATGCTCTACCGCTACGCCAAGCTCCTGGACCTGGACGTCTCCGCCACGGCTGACCTGAGCCGGTTCGTGGACGCGGGCGAAGTGGACAGCTGGGCCTCTGAGGCCATGACCTGGGCCGTGGCCGCCGGCCTGCTCCAGGGCAAGGGCGCGGGCGACCTGGATCCCACCGCCGCCGCCAGCCGCGCTGAGACCGCCACCATCATGAGCCGCTTCCTCAAGCTCATCTGAGCGAAGCGAGAAGCCTGCGGGCCCTCCCGCGGCTGACCTAGCAAGTCCATACCCCAGCACGAAAGGCCGTCCGGCATCCGCCGGACGGCCTTTTTTTGCCCCCGCCCCTTCCTGGACGATTTTGCGGCCCGGTGTGGGAAATGGTGTGGCTTATGACACGCCTGTGGCGTAAAATCGCCGCCTCTCCTGGTATTTTTTCTCAATCAACCGGGAAACCGACCTGATTGACACGCCCGACCCGGGCAGTCCTGCGGTATAATATACTCAATGCGTATGCCATTCTCCGCCGCCCGCGGGGCGGCACGCAGGACATAGGAATGACCCAAGCGGAGATCAATAGGAGGCGTGGATATGAAGCGGAAAATACTTTCCCTGGCGCTGGCGCTGTGCCTTTGCGCGTCGTACCTTCCCACCACGGGGCTGGCGCTGGCCGAGGAGCCCGCCCCGGCGGACGCGGTAGAAACCCCCGCCCCCACCGAGGCGGCGGAGGAGCCCGTCGAGGTGGCGGAACAGCCCACAGAGGAGCCGGAGGAGCCCGCCGAGGCGGCAGAGGAAGCCGCCCAGGAGGCGGAGGAGGCCGCCAAGGAGGCAGAGGCCCCCGTCGAGGCGGCGGAGCCCGCCCAGGAGACGGAGGCCCCCGCCGAGGAGCCGGAGCCGATCGCCCTGGAGGACGTGCCGATGGCGATTGCGAACTTTGAGGGTTCGGGCGGCAATGGCAGCGAGGGTTCTCCTTACGAAATCGCGAACTCTACCGATCTGAAAGCGTTCCGGGATTATATCGACGCTGATGAGGACGGCGGAAGCGGCGAGTATTTTAAGCTGATGGCGAGTATAGATCTCGGCGGCAGTGAAGAATGGACGCCGATTGGAATGCAGATTAAAGTGTCAATCGGAAATTATCAAGACCATCCATTTCAAGGCACGTTTGACGGCTGCAACTTCACGATAAGCGGAGTTTATATAAATACTCTAAACTATTATTCAGGTCTGTTTGGGCAGAACTCCGGTACGATCAAAAATCTGATTGTTTCGGGCAACGTTGCCAACGGTTTATTTACGGGCGGTATTGTGGGACAAAACAACGGAAGCATTAAAAACTGTTATTACTCAGGCACGGTTCACGGCGACGATGCAGGCGGCATTGCGGGAAGTAACAAAAACGGCAGCATTGAAAATTGCTATAATATAGGCACGGTGAGCAACAATGGCGGCCCCAATGTAGGCGGCATTGTGGGACTTAATAGCAGCAGCGTTTCAAACTGCTACTACCTCAACACTTGCGGCGCGGAAGGTGTCGGCACGGCAAAAACAGCTGAAGAATTTAAGTCCGGCGAAGTGGCATGGCTTTTGCAAAACGGTCAGGATACGCCCGAGCAGGTGTGGGGACAGAAGCTCGGTGAGGGCGGGGACAACTACCCCGTGTTTACGAGTGACACAAGCAAAAAGGTTCTGAAGGTCACGTTTGCAACAAAGGATAACGAAAATTACGCAGCGAAGTACACAAACCCGAACGGCACTGTGGAAATGCCCGAAAATCCCGAAGGTGAGAATTTTAATAAAAAAAGTGGGTAAAAACCCAGGAGACCAACGGTGAAGAGTTTGAAGCGGGAACCCCCATCACCGAGGATATGACGGTGTACGCCGTGGGCTCTATTACATCCGGCGCCACCGGAGAATGCCATCTCACCTATGATCTTGATATTTATAGTTCTTACGGATACGAAGTGCCGATCACGGCGAATTTGGACGAGTGCATGAAGAAAGCGTTCGAAATTCCCGAGGGTTCCGAGGGGAGTTTCACGTATGTAATAAGCGACCAAAGCAGTTTAGGCGACACGGTAGCTACCATAGAAGATAATATACTGACGATACCCACGGGACCTAAATCCGGCGAGTATACGATCACGGTTACGGCGACCGAAAAAACGCCGCAGTATTCGCTTATGAGCCTTGACAGCGATAGTGATTTGACGCTTAATGTTAAGTTTGGGATTTCTAAGTTGTTTGAGAAAACGCCGGTGCTCTCCATCGATTATGTAAACGAAACGCTGATCGGCTTTGAAATCGGCGCGAGCTATACACTAAATCTGCAATATGTTTTCCCGGAGGACGGCAAGCTCAGCGTGGTAAACTACATAGGTAGATATGTAAGTATCATTAAAAAGGGAAGCGATGAAAACCACTCCGACAGCACCTCGTGGAGCAGGACTTTACCCACGCGTCCTGCCGCGCCGGTTGGACCTACCGGCGTAGCGCCGACGACCCATGACGGCAACGGTAAGATCACCGGCACAGACACGACAATGGAGTACCGCGAAAAGACGGACGGCAACACCGACGCGTGGAAAGACTGCACGGCAGAGGAGTTCGAGGTCGCGCCGAATAAAACATACGAGGTACGCGCGAAGGCGGTACCCGATGAGGCGTTCGCGTCGGAGATAAAAGAGGTCAATGTACCGGCGTTCACGCCGACAACGATCACCGGCACGGTGACGATCGACGGTCAGGCGGTATTCGGTCAGCAGCTTACGGCAGTCACAACGGCGGTCGAGCCGAACAGTATCAACTTTACCTATCAGTGGCAGAGGTCGGGCGACGACGGCGGTTACACCAATATTGGCGGCGCGACCGAAAACACATACACGCTGACAGTCGCCGATGTAGGCAAGACCATCCAGGTCGTCGTAACGGCAGATGACCCCGATTACACCGGCTCGCTTACCTCCACGGCCACAGGCGAAGTCCAAAAGGCGACGATCACCGGGATAGAGGTAACGGCAAAAGACGATTTGAAATATACGGGTTCGCCGCTTGAGCTTGTAACAGTGAGCGGCAACGAAGTTTCCGACACGATTGAATACAAGGTGGAGAAGAAGGGCACCGGCGACGATTATTCAGAAGTCGGCACAGAGAACAAGGCCACCGACGCGGGCACCTATAAGGTGACCGTGACCGTTCAGCGCGAGGGCTATGAGGATCATGTCTCGGACGGCACGGAGGTCACCATCGCCAAGGCCGAGAGCTCCGCCACCGCGCCCACGGCGAAGAAGGATCTGACCTACACCGGCGTGGCCCAACAGTTGATCGACGACGCGGGCACGGCCACCGGCGGCACGATGAAGTATTATGTGGGCGAGTCGGCCCCCAGCGACGGCGACAGCCAGTGGAAAACGGAGGCCGCGCAAATCACCGGCACGGAGGCCAAGGAGTATAAGGTCTGGTACTATGTCGATGGCGACGCCAACCACAACGACACGGCGGCCCAGTCCATCACCGCCACCATCCACAAGGCCGCCCCTGGGGTGACTCCGCCCACGGCGCTGGAGCTCACCTACACCGGCGAGGCCCAGGCGCTGGCCGAAGCTGGTTCCACTGACGACGGGACCATGACGTACAGCGACAGCCAGGGCGGGACGTATTCCGACAGCATCCCCCAGGGCACCGAGGCGAAGACCTATGAGGTCTGGTACAAGGTCACCGGGGACGCCAACCACACCGACGCCGCCCCCGCCAAGATAGACGTCACCATCGCCCAGGCCACCCCCATGGTGACCGTCTCCGCCAGGTCCGTCGACGAGACTCCCACCTACGGCAGCGCCATCACGCTGACGGCGGCGGTGACCTCCGGCGCGATCGGCAAGGATAAATTCACCGGCACCGTGACGTTCCAGGTGGGCGAGGCAACCCTGGGCGAGGCCGTGGCCGTGGAGAACGGCACGGCGACCCTGACGATCGAAGGCGCGGACACCGCCTTGCAGAAGCAGCTGTTTGGCGAGACCGGCACCTCCACCGTCACCGCCCAGTACAGCGGGAACACCAACATCGCCAAGGGGAGCGGCGAGAAGACTGTGACCGTGACGCCCAAGACGCTCACCTATACCGTCACCGCCGCGGGCAGGCCGTACAACGGCGAGAGCACCATTGACGTGACCCTCACGCCCGTGGGCCTTGTGGCGGACGATGACGTGACCCTCACCGCCACCGGCACCCTGTCTGCCGCGGACGCGAAGAAGTATGACACGGTGGCCCTCAGCCATATCAACAAAACTGGCCTGGATGTGCAGTATTACAGCGTGGAGGAGACCGACCCCGACGCGACGATCCAGGGCGGCGTCACCATCTCCCCGAGAGTGGTCACCCTCGCCTGGACGCTGGACGGCGGCGCGACCTTCACCGTGGACTACACCGGCGCGGCCCACACCCCCGCCGCCACGGTCAGCAACAAGGCGCTGGACGGTGACGACGTCACCGTGACGGTACAGGTGAAGTCCGACGGCGACGACGGGGCGGCTGAAGCCATCGAAGTCGGCGCCTACACCGCCACCGCCACCGCCCTCACCGGCGCAGCCCAGGGCAACTACACCCTGGTCGGCTGCGCCAACACGACCCAGACGTTCACCATCCAGAAGGTGATGGCCACCGTCACCACCGAGCCCACGGCGAAGGAGGGCCTCACCTACACCGGCGTGGACCAGGCGCTGGTGACCGCGGGCGAGACAGCCCACGGCATCATGAAATACGCCCTGGGCGCCAGCGCCGAGACCCAGCCCGGTGGCGAGGTGTTCGACGCGGCCATCCCCACCGCCACCAACGCCGGGACCTACTACGTCTGGTGGAAGGTCCAGGGCGACGTGGACCACAAGGACACCGCCCCCGCCTGCGTCACCGTCACCATCGCCCAGGCCGCGGCCACGGTCACCGCGCCCACGGCGAAGGATCT
>CANQMK010000039.1 GCA_947624895.1 uncultured Oscillospiraceae bacterium | reverse complement strand
AACTACGACGGCGACGTGATGAGCGACATGGTCTCCACCGCCTTCGGCTCCCTGGCCATGATGACCTCCGTGCTGGTGAGCCCGGACGGGAAGTACGAGTACGAGGCCGCCCACGGCACCGTCACCCGCCACTACTACCGCCACCTGAAGGGAGAGGAAACCTCCACCAACCCCATGGCCACCATCTTCGCCTGGACCGGCGCCCTGGCCAAGCGGGGGGAGCTGGACGGCAACCAGGCCCTCTCCGACTTCGCCCGCCGCCTGGAGCGGGCCTGTATCGACACCATCGAGAGCGGCGTGATGACCGGTGACCTGGCCGGTCTCTGGGAGGGGGAGACCCCCGCCCGGAAGGTCACCACCCAGGGCTTCCTGGACGCCATCGCCCAGCGGCTGGACGCATAAAACCCCCATAAGCTGGAAAAACTCCCTCTTATCGAGCCGATAAGGGGGAGTTTTCATGTCCGTGAACTTGGAAAACAGCGAGACTCGCTTCAACCTCATGCGGGCCTTCGCCGGGGAGAGCCAGGCCCGGAGCCGCTACACCTACGCCGCAGGCCTGGCCAAGCGCAAGGGCCTGGAGGTGCTGGAGCAGGTGTTCCTGTTTACCGCCGACCAGGAGAAGGAGCACGCCGAGGTGTTCTACAAGCTCCTGGAGCCCCTGGCAGGCCAGACCATCCCCGTGGACGGGGACTACCCGGTGGACCTCTCCGGCGATATGCTGGACAACCTGAAGGCCGCCGTCCGCCACGAGAACGAGGAGCACGACGCGGTCTACGCCGCCTTCTCTCAGGCGGCCGCCCAGGAGGGCTTTGACGCCATCGCCCACACCTTCACCATGATCGGCGGCATCGAGCGGACCCACGCCCAGCGCTTCGCCTACTTCGCCGACCTGCTGGAGGAGGACAAGCTCTTCGTGTCCGAGGTGGAGACGGGCTGGATCTGCCTCAACTGCGGCCAGATCGTCCACAGCACCGTGGCCCCCGCCTCCTGCCCGGTGTGTCGGCACGGCCAGGGCTGGTTCCTCCGCCTGGAGCTGGCCCCCTTCACCCGGACCGGCCAGGATGGGTAAAAAAAGGAAGCCACCGCGCCTTGACCCGGGATGAAAAGTTCGTTACAATAGGGGAAACCCCGTCGAAAAGAGGCGACCCCTATGAAGCGCGCCCTATCCCTCCTGTTCGCCCTGGCCCTGCTGGTCGGCCTGGGGCCGGAGGTCCACGCCGCCGCGCCCAACGGCTTTCTCAGCGCCGCGGCCTATAACTATCAAGACGACCGCTACGACGACCCCCAGGACCTGCCCCTGGTCCAGCTCACCCTGGACGGCCAGCCCATCTCCGGGGAGATGCCCGGGGTCATCCTGGGCGGGCGCACCCTGGCCCCCCTCCGCCTGCTGGCGGAGGGCCTGGGGGCGGAGGTGGAGTGGCTCCCCGACGACAGCCAGGTGCGGGTCACCCGGGCGGAGCGGGACATCCTGCTCACCCTGGGCTCCGCCACGGCGGAGGTGGACGGCCTCGTCCAGGCCCTGCCCGACGGGGTCCCCGCCACCATCCTGTCCTATGAGGGCCAGGGTTACACCATGGTCCCCGCCCGCTTCTTCTCCGAGACCCTGGACTGCCTGGTGGGCTGGGACCAGACCAGCTACACCGCCTCGGTGTCCCAGCGATCCTACATAGACCAGCGCTACGGCGAGCTCCTGGCCCCCCTGGAAACTCCCGTCGCCCCCCAGTCCCGCCTGATCGTCCTGGACGCGGGCCACGGCGGCTCCGCCTCCGGGGCCTACTACGAAAAGACGGCGGAGAAGGACCTGACCCTGTCCATGACCCAAAAGGTGGAGACCATCCTGAACGCCCTGGGCTACCGCACCCTGATGACCCGCCGGGAGGACGTGTACATGGACCTCTACGACCGGGCGGGGGTCGCCAACGAGGCGGGGGCGGACCTCTTCGTGAGCATCCACTGCAACGCCGCCGACCACAAACCCGACTTCCAGGGCACCTACGTCTACCACTACCCCGGCAGCGAGACGGGCAAGGCCCTGGCCCAGACCCTGCAGGACGCGATCTGCGCCTTCACCGGCTCGGTGGACCGGGGAATCGAGTCGGCCAACTTCGTGGTGGTGCGGGAGACCACCATGCCCGCCGCCCTGGTGGAGACCGGCTTCATGACCTGCCCGGAGGAGCTGGCCCGCCTGCGGGACGAGGCATACCAGACCCGCATGGCCCAGGGGATCGCCCAGGGGATCATCCGCTACCTCAACGCCCAGGAGGCCCCGGAGCCCGTCGTCCCCGCCCCGGACGACCCCGCCTCCACGACGCCCACCCCAGAGGCCCCAACGGAGCAGACCCCCTCGGAAGCCCCGTCGGAGCAACCTCCCGCGGAGCAGACCCCTTCAGAAGTTCCCGCAGAACAGGCCCCCGCGGAGCCTGTGGACTACCCCGTCGGCCTCCCCTTGGACTGACCGGACCGGGGCAGGGGAGCGCGGCGCGGAAAAAAACTCCCAAAATACCATTGTCAATTCCAGGATCTATGATATAATAGACCTTGGACATTCCAAATGGACCGGCCCGGTGCCGCGTTGAAAAGGAGCGCTTCATCATGAGTGAGACGAGAGAGTATATCTCCTATCCCGACGAGATGGGTACCATCCACATCGCCGACGAGGTCCTGGCGGTGGTGGCCGCCTCCGCCGCCCTGGAGGTGGAGGGGGTCAGCAGTCTGGCCGCCAACCTCTCCTCCGACCTTGCCGAGCTGATGGGCCGGAAGGTCTACTCCAAGGGCGTCCGCCTCTCCGTGGTCAACGGGCAGGTGCTGGTGGACATCTCCATCCTCATCCAGTACGGCTTCTCCATCCCCGACGTGGCCAAGAAGGTCCAGCAGGCGGTGATGACCGCCGTGTCCAGCACCAGCGGCATGGAGGTCAGCCGGGTCAACATCCAGGTGGCCGGGATCAGCTTCCGCCGGGAGCCCCGGGAAAAGCGCCAGTGACCCCAACGTGAGCGAGAGCGCCGGAGAGCTTCTCCGGCGCTCTTTTCTGCCCCTTGCGCCCGGGGCGGGCCGGGGGCGGATTTTTCCCTTTTGGGGGTTTCTTTTTCCCCCGTTGTCGTGTATAATTATGCTGTCTATCCTGGGGGAGCCTGCCATCCCGGGAAGAGGAGGTCGCCGCTATGACACGAAGCAACGCCCGCGAGATCGCCATCCACTTCATCTTTGAGCTGAGCTTCTCCCAGGAGAGCGCCCAGAGCCTCCTGGAGGAATTTCTCACCCCCGAGGCGTTCCAGCGCCTGGGGGAGGAGGAGCCCCTGTACGCCCAGTTCCCCAACGCCAGACAGAAGGCGTACATCGAGTCCCTGGTCCTGGGGGTCTACCAGCACGCCCAGGAACTGGACGGCTACATCGAGCGCTACGCCCAGGGCTGGCGCTTCTCCCGCATCGACCGGGTGGCGGTGGCGGTGATGCGGGCGTGTATGTATGAGATCTTATACATGCCCGACGTCCCCAACTCCGCCGCCATCGACGAGGCGGTGGAGATCGCCAAGGGCTACGAGTCCCAGGAGGCCTGCGCCTTCATCAACGGCATCCTGGGCACCTTCATGCGGGAAGTGGTGGACCAGGAGGACAAAAACGACGCGCCGGACTCGGCGGGGGAGACGGCGGAATGAAGGGCGCTCTGGCCTTTGACACCAGCAACTACACCACCTCCGTGGCCTACTATGCCCCCCAGGGGCAGTACCAGGCCAAAAAGCTCCTGGAGGTGCCCGCCGGGGCCCTGGGCCTGCGCCAGCAGGAGGCCCTGTTCCAGCACGTGAAGCGTCTGCCCGACCTGACGCAGGCGCTGTTCGCCCAAAACCCCGGGGAGATCGCGGCGGTCGGGGCCAGCACCGCCCCCCGGGAGGTGGCGGGCTCCTATATGCCCTGCTTTCTGGCCGGGAGCGGCCAGGCCAGAACGCTGGCCGCGGCCCTGGGCGTGCCCTTCTACCCCTGGAGCCATCAGCAGGGCCACCTGGCCGCCGCCGCCTGGGGGGCGGGTCACCCGGAGCTTTTGGACAAGCCCTTCCTGGCCTGGCACCTGTCCGGGGGCACCACCGAGCTGCTGAAGGTCACCCCACGGGGGTCCGCCGTCACGGCGGAGAAGCTGGGCGGGGCCGCCGACCTCTCCGCCGGCCAGCTCATCGACCGGACCGGGGTCCTGCTGGGCCTGGCCTTTCCCGCCGGCCCCGCTCTGGACGCCCTGTCCCAGGAGGCGGTGGGGCGGGTGAAGCCGTACCCTGTCAAGGTGAATAACTTTACCTTCTCCCTCTCCGGCATGGAGAACCAGGTCAAAGCCCTGGCGGAGGCGGGGGAGGCCCCCGCTGAGATCGCCCGCTTCGCGCTGGACACCCTGGTTGATGTGATCTGCCGGGTGACGGCGGCGGCCCAGAGCGCCGAGCCCGGCCTGCCGGTGCTCTGCTCCGGGGGTGTGGCGTCCAACCGGCGCCTGCGCTATCTCCTAACCGAGTTCTGTCAGGCGGTGTTCGCCCCGCCGGAGTATTCCACCGACAACGCCATGGGGTCGGCGATCCTGACCTATCGGGCGTGGGAGGCAGACCATGGAGCCTAACTACATCTACACCGTCACCGCCCTCAACGAGTATATCAAGGACCTGCTGGACAGCGACGCGGGCCTGGCCGCCCTCACCGTCCGGGGGGAGGTGTCCAACTACAAGGCCTACCCCTCCGGCCACCACTACTTCTCCCTGAAGGACGAGACAGGGTCCCTGAAGTGCGTCATGTTCAAGGGCAGCGCCATCCACCTGCGCTTCCGGCCCCAGAATGGCATGAAGGTCATCGCCATGGGCCGGGTGGGGGTCTTCCCCCGGGATGGGGTCTACCAGCTCTACGTCTCCGCCATGACCCCGGACGGGGTGGGGGACCTCCACGCCGCCTTTGAGCGGCTCAAGGCCAAGCTTCAGGCGGAGGGCCTTTTTGACCTGGCCCGGAAAAAGCCCATCCCCGCCTATCCCCACACGATCGCCCTGGTCACCTCCCCGGTGGGGGCGGCGGTGCGGGATATGCTGCGGATCCTGGGGGCTCGGTGGCCCCTGGCGAAGGTCCGCGTCCTCCCGGTGCGGGTCCAGGGGGAGGAGGCCGCCGGGGAGATCAGCCGGGCCATCGACTACGCCAACGCCCACCGGGTGGCCGACCTGATCATCACCGGACGGGGCGGCGGGTCCATGGAGGACCTGTGGTGCTTCAATGAGGAGATCGTGGCCCGGGCCATCGCCCGCTCGGAGATCCCCGTGATCTCCGCCGTGGGCCACGAGCCGGACGTGACCATCTCCGACCTGGTGGCCGACCTCCGGGCGGCCACCCCCTCCAACGCCGCCGAGCTGGCGGTGCCCGACCAGAACGACGTCTACGCCTTTCTGGCCCAGGCCGACGCCCGCCTCCGCCAGCGCGCGGGCCGGGAGCTGACCCTGGCCCGGGAGCGCCTGCGCCGTCTGGCCGGGAGCCGGGCGCTGACGGACCCCACCGGTCTGCTGGAGGACCGGCGGATGCTCCTGGACCGCCAGGGGGAGCGGCTGGCCGCCGCCCTGGCCGGGCGGCTGGCGGGGGAGCGGGAGCGGTTCGCCGCCGCCGCCGCCAAGCTGGACGCCCTGAGCCCCCTGAAGGTGCTCAGCCGGGGCTACGCCATTCCCCAGAAGGGGGAGCGGGTGGTGACCTCGGCCAAGGAGCTGGGGGAGGGAGATCGGTTCGACCTGCGGCTGTGGGACGGCGCCGTCCCCTGCCGGGTAGAGAAAGGATGAGTGAGATGGCGGAAAAGAAACTGAGCTTTGAGCAGGCCATGGCCCGCCTGGAGGAGATCGTCGCCTCCATGGAGCGGGGGGAGGCTCCCCTGGAGGAGTCTTTGACCCTCTTTGCCGAGGGCACCAAGCTCCTGAAGCAGTGTACCACCCTGCTGGACAAGGCGGAACAGCAGGTCACCAAGCTCACCCGGAGCCCGGACGGGGAGCCCAAGGAGACCCCCATGGAGGACCTGGAGCTATGACCCACGAGGCGCGCTACAAGGCCCACAAGGCTCTGGTGGAGGACCGGCTGGCCCAGTTCTTCCCCGGCGACGGCCTCTTTGAAGTGATGCGTTACAGCCTCCTGGCCGGGGGCAAGCGCCTCCGCCCGGTGCTGGCCCTGGCCTTCTGCGAGGCCGCCGGGGCCCCGGCGGAGATGGCCCTGGACTTCGGCTGCGCCGTGGAGATGCTCCACACCTACTCCCTCATCCACGACGACCTGCCCTGCATGGACGACGACGACCTGCGCCGGGGCAAGCCCACCTGTCACAAGGTCTACGGCGAGACCGCCGCCGTCCTGGCCGGAGACGCCCTCCAGTCCGCCGCCTTCCGCACCATCCTCCAGGCCGACGGCTTCTCCTCCGGGGAGGCCCCCCGCCAGGCCGCCCTCGCCCTGGCGGAGGCCGCGGGGGAGGGGGGAATGTGCCTGGGCCAGTACTGGGACACCCTGGGGACGGACGGCCCGGACAGCCTGGAGGCCCTCGACCGCGTCCACGACCACAAGACCGGCGCTCTGCTCCGGGCGGCCTGCGCCATGGGGGTGATCGCCGCCACGGGCTGCCGGGCGGACGTGGACCCGGCCTGCCTGGCCGCCGCCCGGGACTACGCCACCCACCTGGGTCTGGCCTTTCAGATCCGGGACGACGTGTTGGACGCCACCAGCACCCCGGAGACCCTGGGCAAGCCCATCGGCTCGGACGCCCAGCAGGGCAAGACCACCTACCTCACCCTGGCGGGGCCGGAGAGGTGCGAGGCGTTTATCCAGCGCCACAGCCGCCTCGCCCAGGAGGCCCTGGACCGGGCGGCCTGGCGGGGGGACCCGGCCTTCCTCCGCTGGCTGGCGGAGCGGCTGGCCCAACGGGCGTACTGACGGATCGGACCCCGAAAAAAGGCAGGTGAGACAAGTGACAGCCTATGACCAGCTGGATGTGAAAAACCTGAGCGACCAGGAGGCGGAGGACCTGTGCGACCACCTCCGGGGCGTCATTTTGCGCACCGTGTCGGCCACCGGCGGCCACCTGGCCTCCAGCCTGGGGGCTGTGGAGCTCACCGTGGCCATCCACCGGGTCTTTGACCTCTACCGGGACCGCCTGGTCTTCGACGTGGGCCACCAGTGTTACAGCCACAAGCTCCTCACCGACCGCGCCCCCCAGTTCGCCACCCTCCGCTCCTTGGGCGGCGTGGCGGGCTACCCCAAGCCCAGCGAGAGCGCCGCCGACGCCTTCATCGCCGGCCACGCCTCCAACTCCATCTCCGTGGCCCTGGGCATGGCCCGGGCCCGGACCCTGCTGAGGGGGGACTACCACGTCCTCGCCCTCCTTGGGGACGGGGCCCTCACCGGCGGCCTGGCCTACGAGGGCCTGTCCGACGCGGGGCAGAGCGGTGAGCCGCTGATCGTCATCCTCAACGACAACGGGATGTCCATCACCAAAAACGTGGGCGGCGTCGCCCAGCACCTGGCCCACCAGCGCCTCAAGCCCCAGTATCTCCGCTTCAAAAAGGCCTATCGCCGGGTCACCAAGGCCACCGCCCTGGGCCGCGGCTTCTACAAGATGACCCACAAGATCAAGACGGCGGTGAAGGACGTACTGCTGCCCTGCAGTATGTTCGAGGACATGGGCTTCACCTACATGGGCCCGGTGGACGGCCACAACCTCAAACTCCTCACCCGCCTCCTGCGCTACGCCAAAGAGGAGGTCCCCGGCCCCGTCCTGCTCCACGTGCGGACCACCAAGGGGAAGGGCTATCCCCCCGCCGAGGCCGCCCCGGACCGCTTCCACGGCGTAGGTCCCTTCGACCTGGCCACCGGGGCGCTGAAGAGCGCCCCCCAGCCCAACTACTCCGCCGTCTTTGGCCAGGCCCTTTGCCGCCTGGCCCAGACGGACAGCCGGGTGTGCGCCGTCACCGCCGCCATGCGCTCCGGCACCGGCCTGGACGGCTTCGCCCAAACCTTCCCCGCCCGCTTCTTCGACGTGGGCATCGCCGAGGGCCACAGCGTGGCCATGGCGGCGGGGATGGCCAAGCAGGGGGCGATCCCCGTCTTCGCCGTCTACTCCTCCTTCCTCCAGCGGGGCTACGATATGCTCCTCCACGACGTAGCCATCAGCCGCCTCCACGTAGTCCTGGCGGTGGACCGGGCAGGGCTGGTGGGGGAGGACGGGGAGACCCACCACGGCCTCTTCGACGTGGCCTACCTCACCTCCGTCCCCGGCATGACCCTCCTGGCCCCCGCCTGCTTCCAGGAGCTGGAGGAGATGCTGACCTGGGCGGTGGAGCGCTGTGACGGCCCGGTGGCCGTCCGCTACCCCCGGGGCGGGGAGGGGGCCTGGCGGGGCGGCTTCGACGGGACCGCCGCCTCCGTGCTCCGCCCGGGGACGGACGTCACCCTGGTCACCTACGGCGTCACCACCAACGCCGCCCTGGAGGCCGCCCAGGCCCTGGCCGCCGACGGGGTCCAGACCCAGGTGGTCAAGCTCCAGCGCCTCGCCCCCCTGGACCTGGCCCCCGTGCTGGACAGCGTCCGGGAGACCGGTCGGCTGGTGGTGGCGGAGGAGTGCGCCGCCCAGGGCTGCGTGGGCGTCCAGATCGCCGCCCGGCTGGCCCTGGAGGGGGTGCCGACCAAGGCGCTGAAGCTCCTGAACACCGGCGACAGCTTTGTGACCCACGGCAAGGTGGACGCCCTGCGGGCGCTCTGCGGCCTGGACGCCCAGGGCATCGCCAAGGCGGTCCGGGAGGTGCTGCGCCATGGATAAAAAACGCCTGGACGTGGCCCTGGTGGAGCGGGGCCTGTGCGAGAGCCGCCAAAAGGCCCAGGCCGCCATCATGGCGGGCCTGGTGCTGGTAGACGGCCAGAAGGTGACCAAGGCGGGGACCCCGGTGGAGGCGTCCACCGCCCTGGAGGTGAAGGGCCCCGCCATCCCCTACGTGAGCCGGGGGGGCCTGAAGCTGGAAAAGGCCCTGAAACTCTGGCACATCGACCTCACCGGCAAGGTCTGCGCCGACATCGGCGCCTCCACCGGCGGCTTCTCCGACTGTATGCTCCAGACCGGCGCCGCCAAGGTCTACGCCGTGGACACCGGCTACGGCAAACTGGACTGGAAGATCCGCACCGACCCCCGGGTGGTGGCCCTGGAGCGGACCAACGCCCGCTACCTGACCCGCGAGCAGATCCCCGAGGAGCTGGACTTCGCCAGCGTCGACGTCTCCTTCATCTCCCTGCGCCTGATCCTCCCCGCCCTGCGGGGGGTGGTGCGACCGGACGGGGAGCTGGTCTGCCTGGTGAAGCCCCAGTTCGAGGCGGGCCGGGAAAAGGTGGGCAAAAAAGGGGTCGTCCGGGACAAAAAGACCCATTTTGAGGTCCTGGAGAACTTTTTGACCTATGCCCACGACAATTCTTTTGCTGTAAAGGCATTAACCTTTTCACCTATCAAGGGCCCAGAGGGAAACATCGAGTACCTGGGCCACCTGGTGGCAAGGGATACCCCAGTACAGCCATTGAATTTGCAGGAATTAGTTGACGCCTCCCACGAGGCTCTGGAGGGAACGACATGACAGTAGTGCTCAGCCCCAACCCCTACCGGGACCGGGGCCTGAAAGCGGCGCGGAGCGCCCGGCGCGTCCTGGAGCAGGCGGGGGTGGAGGTTCTGATGTGCCTCCCCTTCGACCTGGAGGAGAGCGACCGGGCGGAACTGCCCCCGGAGATCGAATTCATCCCCCTGAAGAAGGCCCTGGCCCGGGCGGATATCCTGATCTGCTTCGGCGGGGACGGCACCATCCTCCACGCCGCCAAGGACGCGGAGTCCTATAAGGTCCCCATTCTGGGGGTCAACCTGGGCAGTGTGGGCTTCATGGCGGAGCTGGAGTACGGCGAGCTGTCCCAGCTGTCCAAGCTCCCGGCGGGCAAATACGCCATCGAGGAGCGGATGATGCTGGACGTGCGGGTGTTCCGGGGGAACAAGTCGGTCTTCCACGACGTGGCCCTGAACGACGCGGTGGTCACCAAGGGCGCGGTGGCCCGGGTGCTGGACCTGGCGGTCTACGGGGACCGGGTGCTCATCTCCCAGTTCGCCGGGGACGGGGTGATCGTGAGCACCCCCACCGGCTCCACAGCCTACTCCATGTCGGCGGGCGGGCCCATCATCGAGCCCACCGCCCGGAGCATCCTCTTCACCCCCATCTGCGCCCACGCCCTCCAGGCCAAGCCCTTCGTCCTGGACTCGGAGCGGCTGGTCACCGTGCGCCTGGACGCCGGCTCCCGCAAGAGCGCCTACCTGTCGGTGGACGGCGGGCGGGCCTTTAAGCTCCTGCCCACCGACCGGGTGGAGATCGCCAAGTCCCAGCGGCTGACCCGGCTGGTGAAGCTCACCGGGCGGAGCTTTTACGCGCTGATCAATCAAAAGTTGGGAAAGGGGTAACGCCATGAAAGCGAAGCGGCAAGGGGAAATTTTATCCATCATCTCGTCCTGCGCGGTGGAGACCCAGGAGCAGCTGCTGGAACAGCTGCGCTGCCGGGGCATCCAGGCCACCCAGGCCACCATTTCCCGGGACATCAAGGAGCTGCACCTGGTGAAGGAACTCACCGGGAAGGGCCGCTACCGCTACGTCCTCTCCGCCCAGAAGGGGGTCACCGACATCACCAGTCGGCTCAAGACCATCTTCCGGGAGGGGGTGGTGAGCTACGACTGCGCCCAGAACCTGGTGGTGGTCAAGACCATGCCCGGCCTGGGCTCCGCCGCCGGCGCCGCCCTGGACGGCATGGACATCCCCGACCTCCTGGGCTCCCTGGCGGGGGACGACACCGTGCTTCTCATCCTGCGCGCCCCGGAGAGCGCCCGGAGCTTCTGCGCCACCATCCGGGAGATGCTGGCGTAAAAAGGGGGGAGGGCCATGCTGGCCCAGCTTCACATTGAGAATATCGCCGTCATCCAGTCGGCGGACATGGCCTTCGAGGGCCGCTTCAACGTCCTCACTGGGGAGACCGGCGCGGGCAAGTCCATCGTGGTGGACGCCATCGGCGCCATCCTGGGCCGCCGCGCCAGCCGGGACCTGATCCGCACCGGGGCCAGGTCCGCCTGCGTGGAGGCCCTGTTCCGGGACCTGCCGGAGCTTGCCTGGTTCCGGGAGAACGCCGTCGCCCCCGACGAGAACGGGGAACTGCTCCTGCGCCGGGAGATCCAGGCGGACGGGCGCAACCTCTGCCGGGCCAACGGCCAACTGCTGACGGTGGCCCAGCTCAAGGCCCTGGGGGACCACCTGGTGGACATCCACGGCCAGCACGACGGCCAGCAGCTCCTGGACCCCGCCTGCCACCTCTCCTACCTGGACGGCTTCGGCGGTCTGGACCAGGGCCCCCTGGCCGAGTTCCAGGCCGCCTACGAGGCCGTGACCGCCCTGAAGCGGCAGATCGCCGCCCTCCAGATGGACGAGTCGGAGAAGGCCCGGCGGCTGGACACGCTGGCGTTCCAGATCGACGAGCTGGAGCGTGCGGAGCTGCGGGAGGGGGAGCGGGAGGCCCTGACCCAGCGGCGGGACCTCCTGCGCAACGCGGAAAAGCTGATGTCCGCCGCCGCCGCCGCCCACGCCGCCCTCTCCGGGGACGAGGACAGCGCCGGGGCGGTGGACCTGTTGGAGCGGGCCGGCGACGCCCTCAGCGCCGGGTCCCGGATGAGCGAGGCCCTGTCCCCCTTGGCCGACCAGGCCGACGAACTGCGCTACGCCGCCCGGGACCTGGCCGAGCGGGTCCGGGACCTCCTGGAGGAGCTGGACATGGAGCCCGGGGAGCTGGACGAGGTGGAGACCCGCCTGGAACAGCTCTACCGCCTGTCCAAAAAATACGGCCCCACCACCGCCGATATGCTGGCCTACCTGGACCGGTGCCGCCGGGAGCTGGACCAGATCCAGTTCTCCGCCGACGCCCTGGCCGAGCTGGAGAAAAAGCTGGCCCAGGCCCTGGAAACAGCTAAGTGTAAAGGCGAAGCCCTTTCCACCAAACGCCGGGCGGCGGCCCGGGCCCTGGAGGAGCGCGTCCAGGGGGAGCTGGCGGAGCTGGATATGCCAAAGGTCCGCTTTCAGGTCTCCCTGACCCCCAAGGAGGGGGAGTTGGGGATGGACGCCACCGGGATGGACGAGGTGTGCTTCCTCATGTCCGCCAACCTGGGGGAGGACCTGAAACCCATCCACAAGATCGCCTCCGGGGGCGAGCTGTCCCGGATCATGCTGGCGCTGAAAAACGTCCTGGCGGAGAACGAGGACGTCTCCACCCTGATCTTCGACGAGGTGGACGCCGGGGTCTCCGGCCGGGCGGCCCAGAAGGTGGGGGAGAAGCTGGCCCAGGTCTCCCGGCGCAAGCAGGTGCTGTGCGTCACCCACCTGCCCCAGCTGGCCGCCATGGCGGACACCCACTTCTCCGTGGAGAAGGGGGAGCGGGACGGGCGGACCTACACGGAGGTCACCGCCCTGGACCCGGCGCGGCGGCGGGAGGAGGTGGCCCGGCTCACCAGCGGCGCGCGGATCACCCCGGCGACTCTGACCGGGGCGGGGGAGCTGTTGGAGGCGGCGGAGGCGTACAAAAAGGGGCTTGACAAATAGGGCCTCCGATACTATAATGCAAGGCAATATGGACAGGCTATGACGAGGAAGAGTAGCCGGTCGACCGCTGGGCAGAGAGACCCCGAACGGGTGCAAGGGGGAGAGCGGAGGCCGGGGAATACGCCTCAGAGCCGCCGCCTGAACCGCTGGTCGGTAGGGTGGGCCGGGCCGCGCCCGTTACCGCGCCGCTGTGCGCCGCACAGCATGAGGCCGTCTTCGCGAGGAGGCGGCGAACCAGAGGTGGTACCGCGTTTTGTTTGACGCCCTCTGTCCAACGGGACAGAGGGTGTTTTTTTGTCGGAACTCCACCAGACCGTCTCCCAGCGGGCCCAGCGGGTGGGGACGCTGTGCGTCTTCGCCTCCGCGGTCCTATACAGCATCGGCGGGCTTTGCATCAAGCTCATCCCCTGGAACGGCATGAGCATCAACAGCGGGCGGAACATCATCTCCGTGCTGGTCATCGG
>CANQMK010000038.1 GCA_947624895.1 uncultured Oscillospiraceae bacterium | reverse complement strand
CCCATCCGCCCCCTCAACTGGCGCTCCCCCTACCAGGCCCTGTCTGACTTTGTAACACATCATTGACAAACCTACACCTCCGGGGCCTGGAAAAAGTTTTTCTCCGCCCCCTCCGCCGGGACCAGACGGCCCGGCGGAGCGCCGCTCCGCCCCTACCGGCGGCGGCCGCGGCGGACGCTTTTCAGCCTGCGCCGATGCGGCCTTCGGAGCGCGGTTTTTCCCGCTCCGGTCAGCCTCTCCGGGGGCGGTCCCGCCCGTTTCAGATGGCCCCGCCGGGCAGCTTTTTGCCCTGTTTCAGATGGCCCCGGCGGGCGGCGGCGTTTACAAAACGTTTTTTTCTTTTCAAATCTCCGTCAAACTTCCCCGATAAAATGTCCCTATTCTGCGGGGGTGGTATCCCCGCAACGATGGGAACGCGGCGGCGGGAGACCCCCGCGCGGCGCGGGGGAGGTGAACGAGATTGGACTATCGGCACGAGTGGAAATTCCCCATCAACTACGGGGACCTGCTGGTCCTCCGCCAGCGCCTGGGGGTGGTCATGCGCCCGGACGCCCACGCCCAGGGCGGGCGCTACCGGGTCCGCAGCCTCTACCTGGACACCCCCACCGACCGGGCCCTGCGGGAAAAGCTGGACGGGGTCTCCCGGCGGGAGAAGTTCCGCCTGCGCTGTTATAACGGCGACCTGTCCCTGATCCACCTGGAGAAGAAATCCAAGCTGGCGGGGCTGGGGAACAAGCAGACCGCCTTCCTCACCGAGGCGGAGGCCCGGGCGGTGGTGGACGGGGACCTGTTGTGGATGCGCGGGGACGAGCGGGGGCTGGTCCGGGAGCTCTACGCCAAGATGGTCACCCAGGGCCTCCGGCCCAGGACGGTGGTGGACTACACCCGGGAGCCCTACGTCTACGGCCCGGGGAACGTGCGGGTGACGCTGGACTACGACCTGCGCACCGGCCTCTCCGCCACGGACTTTCTGGACCCCGGCCTGGTCACCGTCCCCGTCCCCGGCGGGCCCATCCTCCTGGAGGTGAAGTGGGACGGCTTTCTGCCCGACCCCATCCGCCGGGCGGTGGAGCTGTCCAGCCGCCGGGCCTCGGCCTTCTCCAAATACGCCCAGTGCCGGGCCTACGGATGACCGGCGGGCAGGCCGCCCGCCAAGCTATGGAAAAAGGAGCAAGCGACAATGACATTTCAGGATATCTTCAAATCCAGCTTCCTGGAGAACGTGACCAGCGTGACCTTTCTGGACATGGCCCTGGCCCTGGTCCTGGCCTTCGGCCTGGGGGTCTTCATCTTCCTGGTGTATAAAAAGACCTACGAGGGCGTGATGTACTCCTCCTCCTTCGGGGTGACCCTCATCGCCCTGACCATGATCACCACCCTGGTGATCTTAGCCGTCACCAGCAACGTGGTGCTGTCCCTGGGCATGGTGGGCGCCCTGTCCATCGTCCGGTTCCGCGCCGCCATCAAGGAGCCGCTGGACATCGCCTTCCTCTTCTGGGCCATCGCCGCGGGCATCGTGCTGGCGGCGGGGATGATCCCCCTGGCGGTGGTGGGCAGCGTCATCATCGGCCTGATCCTGCTGGTCTTCGTCAACCGCAAGCCCCACGCCGACCCCTATATCGTGGTCCTCCAGTGCGACGGGCCGGAGAGCGAGGGGCAGGCCCTGGAGCTGCTGCGCGCCTCCACCCGGCTGTGCCGGGTGAAGAGCAAGACGGCGCGGCCGGGGGAGATCGAGCTGAACCTGGACGTGCGCCTCCGGGACGGGGACACCGGCTTCGTCAACGCCCTCACCGCCCTCCCCGGGGTGGGCAGCGCCGCCCTGGTGAGCTACAACGGCGAGTATATGGGGTGACGGGATGGCTGCGAGCAAAGGGATTGACCGCGTCTGCATCGTTATCACCCTGCTGACCCTGCTGCTCACCCTCCTCTTCGTCAACGGCAGAGCCCTGGGCATCCAGCCGGTGGACGACGGGGACGGGGGCGAGGGGCAGTTCACCGCCAACGACCTGGACGGGGACTGGGACGGCGCGGGGGCGTACACCATCGCCCTCTCCGGCGACGGCGCGGCCCTCTCCGGGGGCGCCTACGTCCTGGGCGACGCGGTGCACATCGTCTCCCCCGGGCGGTATCTCCTCTCCGGGACGTGGGAGGGCTCGGTGGTGGTGGACGCCACCAACGCCGACAAGATCTGGCTGCGGCTGGAGGGGGTCACCCTGACCAGCCCGGACGGCCCGGCCCTGCTGGTGGAGCAGGCGGAGAAGGTGTTTGTCACCCTGGCCCCCGGCACGGAGAACACCGTCACCTCCGCCGCCTTCTCCGACGAGAGCTCCGGCGCGGACGGGGCGATCTACGCCCGGGACGACCTGACCATCAACGGCTCCGGCGCCCTCACCGTGGACAGCGCCGCCCACGGGATCGTGGGCAACGACGACCTGGTGGTGGCCGGGGCCCAGGTGACGGTCACCGCCGCCCAGGACGGCCTCCACGCCAACGACAGCGTCCGCCTCCACGACGGGACGGTCACCATCACCGCCGGGGACGACGGGGTCACCGTCTCCAACGACGAGGGGACGGGGTACTTCTATATGGACTCCGGCGCGCTGACCATCCCCGCCTGCTACGAGGGGGTGGAGGGCCAGCAGATCACCGTGGACGGGGGAGACATCTCCATCACCCCCACCGACGACGGCTTCAACGCCACCCAGACCGACTCCCTCCTGGCCATCCGGGGCGGGAGTGTCCGGGTGGTCAACGAGACGGGCCGGGACGCGGACGGACTGGACTCCAACGGGAGCATCGACATCTCCGGGGGGTACGTCTTCCTCAGCGTCTCCGACGCCGGGGGCAGCGCCGCCCTGGACGCGGGGACCGAGTCCGGGGGGACCTGCACGGTGCGGGGCGGCACGGTGGTGGCCGCCGGCTCCAGCACCATGGCGGAGTGCTTTGACGCCGACTCCCCCCAGGGCTTCGTGGCCTCCGCCACCCGGGGGGCGGCGGGGGCGGCGGTGACCCTGACCGACGGGGCGGGGCAGGTCCTGATCGACGAGACCATCCCCTGCTCCTTCTCCGGCCTGCTCCTCAGCGCGCCGGGGATGGCGGACGGGGACACCGTGACCCTGGAGGTGGACGGCGTGGCCAGCCAGCTCACCGTGGACCGGGCCTCCGCCGCCTCCGCCTTCGGCGTTGGCGGCGGCATGGGCGGGCGCGGGGCCGGTCACTTCGCCGCCCTCCAGACCGCCGGGGCCGCCCAGATCGGGGCCGCCGCCCAGAATGGGACCGCCCAGGACGGGACCACCGCCCAGAGGGGCATGACCCCGCCGGATGGCATGACGCCCCCGGAGGGCATGACCCCGCCGGAGGGCGGGATGCCCTGGGGCGGAATGGCCCAGGATAGGACGGCTTCCCAGGATGGGACGACAGCCCAGGACGGAACAGCCCAGGACGGGGCGACGCCCCCGGATGGTATGACGCCGCCGGACGGAATGACGCCGCCGGACGGAATGACCCCGCCGGAGGGTATGACTCCGCCGGACGGAATGACCCCGCCGGATGGGATGACACCCCCGGACAGGATGACCCAGGATGGGACAGCCGCCCAGGGGGCGATGGCCCAGGATGGGGCCACCCAGGATGGGGCCACCCAAGATAGGGCGAGCGCCCAGGGGACGACGCCTCAGGATGGGACCGCCCAAGATGGAGCCGCCGCCCAGGACGGGATGATGTTCCAGCGCCGGGGGGCGATGGGGGACCGGGGCGGCTTCGCCGACCGGCAGGGGGAGGCCGCCGGGGCCCAGTTCCCGGGGGCGGCGCCCGACCCCACCGCCCTGCTCATCACCCTGGCCTCCGCCCTGGTGCTGGCGGTGGGGATCGGGATCGCCTGGAAGGTGAAGCACTAGCGCCGGATATTTCGTTGTCAAGGTCCACTTTCGTGCCCATATTCAATTGTAGGGGAAACACGGCCGTGGTTCCGGATGGATGTATTATATCATAGCCGCAAGCTGTCAGGCAGCTTGCGCGCCGCAAGGGCGGCGCCAAACCGGTAAAGCCGGTTTGGACTATGATATAATAGTTGCGCTGGCGCTTTTGCGGAGCAAAAGCGCGCCTGCCGGTGGCAGGCCGGTGTGCTACGCACACCGTGTGCAAATATTATAGCACAAGTGTTTTACCCATGTAGCACTTTTTGGGACAGTAGATGAAAAAACTTCAACAAAATTCTGGGCTGGTTTTTGTGGAAAAGGGACAAACCGGTCCCAAGAGCAGGGCCCCGGACCGGGCGTTCACCCGGTCCGGGGCCCTTGGTTTCGCTGGGGCAGGTCAATACCAGTCGTGCTTTTCCCCCCGGTCCAGGGCGTTGATCTGGGCCATCTCCTGGTCGGTGAGGGAGAAGTGGTAGAGCTGGGTGTTTTCCAGGATGTGGTCGGGGTCGCTGGAGCCGGGGATGACCACCACCCCCTTCTGGAGGTTCCAGCGGAGGATCACCTGGGCGGAGGAGACGCCGTGGGCCTGGACGATGGCGGAGATGGTCGCGTCCCCCAGCAGTTCCGCCGTGTGGCCCCGGCCCCCCAGGGGGTACCAGCCCTGGACCACGATCCCCTTGCTCTGGATGTAGGGGATCACGTCGTTCTCCTGGTAGTAGGGGTGGATCTCGTTCTGCACCAGGGCGGGGGGGATGGTCACCTGGGGGAGGAACGCCTCCAGCTCCTCCACGTACCAGTTGGAAAGGCCGATGGAGCGGACCGTCCCCGCCTCCACTGCCCGCTCCATGGCGTGGTAGGCCTCCACGTCGTGGTCGCCGGGGTGGTGGAGGAGGAGCAGGTCGATGTAGCCCAGGTCCAGCTTGTCCAGGGCGTCCTGGATGGCCTGCTCCGGGTGCAGGTACTGCTCCCCGGGGTAGAGCTTGGTGATGACGAAGACCTCCTCCCGGGGGACGCCGGACTCCCGGATGGCCCGGCCCACCTCCGCCTCGTTGCCGTACATATAGGCGGTGTCGATGAGGCGCACGCTCCGCTCCAGGGCGGCCTTCACCGAGGCCACGCAGGTCTCCCCGGTGAGGCTGTACGTCCCCAGGCCGTTGGTGGGCATGGTGTAGCCGCTGTTGAGCAGGACGGTCCCCCGCTCCAGGTCGAACTGCCCCACTGCCGGGGCCGCCGGGGGCTCCAGGTCCAGGGAGGCGACCCACTCCTCGATGGTCTCCCGGGAGGTGCCGCCGGGGAAGCGGCGGCCGGTCACCCAGCGGGCCCCCGGGGCCAGGGCGGCCAGGCCGCTGTCGCTGTACGGACTGGAGTGGGAGGTGCAGAAGGGGACGATGGTCTTGCCGGAGAAGTCGTAGCGCTCCAGGAAGGTGCTGATGATCCGGGGGGGCTGGCCGTGCCAGATGGGGTAGCCCAGGAGCACCGTGTCATAGCGCTCCATCCCCGCCACCGTCCCGGCGATGGCGGGGCGGGCGTCCGGGTCGGCCTGCTCCCGGTCCGCCCGGCTGTCGGTGTAGTAGGCCAGGTCCGCCTCGGTGTAGGGCTCCGCCGGGGTGATGGCGAAAAAGTCCGCGTCCAGGGCCTGGGCGGCGTACTCCGCCAGGGGGCGGGTGGTGCCGGTGGCGGAGAAGCAGGCCACCAGCACGTGGCGGCTGTCGCTCTGGGGTGGGGCCGCCTCCGCCGGACGGAAGGTGACAGACGCGTCCCCCTGGCCCAACGCCTGGGCCAGGCCGACGGGGTCGTCCACCCGGCCCAGGGGGGTGTAGGAGTAGCCGCTGGCGAAGGTCTGGTAGAAGAGCACCACGCAGTCCGGGCCGAAGAGCATCAGGTCCCCCGCCTGGATGGTCTCATACCGCTGGGCGGCGGTGGGGAGGGAGCGGTCCAGGTAGTGGAACTTCTCGTTGCCGTTGAGCTCCTCCATCTCCAGGGTCAGGGGCAGCAGCTGGGCGAACGCCTGGGCCGCCGGGGTGTCGGCCAGGGTGGCGGGGTAGACGGCGTCTCCGATGACGATCTCCAGTTTCACGGCGGTCTCCTCCTGGGGCGAGTCTGGACTGGGCGTAGGCGAAGGACTGGGCGAGGGACTGGGCGTAGGCGAGGGGCTGGGGAGGACGGCGGAGCCGCCGCCGCTGGAGCTTCCCCCGCCGGAACTGCCGCCGCCAGAGCTTCCGCCGGAACTTCCGCCGGAGGGACGGACGGAGGGGGAGGGGGAGGGACTGGAGCTGGGGGCGGGCTGGGCGGCCTGGTCCCGGCGGGCCAGCACCGCCGCCACCTCCGCCCGGGTGGCGGAGGCCAGGGGGTCGAAGCGGTGGCCGTCCTTGCCGCTCACCAGACCGGCGGCGGTGGCCCAGGCCACGGCGGAGCGGGCGTAGGGGGCGATGGCGCTCTGGTCGGCGAAGGGGTCGGCGGCCTCCGCCGGGGGGCTGCCCGCCAGCCGCCAGAGGACGGTGACCAGCTGTTCCCGGGTCACCGGGTCCTCCGGGCCGAAGCGGCCGTCGCCGTAGCCGGTGAGCGCCCCGGTCTCAGCGGCCCAGCGGACGGCGGGGGAGTACCAGGCGTCCTCCGCCGTGTCGGCAAAGGCGTCCGCGCCGGGGGCGGCTGGGCTGCCCGCCTGACGGTAGAGGACGGCGGCCAGCATGGAGCGGGTCATGAGGCCGCCGGGGGAGAAGGCGGTCTCCGAGACGCCCCCCATCCAGCCCCGCTGGGCGCAGTAGGCCACCGCCTGGGCGTACCAGTCGGAGGGGGCCACGTCGGAGAAGGCGGGCTCCGCCGGGGCCAGGGCGGCGCAGAAGGTGAGGGTGAGGGCCAGGGCGACGGCCAGGGCGAGCAGGCGGCTCTTCACAGGGCATCCATCCTTTCTGTATCTCAGCGGGGGTCAGGCCAGGTACTGGCGGAAGAAGGACTCGATCTCCGGGAAGGGGATGATATCCCGGCGGTCGTAGAGGTCGGTGTGGACCGCGCCGGGGAGGATGCGCAGGAACTTGTTCTCCCCGGTGAGGCGGGCGAAGGTGTCCTCGCTGAAGTAGCGGGAGTGGGCCTTCTCCCCGTGGAGGAGGAGCACGGCGCTTTCGATCTCCCCGGCGTAGGCCAGAAGGGGCTGGTTGAGGAAGGACATACAGCCGGTGACCGCCCAGCCGCCGTTGGAGTTGAGACTGCGGGGGTGGTAGCCCCGGGGGGTCTTGTAGTAGTCGTAGTAGTCCCGCACGAAGAAGGGGGCGTCCGCCGGGAGGGGATCCACCACCCCGCCCCCCAGGGCGTAGGAGCCGCTGCGGAAGTCGGCGACGCGCTGGGCGTTCAGGGCGGCGCGCTTCTGCCGCCGGGCGTCGGCGCTGTCCTCGGCGTCAAAGTAGCCCTTGGCGTTCACCCGGCTCATGTCGTACATGGTGGCGGCCACGGTGGCCTGGACCCGGGTGTCCAGGGCGGCGGCGTTCAGGGCGATGCCGCCCCAGCCGCAGATGCCGATGATCCCGATCTTCTCCGGGTCCACGTTCTCCTGGACGGAGAGGAAGTCCACCGCCGCCTGGAAGTCCTCGGTGTTGATGTCCGGGGAGGCCATGTAGCGGGGGGAGCCGCCGCTCTCCCCGGTGAAGGAGGGGTCGAAGGCCAGGGCGAGGAAGCCCCGCTCCGCCATCTCCTGGGCGTAGAGCCCGGCGGCCTGCTCCTTCACTGCCCCGAAGGGGCCGCACACCGCCAGGGCCGCCAGCCGCCCCGTGGCGCTCTTGGGGGTATAGAGGTCGGCGGCCAGGGGGATGCCGTAGCGGTTGGGGAAGGTCACCTTGCGGTGCTCCACCGCGTCGCTCTTGGGAAAGGTCTTGTCCCAGGTCTGGGTCAGGGTCAGCGCGTCTTTCATGGAAATACCTCCTTGTGGGTTTGGGCCGGCCGCTCCAGCCGGTAGACCAGATAGTCCAGGCAGCCGATCGCTCTCTCCGCCGTGTGGCAGCGCTCCAACAGCGCCGCCCGGTGCCGAGCCAGGCGGGCGAGGGCCTCCTCCTCCCGCCCCGCCGCCAGCAGGGCCAGCAGCTCCTCCGCCAGGGGCGGGGGGCACCCGGCGTCCGCCAGGTTGCGGGCCAGGGCCTGTGGGTCCAAGGGGACCACCTCCTTGTGAGACCATGGTAGCACGGGGGGAGGAGAATAGCAAATACATATAAAGAATTACTTATCATACCCAAAAGATATCATAAACCCCGCTGTCCCGGCGCGGAACGGGAAGCGGGGCAAAAAGCGGCCCGCCCCAGTGGAACTCCACTGGGGCGGGCTTGTGTTGGAAGGTCTGATCGGGGCGGGCGCGCTTACGGTTCCAGTCCCTCCCTGCGCAGTTCGTCTCGAATTTCGTCCCGCCGCCGCTCCTGAAGGCCCTCGATGGTGTCCGGCACCGATTCCGCCAGAGAGGGGGCTGTCTCCAGATCCTCTTCGCCCTGTTCGGAAGTCGCTGCCGCGAAGGGCGCCGTGAGCAGGGGGTTGTCCTGCCCGAACCGCTCCCGCAGATCTCTGCGGTAGATCTCCTGCTCCCGCGCCCCCATAGGCCGGGCCTGCACGTCGCTGGGGAGATGGGCGGCCACATCCCGCTCCCTTCGGTGGAGCATTTTCATGTACGTATACATCCGCTGGCTGTCCTGCGCCACGCTCGCTTCCTGGCCCGAATGGACGGAGTCATGATAGGAGCCGTAGGTAAACAGCGTGGGCAGTACGCTGTTGTAGTATTCAGACAGCCGCTCATACTCCTTATCCTCCTTATCCTCCGGGTCGAAGATCTCCGGCATCTGTTGGATCAGCTGGGCGCAGTCCTGCATCATGTTCATATCCTTATAGAGCTCCTTGCCGCCCTGGCGGATCACGTCCTCCGGGTGCATCTGGCTGAGGGAGACGCCGTACTTTTTCTGCACGCTCCGAAGGTGGTTCAGGTAGATCTTCTTCAGTTGGCGCGCGCCCTGGTCAAAGCGTTGATCCGCCGCCTCCACCGCCGCCTCGTCCTTCAGATCCAAGTCATTCCGCTGACCCGCCAGCAGGTTGTCGTACATCGTGGTGATCTGATCGTCGTCCATCCCCATCTTCCGGCCTTCGTTCACGGCCCCGGCCATGGAGCGGAGATAGTTTAATCCGTTGAACTGCCTGGAGCGCGTGATCGCCTTACGCTGGGTGTTGGCATCCCCCTGGCCGACCCTCTCCATCCGCTGTCTTGCCGAGGCGTTGCCCATATTGACGTCGATGTCCTTGTATTCATTCTTGTTATAGCGCCGTTGGAGCACATCGACAAGGTCCTGCCCCTCCTCGCTGGACGCAAGTTCTGCCTGCGTCTCGTTGCCAAGCTGGACGAGATGGAGCATGAGACTCGTATCGCCCCCCAGGGTGGGACGCTCCCGATCTACCCGCTCAGGGCTGGGTATGGAGGACGCCGTCTTCCGCGCCTCCGCCTCCTGGCCGTACTGCTCCCGCAGGGCCCGCTTGGTCCGGCTCCGCTGGATAAAGTGGAACCGGGAGGGCAGCTCGGTGATCAAATTGGGGTCGGACTCCACGCCCGCCGCTTCGTCGCGCTGTTTCTGGGCGCGGTTGCGCTCCATCTGGATCTCCTCTTCGTCGCCCTTCTGGGCCTGCATCAGCCCGCAGGTCACCGGGGACACGCCGGAGGCGGAGAACGGCGTCACCGGGCCGGAGTAGACCGGCTCCCCCGCCGCGGCCATCTGGCCCTCCCGGTCGGCCCTGGCCTCCAGGCCGGGGTCCCGCAGGAGGCCCCTGCCGCTCCGCTCCCCCCGCGCCTGGCTCACCACGTGGGAGAGCTCGTGGCCAATCAGCTCCTGCCCGGCGGCGGAGTAGGGGTCCAGCTTGCCCGGGGCGAAGGCCACGCTCTGCCCCATGGTCACGGCGTTGGCCCCCGCGTCGGCCACCGCCTGGCTCTGGTAGAAGTTCACCTGGGAAAAGCCGGTCCCAAACGCCGCCTCCATCTTCTCCCGGACCGCGCCGGGCAGGTCCACCCGGCTGCCCAGCTGTTCCTGGCTGGGCGCGGCGCCGGCGGCCAGCTCCGCCATGGAGGGGCCGGGGACGCCGGTCTGGGCGCTCTGGGCGGCGGGGGGCGCCGGGACGGCCCGGCGGCGGTCCATATAGGTCTGCGGCATCCCAGTTCCCCCCTCTCCGGCATCGCCGCCCCGCCCGCCCCCCTTGAGACGGGGACTTGGCGGAGGGCGCGGCGTGTGGCGCGGTGGCCACAGAAAGCACTTATTTTATCCTGACGTTACTATACACCGCGCCCAGGAGAGCGCGCAAGAAAACCGGCGTGAAAACCCCTAAGCCTGCGCAAACGGGAGGCGAGAGGCACAGCGCCGTCCCGCCTTTTCCGGGGCACCGTCCCCGCCGGATGGCCGGGCCCTCCCTTCTTGCGGGACCGGGGCGGCGCGGGAGACAAGGGTCGGCGAATATGTATGAAGAATTGCTTATCATACTTGAAAGATATCGAAAATCCTGCTATCCTGGAGGGGAAAGGGGAGAGGGCGATGGACGTTCGGGTGTTGCGGTATTTTTTGGCGGTGGCCCGGGAGCAGACCATCTCCGGGGCGGCGGAGGCCCTGCACATGACCCAGCCGCCCCTGTCCAGGCAGCTCCGGGAGCTGGAGGAGGAGCTGGGCAAGCAGCTGTTCGTCCGGGGGAAGCGGCGGGTCACCCTGACCCGGGAGGGGATGCTCCTGCGCCAGCGGGCGGAGGAGATCGTGGGCCTGGTGGAGAAGACGAAGGCGGAGGTGGCCGCCTCCGGCGCGGCGGTGAGCGGGGACGTCTACATCGGCGGCGGCGAGACGGAGGGGATGCGCCACATCGCCCGGGCGGTGCGGCGCGTCCAGCGGCGCTATCCCGACATCCGCTTCCACTTCTTCAGCGGGGACGGCTACGACGTGTCCGAGCGGCTGGACCGGGGGCTCATCGACTTCGGCACCCTCATCGAGCCCATCGACCTGAGCAAGTACGACTTCCTGCGCCTGCCCAGGCCGGACGTGTGGGGACTGCTCCTGCGGAAGGACCACCCCCTGGCCGCCCGGGAGGTGGTGCGCCCGGAGGACCTGCCGGGGCTGTCCCTGATCATCTCCCGCCAGCTCATGGACGAGAACGGCCTGTCCGGGTGGCTGGGGACCAGCTATGAGCGGCTGCGGGTGGTGGCGGCGGGCAACCTGGTGAACAACCTCCGCCTCCTGGCGGAGGAGGGGGTGGGGTGCGTCATCACCCTGGAGGGGATCCTCAACCTCACCGGGGACAGCGCACTGTGCTTCCGGCCCTTCGCCCCCCGGATGGAGTCGTGGATGTACCTGGCCTGGAAGAAGTATCAGGTGTTCTCCCCGGCGGCGGAGGTGTTTTGGAAGACCCTCCAGGAGGGCGGGGAGGCGTGACCTCCCGTAGAACATGAGAAGAGGCCCGCGCCGTCCGGCGCGGGCCTCTTTGCGTCTGTCAGGAGGCCCCACTCGGCACAGCCGGGCGGGGCGGGGAATAGGATGGTGGGTGTAGAGGGGGGAGGTTCCTTTGAAGGGGAAACGCTTTTGGCTCCTGGGGGGCGACCTGCGCCAGGAAAAGCTGGCCGGTCTGCTCCGGGAGGACGGCCACACAGTACATACCTACGCCCTGGGGGAGTCCGGGCCGGGCCTGGAGGAGGCGGCGCGGGCGGACTGCGTCGTCCTCCCTCTGCCGGTGTGCGGGGCGGACGGCGCCCTCAACGCCCCCATGGGGGAGCGGCGCTATCCGCTGGAGGAGGTCCTGGCCCAGCTCCGCCCGGGGCCGTTCCTCTGCGGCGGCATGGTGAGCGCCCAGACCCAGGCCTTGGCCGCCCGGTACGGCCTGACCATCCACGACTACTTCCGCCGGGAGGAGTTGGCCATCGCCAACGCCGTGCCCACGGCGGAGGGGGCGGTGCAGATCGCCCTGGAGGAGATGGGGGTGACCCTGCACGGGGCGGCGGTGCTGGTGCTGGGCTATGGCCGGGTGGGCAAGCTGACGGCCCACCGCATGGCCGCCCTGGGGGCGCGGGTCACCGTGGCCGCCCGGGGGTGCGAGGCGCTGGCCTGGGCCCGGGCCTACGGCCACGGCGCCTGCCCGCTGGACGGCCTGGAGGAGGGATTGGGGAGGTGGGACCTGGTGGTGAACACCATCCCCAGCCGGGTGCTGGACCGGCCCCGCCTGGCCCTGCTCCGGGAGGGGTGCCTGGTCATCGACCTGGCCTCCAAGCCCGGCGGGGTGGACTTCCAGGGGGCGGCGGAGTTGGGGACGCGGTGCGTCTGGGCCCTGTCCCTGCCCGGGAAGGTGGCCCCCATCAGCGCGGGGGCCGCCCTGCGGGACACCATTTACAATATGCTAGGCGAATGCGGTTAGGAGTGTCACTATGGAGCAAATCACGGTAGGCTTTGCCTTTTGCGGCTCCTTTTGCACCATGTCCAAGGCCATGGCCGCCCTGGAGGCGGTGCGGGCCAGGTATCAGCGGGTGATCCCCATCGTCTCGGAGACGGTGGCGGACACCGACACCCGGTTTGGGAGCGCCCACGACTTCCTCCGGGAGATGGAGCGGATCTGCGACCGCCGGGTGATCCGGACGGTGGAGGGGGCGGAGCCCATCGGCCCGAAAAAACTGCTGGACGCGCTGGTGATCTGTCCCTGTACGGGGAACACCATGGCCAAGCTGGCCCACGGCATCGCCGACACGGCGGTGACCATGGCGGCCAAGGCCCACCTGCGGAACGGTCGGCCCCTGGTGCTGGCCTCCGCCACCAACGACGGGCTGGGGGCGGCCCTGCCCAACATCGGGACGCTGATGGGCCGGAAGCACATCTACTTCGTCCCCCTCCGCCAGGATGACCCGGCGGGGAAGCCCACCAGCCTGGTGGCCGACTTCACCCTGGTCCCCGCCGCCCTGGAGAAGGCCCTGGCGGGGGAGCAGATACAGCCGGTGTTCCTGTGAAAGGGAGGGCGAGGCCCCTCCCGCGGCGGCAAAAAGCGCCGGAGCCAGGGTGGCTCCGGCGCTTCGCGCGCGGTTCAGAGGTTGGTGTAGCCCATCAGGTGCAGGTCGATCTGTCGGGCGCACTCCCGGCCCTCGTGGATGGCCCAGACCACCAGGGACTGGCCCCGGCGGGCGTCCCCGGCGGTGAAGAGGCCGGGGAGGGGGGTGTGGTAGGGGGAGGGGAGGGCGGCGCCGTCCATCTCCCGGGGGGGGGGGAGGCCCAGGGCGGCGAAGGGGTACGC
>CANQMK010000037.1 GCA_947624895.1 uncultured Oscillospiraceae bacterium | reverse complement strand
CCCCGCCGACCGGGGGGCTCGATGAACAGGACCTCCGCCCCCTTCAGCCGGGACATGAGCTGCTGGGTCCGGGTGGGGGTGGACTGCCAGGGGGCGGGGGCCAGACAGATGACGGCGCTCATGCCCCTTCTCCTTTCAAAAACCGCGCGGCGGCCTGACTGTTGCGGTGCTCCACCTGCCGCAGACGCTCCACCCCGCCCAGCAGGAACTCCCGATCCCCCATCCGGGCCGCCGCCTGGTCGATGGCCTGGGTGAGCGCCTGGGGGGTGACGGCGTGGAGGTCCAGGTAGAGGTCCTGGCCGATGTAGTCCAGGAAGGAGCTGATCTTCTGGTCGTAGACGATGCCTACCAGGGGCACCCCCTGCCCCGCGGCGAACACCAGGGCGTGGAGACGCATGGACACCACGATCTTCATCCGGGCGAACAGGCCGATGGCGTGGTAGGAGGAGGCGCTCTGGGGGGCGATGAGGTGGGGCACGTCGCCCAGAAGGCGGCTCACCCGCCCGGCGGCCACGTTGTCCAGCCGCGCCTCGATGGGCAGAAAGACGGGGGTGAGGCCGTGGCGCTGGTAGGCGTATCGGGCGGCCTGGGCGAAGGCCTCCGCCTTCTCCTCAAACCCCGGCCAGGTGCGCAGGGTGAAGCAGATATACGACCCCGCCGGGTCCAGGCCCATGCTCTCCAGCAGACCGTCGGTGATCTCCGCCGGGGCGGCGGGGAGGATGACGGTGGGGTCGGCGGAGAGGATCACCTCCGGGTGGGTGATGCCCATGTCCCGCAGTTCGTCCTGGGAGTTCACGTCCCGGAGGGTGATGGCGTCCACATTCCGCTGGAGCACCCGGCTGCACAGTCGACGGTTGGAGGGGTACTGGATGGGGCCGATGCCGCAGCCGTACATGAGCACCTTGTTCTTACGGGCGTGGGCCATGGAGATGGTGAGCAGGTAGAACCACAGGGACCGCCGGGAGGTCACGTCCTGCATCAGGGAGCCGCCGCCGTTGATGTAGAGCTGGGTGCGCCCCAGGCGGCGGAAGAAGCGCCACAGGCGGAAGGTGTAGATGGCGTTGACCCGGTAGCGCAGGCGGGTCTCCTGGGGGGAGCGGGAGAGGACCCAGATGGGGAGGTCCGGGTCGATGTCCCGCAGTTCCTTCACGATGGCCTCCAGGATGGCGTCGTCCCCGGCGTTCCCCTTGCCGTAGGCCCCGCACACCGCCGCGCCGCAGCGGCCCTTGGGCCGGGCCTGGCGGCGGAGGATGGTCTCGTAGATCTCCATCTGGCGGTCCAGGGTGGTCTCGATGGAGTACTGGCTCTTAGCCTTGTTGTAGAGCCGCTGGCCCATCCGCGCCCGCAGGCCCTGGTCGGCGGCCAGGGTCGACAGGTGGCCGGCCAGGGCCTCCACGTCCCCCGGCTCGAAGAGGAAGCCGGTGACGGCGTGGTCGATGAGGTAGGGCACGCCCCCCACCCGGGAGCTGACGGTGGGCAGGGCGGCCCGGGCGCCCTCGGTGACGGAGTAGGGGAAGGTCTCAGACAGGGAGGTGAGGGTGTTGATGTCGATGGCGGCGTAGAAGGAGTCCACGTCGCTGACCCAGCCGGCGAAGCAGACCTCCTCCTCCACCCCCAGCTCCCGGGCCAGGGCCTTCAGGTCGGCCATGTCCTCCCCGTCCCCGGCGATGAGCAGGCGCAGGCGGGGCTCCTCCCGGTGGGCCCGGGCGAAGGCCTTGATGAGGGTGGGGATGTCCTTCACCGGGTTGAGCCGGGCGGCGATGCCCACGATCACGCTGTCCGCCGGCCAGCGGGCCCCCACCCCCTCCAGGAAGGCCGCCCGGTCCTGGGCCGCCCGGCGGGGGGTGAAGTCGATGCCGTTGTAGATGGAAAAGAGGGTGTCCACATCGAAGCCTCGGTCGATGAGGATGTCCACCATGGCGTCGGACACGCCGATGCGGTAGTCCAGCCGCCGCAGGGCCAGGGTGTTCAGCGTGCCGTACACCAGCCGCCCCAGGGGGCGGCCCAGGTAGTCCAGGCGGTAGTCGGAGTGGACGGTGGTCACCACCGGCAGCTTCAGGTCCCGCTTGACCAGCGCCCCCATGAGGTTGCCCCGGGCGCCGTGGCAGTGGATGATCTGATACCCGCCCTCCCGGATGAACTTTTTCAGCCGGGAGAGGGTGCGGGGCAGGGAGTGCCCCTCAAAGACCACCGTGGGGATGCCCAGGGCCCGGGCCTCCTGGGCGAAGGGGCCCTCCATGAAGCACACCAGGGTGATCTCCGCCCGGGAGGCGATGTTGCTCAACAGGGAGTGGATGTGCGTCTTCGCGCCGCCGGAGTCCCCGCCGCTGATCAGATGGACCACCTTCACCGCTCTCACCCCTCGCGAAAAAAGTCTTGAAACACGGACAAAAGTATTATATACTAATTTCAATACTTTGGCAAGGCTCTCGCCTCGCCGGGATCAGGAGGCCCCCCATGAAACTGGTAGACGAAAAAGGCAGGCTCTTCGGCAAGGTCAACCTCATCGACCTGTTGGCTCTGGTGGTGGTGCTCGCCGCCCTGGCCTTCGCCGCGTTCAAGGTGCTGGGCGGGGGAGGCAACCCCCTCGACAGCTCCACCAAACTCACCTACACCGCCAAGGTCCTCTCCGTGGAGGACTCCGTCTATCAGGAGGTCCTCCGGCAGATGGAGGCCGCCGGAGGGCAGGATCAGCTCATGGCGGACGGCGCCCTGGTGGACGGCTTCGTCACCGACGTGACCGCCACCCCCCACGTGAACTACACCGCCACCGACAACGGCCTGGTGGTCCGCTCGGAGGAGGACCCGGCCCAGGGCGGGCGCTGGGATGTGGTCTTCACCGTGGAGGCCAACGTCCCCGACCCGGTCACCAGCAAGGTGGGCACCCAGGAGGTCCGGGTGGGCAAGTCCCACATCCTCAAGACCTCCCACTTTGAGTTCGCCTCCAGCACCATCCTGACCTGTCAGTGGGGCTAAGGCTGTGTTCGCCGCCCTGAACCTCTGGGAGGCCCACATCCTGGCGTGGATCGAGACTCTGCGCCTCCCCTTTCTGGACCCCCTGGTCCTCTTTTTCACCCACCTGGGGGACAGCGGCTTCCTCTTTGTCCTGCTCACCCTGCTCCTGCTGATCTTCCCCAGGACCCGGCGGGTGGGCCTGGCTACCGCCCTGGCCCTGGTGTGCAGTCTGGTCTTTACCAATCTCCTGCTGAAAAATCTGGTCCACCGCCTCCGGCCCTGGGAGGCGGTGGACTTTCTGCGCAATTTGGTGACGGAGCGGGACACCTCCTTCCCCTCCGGCCACACCTCCGCCGCCTTCGCCTTCGCCCTGGCCTTTCTGCGAAGCGACGGCGGGGACACCTGGGCGGGCCGGACCTGGGCCAAGGTGACGGCGGTGGTCCTGGCCGTGTGCATGGGCCTGTCCCGGCTCTACGTGGGGGCCCACTACCCCACTGACGTGCTGGCCGGGTTCGTGGTGGGCGACCTGGCGGGGCTGGCGGGGTGGTACTTGTCCACCCGGCTGACCGGGGCGTTCTCCAAGCCCCGCCCGCCGACGGACCCGCCGGACTGACCGCCCCCCGGCGGGGCAGGCGCCGACGGCACTGAACCTTCCGCCGCGACGGGGCGCCGTTCGACGCCGAGGTATCTTCCGTAAAGGCGGGGATGAAGTGATTTGGACTGGGGACAAAGCGCTCATGGCGGCTGTGGTCAGCGAAATGATACAGCGGCTCATAACAGTACTTTGGATGTTGCGAATTGCTGTTAGACAGTTACTAAGTGTGAAGAACAGTGAGACAGTGGTCAGAAAAACACGAAAAAGAGCGAGTCGATGGGAAAGGATCACACTGCTGTGCTTTTGGGACGCCAAAAGGGAGCGGAGAAGTTTGCTGCGGTGGTTGATCGGTATATACATTTTTATGTTGTTTACCCTGCCGCTTCCTCTATGCGCCATGCTCCTGCATGGTGTAGGCGTGTTCCCAGCGGAAGTCGCGCGAAGATTGGTCACGGTGCATTTTTGCCTTGATGTGGCGGTGAGCATACCGGTTTGCGTTTACACGTTGAGGCGGTTTGCGTGAGGACTAGGAGGGTCGGTCCTCCTGTCTTGATATGCTCTGGAAAAAGTGCTGAAAAGTGAGGAAAAGGATGGATCTTGAAAGGACGAGGACTGCGCTTGCGGCACATATTGTGGAAAAGGACTATATCACGATACAGAAGCAGGGGGAGACATGGCGCAGTCCGTGTATTCCACTGCGCATGGGGGAAACGCTTTTCATGGGTTTGCGTTTTCGGGACTTTTTCCCAGATGGATATGAGATCGCCGCGTTGGACCAGGTGGCGGAGATCATCCATTCCGAGACAGATGTATATTTTGGGGAGATCGTGAAGAGAGAAGGGGCGGGCCGCCTCATGGATGCCGCGCCAAAGATCGACCTTACGGATTGGCCGTCTGTTTTCCGCTCCTTTCTGAAAACGAAGGAGATCATAAGCATAGAAGTCGGAAACGAGTGTATGGATCTTGGAAAAATCAAAGCGGTATTTGCGGATGGCATAGAAATTCGACGGTTTGACGCCACAGGAGTATGGGAGAGAGAAAACTGGTATGTCTCCTATGGCTCCATCACAAAAGTGGGAGTCAAGAGCCACTATATCAAGACTTTTGAGAAGTATTTACCGCAGGAAGACAGCGAGAAGGCAGGGGGGCGGCGCCGGGTCGATGGACTGGGGAATTGATTTGGCGGGAAACGGGTGGTGCATATGCGCTGTGGAAAAATCATTCCAATCGCGTTGAGCTGCGCGTTATTGGGCTGTTTGCTGGTGGGCTGCCAAGGCGGGGCCGCTCCGGACCTCAGCGCGGATACGTGGGGCAATACCTCGGGAAATATCTTACAGACCGGGACTTTTGCCGTGTCCAATGGGGCGATCTACTACCGCGATCCCGATCCAAAAAGTGGAGGGTTGTATCGGCTGGATCAGGATGGCAGCTCGCTCAAATTGAGCGATCACGACGCGTACAGCATCAATGTGGTAGACGATACCGTCTATTTTCTGGACGGGCTGCCTGGCCGGGTCTGCCGCGTCTCTATCGACGGAGACGATTTTCAGGTGCTGAAAAGCGGACCGGTCAACCACCTCTTTGTCAGCCGTTCCGCTATGCTCTACCAAAAAGGCTCCCTGATGTGCATCGCGAATACCTCGGCGAAGCGGGAGCGTGTCCTTGCGGAAGATGTCCTGCGGTTCGTCCCCTATCACGGAACAATCTATTTTTCCCGACTCGATGGGCTCTACCAAGTGGAGGCGGATGGAACGGAGCCGGTCTGTTTGACCGAGGAGGCGCCCATCTCTCTGTGCGCCAACAGCCAGGGGCTCTATTTTTCTGTTCCCAATGATAACACATCCGCCGGAAAAGCGGGCGGGAAAGTTTACCATTTAGAGGAGGATGGGACCATCACGCCCCTCGCGGCAACGGACGACTGCTGGAACATGAATGTGACCGAGCAATACATTTTCTATCGCGATCAGACGGAGAAAGGCGCGCTGTGTCGGATGGACTTGGACGGGGGAAACGCCACTTGCCTGGTGCGGGGAAATTGCGTCTATATTCAAACTTTAAAGGATTTGGTCGTGTTCTACACCCCGACGCAAAGCGATGATTTGGACTGCGGAGACCATGTGGTGCGGCAAGAGGGCGGCGCGATCCTCTCCCCGGAAGACACGAGGGCGGCGCTTCTGGCTTGATGTGACCTGGACTGTACATCAGGCGCGGCTTCTCTGTCTTGGCCGGAGGGTGGCGGCGGGCGTTTTGCTGGATGGAAAGGCCCCGCTGTCTCGGGGTGGAGACAGCGGGGCCGTTTTGTCACCAGCTGAACCAGCCGGAGGTCTCCCGGGCCTCCAGCACGTCCAGGACTCCGGACAGCATCTGGGCGCACTGGCCACGGGTCAGCGGCTCGTCCAGGGCCAGCGCCCCGGAGGCGGTGGTGGTCAGCACCCCGGTCTGCTCCAGGTTCACCGCCGCCTGGAAGGCCCAGGCGGGGGCCACGGCGGTGTCGGCGTAGAAGGTGGTCACCGCCGCGTCGCTCACCTCCAGCATCCGGTCCAGGATCACCGCCGCCTCCGCCCGGGTCACCTGGTCGGCGGGGGCGAAGACCACGCGGCCGTCCACGTCGGGATAGCCCCGCACCGTCCCCTGCTGGAGGGCGGCGGAGACGTAGCCCTTGCACCAGGTGGGGATGCTGACGTCGTCGGCGAAGCCGGTGGTGATGGCGTCGCTCAGGGGCTCCCGGCCCAGGGCGGCCATGGCCATGGTGATGAACTGGCCGCGGGAGACGGGCTCATCGGGGCGGAAATAGTAGGCGTCCCCGACCCGCTCGCCCACCAGCACCCCCTCCTCCGCCAGGCGGAGGGCGGCGTTGTGGCTGGGCTGGCCGTCCATGTCGGCGTAGGACACCTTGGTGGCGGGCTTGCGGATGCGGAGGGTCACCTTGGCGCTCTGGGAGACGTTCCCCGCCCCGTCGGTGACGGTGAAGGTGAAGGAGTCCTTCCCCGTCTTGTTCTCATAGGGGGTGTAGACGAACTCCCCCGTGGCCGGGTCGGTGATCTCCAGACTGCCCCGGGCAGGCTTCTCCACCAGCTGGAAGGTCAGCGCCTCCCCCTGGGGGTCCACCCCGGTGAGGCGGCCCTGGTAGGCCACGTTCCGGTAGGTCTCAAAGCTCTGGGTCTGGGCGATGGGCGCACCGCTGGACCCGGAGGGCTGGGCTCCCACGGCCAGGGCCGCCGTGGTCATCAGGACCGCCGCCAGGACCAGGGGCAACAGGCGGCGTGAGATACGCGTTTTCATAGACTGGGGCCTCCTTTTCCTTTCGTACTGCCCCTAGTTTGGTCGGCGGCGCGGAAAATATGCGCCGCAGCTTTTGCCGGGCGGCGCATATACTGCCTTGAGACAAGGAGGCCGCCGCCATGGAACAGGACCGTCAAAGTGAATTTTACTGCAAGGGCTTTTTTGACCCCGCCCCGGCCCCGCCGCCGCCCCGCTCCCCCGGCCCGGAGTGGGCCCGGCCCCCGGCGCTCCCCTGGCCGGAGGAGGACCTGGCGGCGGCCTTCCGCCGCGCCCGGGGGGCCTTTTTCCGCCGGGAGGCGGAGGGCTTCTCCCTGGCCTATCCCCTGGACTGCCGCGCCCCCTTCCCCCTGCCCGCCCTCTTCTGCTTCGCCCGGGCGGAGTGCCTGGCGGGGCGGGGGTGGTGGGTGTTCTCCTTCGGCCCGGAGGGTCTGCCCCGCTTTTCCGGCGTATAATCGGGGCCGGTCTGGCAAAGACTACCTCCATCACCGGAAAGGAGGGAGTTTGATGGCCGATCTCACCACCAAGGAGCTCAGCGCCCTGACCGACCAGCTCAACTACGAGCGGATGATGGCCGACAAGTACGACGCCGCCCGCTCCGACAGCCAGAGCCAGGACCTGAACGCCACGTTCCAGCGCTGCGCCCAGCAGCACCGGGACAACTACCAAAGCCTGCTCAATTTCTTAAAGTAAAGGAGACCGCCATGACCGATCAGGAGCGCGTGACCGACCTCATCTTCTCGGAGAAGAAGATGGGCGACAATTACAGCATCTGGGCCAGCGAGTGTACCAACCGCAAGCTCCGGGACACCTTTCTGACCCTCCTGGACCAGAGCCACAAGACCCAGACCGACCTGTTCACCACCGCCCAGCAGAAGGGCTGGTATCAGCCCGTTCCCCCCGCCCAGCCGGAGATGATCCAGCAGGCCTACCAGCAGTTCTCCTCCCAGGCGCCCAACTGACGCGAAAACGGGAAACACCGTGCCCTTGGCACGGTGTTTCTTTTTGCCCAGGGGCGGGAAACAAAAAGCTGGCATTTTCTCTCTGGATGTGGTAATATAGTGCTGTATGCCGTTATGTTGGGAGGTCGCGCCCTGAAATGAAATACTTATACGCCGCGTTCATGGGCCTGCTCCAGGGGGTCACGGAGTTTTTGCCCGTGTCCAGCTCGGGGCATCTGTCCCTGTTCCAGACCTTCTTCAAAGGGACCGCCCCGGACAATCTGTTCAACGTCCTGCTCCACTTCGCCACCCTTCTGGCCGTCTGCGTGGTCTACCGCCAGGATATCGCCCAGATGGTCCTGGAGTTCTTCCGGGGCGTCCGGGCCCTGGTCTCCGGGGACAGCCGGGGGGAGAAGGTCCCACCCGCCCGGCGGCTGGTGCTCATGGTCATCCTGGGCACCCTGCCCCTCTTCCTGGTCCTGCCCTTCAAGGACAAGGTGGAGGCCCTGGGGGCCAGCCCGCTGTTCATCGGCTGCGCCCTGCTGGTCACCGGGCTGCTGCTCTTCGCCTCCGACCGCTTTTCTCCCGGCCACCGCAAGACGGAGCGCACCATGACGGTGGCGGACGCACTATTGGTGGGCTGTGGGCAGGCGCTGGCGGTGGTGCCCGGCCTGTCCCGCTCCGGCACCACCATCTCCGCCGGGATGGCCCGGGGGCTGGACCGGCCCTTCGCCGTGCGCTACTCCTTCCTCCTCTCCCTCCCCGCCGTGCTGGGGGCCACCCTGCTGGAGGCGGTGGACGTGGTCCAGGAGGGGATCGACGCCGCCCTCATCCCCCAGTACCTGGTGGGCATGGTAGTGGCCGCCGTGTCCGGCTACTTCGCCATCGGCCTGGTGAAGCTGTTGGCGGACAAGGGCAAGTTCGGCGCCTTCGCCTACTACTGCTGGGCGGTGGGCGCACTGGCCATCCTGGCCGCCCTCTTTTTCCATTGAACACCCTCTGACTTCTGACAGGAGTTGATCCCATGGCAAGTTCCGCGCCAAAGAAAAAGTCCGCCTCCGGCGGAAAACGCTCCGCCTCCTCCGGGCGCTCCACCAGTGCCCGGGGCGCCGCCCAGCGGAAAAGTCCGCCTCCCCCCCGGCCCATCCGCCGGGAGGTGGGGGCGGCGGTGTGCGTCTTTCTGGCCCTGTTCGCCGCCCTGGGCTACTTCGGGCTGGACGGCATCTTCATCAACCTGCTGTCTGACCTGCTGAAGGGGCTGGTGGGCTACGGCTGGTTCCTGGCCCCGCCCGCCCTCCTGCTGGGGGCCTACATCCTGGCCTTCCACCGGGGCAGGCCGGTGTGCCTGCGCCTGTGCTGTGCCCTGTTCTTCCCCGTCCTGCTGGGGGCGATCCTCCACCTCTTCCTGGTCCGGACGCCCTATCCCTGGGCCTGGGCCATCGTCCCCACCCTGTGGAAGGACGGCCTGGCCCTCCACTGCGGCGGCGTGCTGGGGGGACTGCTGTGCCAGGGCTTCGCCACCGCCTTCTCCGGGGTGGGGGCGGGGATCGTGCTGTTCCTGCTTTTGTTCTTCACCCTCCTGGGGGCCTTTGACCGCACCATCGCCCAGGTGGTGGAATGGCTGAGGGGCCGCCGCCTCCAGCCCTACGAGTACGAGGAGGAGCCGGAGCCCGCGCCCGCGCCGGAGAAGCCCCGGCCCGCCCAGGAGGTCCCCGTCACCCGGGTGCCCCGGGTGGTGTCCGACATCGACGTGCCGATGGACGAACCCGCCCCCAAGCTCCACGTGGAGACGGAGAAGCCGCCCAAGAAAAAGAAGGGCTTTTTCAGCAAAGATCGGGCGGTGCCCACCCCCGGGGAGTTTTTGACCGGGGCGGCCTCCCACCCCCTTCAGGAGGAGGACGAGGCGCCCCTGCCCGACCCGGACCTCCCGGAGGCGGCCGCCGCCCCTCTGCCCTCCCGCATCCAGGACGCTCTGGGCCAGCCCCCGGAACAGCCCCTGGGCGCGGCGGCGGACGCCCCCGCCCCGGTCGAGCCCATCGCCCCGGACCGGGTGACCCCGGAGGAGGCCGCCCAGGCCGCCGGGGAGGTCACTGCCGAGATCCAGGCCAACCTGGAACAGGCCCCGCCCATGGCCTATCAGTATCCCCCCGTCTCCCTGCTCTTCCAGGAGGAGGGCGTGGGAAGCGAGGAGGCCCAGGGGGAGCTTCAGCGCAACCAGGACCGGCTGGCGGACGCCATCCGCTCCTTCGGCGTGGAGGCCAACATCGTCAACGTGGTCCGGGGCCCCAGCGTCACCCGCTATGAGATGGAGCTGGACCAGGGGGTGAAGCTCAGCCGGGTCACCAATCTGGCTGACGACATCGCCCTGGCCCTGGGGGCGGAGGCGGTGCGCATCGCCCCCATCCCCGACAAGATCTCCACCGTGGGCATCGAGGTGCCCAACAAGCTGGTCTCCACCGTCCACATCCACGACGTGATTGACGACGCCGCCTTCCGCAACCACCCCTCCAAGGTGGCCTTCGCCGTGGGCAAGGACATCGGCGGCAACGCCATCGTGGGCAACATCTCCCGCCTGCCCCACCTGCTCATCGCCGGCACCACCGGCTCGGGCAAGTCGGTGTGCACCAACTCCCTGATCATCTCCCTGCTCTACAAGGCCACCCCGGAGGAGGTCCGGCTCATCATGGTGGACCCCAAGATGGTGGAGCTGGGGGTCTACAACGGCATCCCCCACCTGCTCATCCCGGTGGTCACCGACCCCAAGAAGGCCGCCGGGGCGCTCCAGTGGGCGGTGACCGAGATGATGAAGCGCTACCGCGCCTTCGCCGACATCGGCGTGCGGAAGCTGGACGAGTACAACGCCAAGGCCGCCCGCACCGAGGGGATGGAGAAGCTGCCCTACGTGGTGGTGCTCATCGACGAGCTGGCCGACCTGATGCTGGTGGCCGCCAAGGAGGTGGAGGAGTCCATCTGCCGGGTGGCCCAGATGGGCCGGGCCGCCGGGATGCACCTGGTCATCGCCACCCAGCGGCCCTCCGCCGACGTGATCACCGGCCTGATGAAGGCCAACATCCCCTCCCGCATCGCCTTCGCCGTCAGCTCCTCCCTGGAGTCCCGGATCATTCTGGACACCACCGGCGCGGAGAAGCTGGTGGGCAAGGGGGATATGCTGTGGAACCCCCTGGGAGCCCAGAAGCCCCTCCGGGTCCAGGGCTGCTTCGTCACCGACGAGGAGGTGGAGGCGGTGGTGGACTTTGTGAAGAAGTCCGGCTCCGCCCAGTATGACGAGGGGGTCATGGCGGAGATCGAGCGCAACGCCCAGGACAAGGAGAAGAACGCCAAGGGCGTGGGCGGCACGCCCCCGGAGGAGGCGGGAGACGAGGGCTTCGACGAGCTCCTCCCCGCCGCCATCGAGGTGGTGGTGGAGCTGGGGCAGGCCAGCGTGTCCATGCTCCAGCGCCGGCTGAAGCTGGGCTACGGCCGGGCCGCCCGGCTGGTGGACCAGATGGAGGAAAAGGGCGTGGTGGGCCCCTTCGAGGGCTCCAAGCCCCGCCAGGTCCTTATCACCAAAGAACAGTGGCAGGAGATGCGCTACCGCCAGGGCCTGGACGGCCCCGCCCCGGAGGCTCTGGCCCCGGAGGCCGCCGTCCCGCCCGTCGACCTGGGCGGCGACCCGGAGGGCGACCTGGGCGGCAACCCGGAGGGCGACCTGCCGCCCTTCGACCTGGACGACGAACCTTCCTGATTGCGAGGTCATGCTGACATGAACGTGCTTGTGCTGGCCGGGGGGCTGTCCCCGGAGCGAAACGTCTCCCTCTCCTCCGGCTGTAAGATCGCCCAGGCCCTCCGGGACCTGGGGCACCGGGCGGCCCTGGTGGACCTGTTCTTCGGCCTGGAGGACTACCCCGGCCTGGCCGGGGAGGCCCTCTATGCCGCCCCCTTCCCGGAGCGGTGGCGGGCGGTGGACCCCCAGGCCCCCGACCTGGACGCCGTCCGGGCCGCCCGGCGGGACAAGAGTCCCGCCCAGTTCGGCCCCGGCGTGCTGGAGCTGTGCCGGGGGGCGGACGTGGTCTTCCTGGCCCTCCACGGCCAGTGCGGGGAGGATGGCCGCGTCCAGGCCGTCTTCGACCTGCTGGGCATCCCCTACACCGGCTCGGGCTATCTGGGCTCCGCCCTGGCCATGGACAAGGACCTGACCAAGCGGCTGGTGAGCGGCCTGGTGCACACCCCCCGCTGGACGGTGGAGCGCTATGCCGCCGCGGACATCGACGCGCTGGTGGCGCGGACCGACCTGCCCTGCGTGGTCAAGCCGGTGGACTCCGGCTCCTCCATCGGCGTGTCCATCGCCCATGACAGGGCCCAGCTCCGCGCCGCCCTGGAGGAGGGCCTGCGCTTCGGGGGCCGGTGCGTGCTGGAGCAGTACATCCGGGGCCGGGAGGTCCAGGTGGGCATCCTGGACGGCCAGCCCCTGCCCTCCATCGAGATCATCCCCAAGGTGGGCTTTTACGACTACGTCAACAAGTACCAGGCCGGGGCCGCCGAGGATATCTGCCCCGCCCCCGTCCCCCCGGAGGTGGAGGCCCGGCTGGCCCAGGACACCCAGACGGTCTTCCGCGCCCTGGGCCTCTCCGCCTACGCCCGGGCGGACTTCATTCTGGACGAGGCGGGCACGCCCTGGTTTTTGGAGATCAACACCCTGCCCGGCATGACCCCCACCTCCCTCCTGCCCCAGGAGGCGGCGGCGGTGGGGATCGACTACCACGCGCTGTGTCAAAAACTGCTGGACATCGCTGTCCGGGAAAGGGGCTGACGATATGGAACCCTCTGCCATCTCCGCCATTCAGAAGGCCGTCCACGGCACCCTCCTGGGCCGGGACATCCCCGACGGCCTCACCGTCACACGGGTGTGCTACGACACCCGGGAACTGGAACCGGGAGACCTGTTCCTCCCCCTGCCCGGCGAACACGTGGACGGCCACGCCTTCATCGGCCGCGCCCTGGACGCCGGGGCGGCGGGCACCTTCACCATGCGGGAGGAGCCTGAGTTCCGCCCCGGCAAGGCCTATGTGAAGGTTCCGGACACCGCCAAGGTGCCCCGGCTCCTGGCCCAGTGGTACCGCTCCCAGTTCCGCATCCCCTTCGTGGCGGTGACGGGCAGCGTGGGCAAGACCACCACCAAGGACATGATCTCCGCCGTGCTCAGCCAGCGGTTCTCCGTCCACAAGACCCCCCGGAACCACAACAACAACCTGGGCGTGCCCATGGCGCTCCTGGAGCTGGAGCGGGGGCATGAGATCAGCGTCATTGAGATGGGGATGAACCACGCCGGGGAGATCGACGACCTGGCCGATCTGGTGCGCCCCCAGGTGGGGGTCATCACCAACATCGGAGACGCCCACATCGAGAATTTAGG
>CANQMK010000036.1 GCA_947624895.1 uncultured Oscillospiraceae bacterium | reverse complement strand
GCCCGCCGTGCCCTACACCAAGGCGGACCTGAACTGGATGGACAAGAACTCCCGCAGCTCGGTGGAGATGAAGGACAAGACCAGCCGCCCCGCCCTGGCGGACACGGACGCCAATATCGCGGCCTACGATACCATCCTGCTGGGCTTCCCCATCTGGTGGTATGTGGCCCCCACCATCCTCAACACCTTCCTGGAGCGCTACGACTTCTCCGGCAAGAAGATCGTCCTCTTCGCCACCTCCGGCGGCAGCGGATTTGGCCAGACCGTGGCCGGATTAAAACCCTCCGTGGCGGCGGACGCCGTCATCGTGGAGGGGAAACTGCTCAACGGCCACCAGACGGCGGAGAGCCTGAAGACCTGGGCCGAGAGCGTCCTTTAAGGATCGATCAGGATGAAATACACCAAGCTCGGCAAATCCGACCTGACCGTCTCCCGCATCTGCCTGGGGTGTATGGGCTTCGGCAACGCCGCCACGGGACAGCACAGCTGGACGGTGGACGAAGCCCAGACGAGGGAAATCATCCGCCGGGCGCTGGAGCTGGGCGTCAACTTCTTTGACACCGCCATCGCCTATCAGAGCGGCACCAGCGAGCAGTATGTGGGCCGGGCCCTCCGGGACTTCGCCAAGCGGGAGGACGTGGTGGTGGCCACCAAGTTCCTGCCCCGGACCCAGGAGGAGATGGACGCCGGGGTGACAGGCAGACAGCACATCGCGCGGATGCTGAATAAGAGCCTTCAAAACCTGGGTATGGACTATGTGAACCTCTACATCTACCATATGTGGGACTACCAGACCCCCATGGAGGAGATCATGGAGGGGCTGAGCGATATGGTCCAGGCGGGCAAGGCCAGATATATCGGCATCTCCAACTGCTTCGCCTGGCAGCTGGCCAAGGCCAACTTCTACGCCCGGGAACACGGCCTGACGGAGTTCGTCTCCATCCAAGGCCACTACAACCTGATCTTCCGGGAGGAGGAGCGGGAGATGGCCCCCTTCTGCGCCGACCAGAACATCGCCATGACCCCGTACAGCGCCCTGGCCGGCGGGCGGCTGTCCAAGCGGCCCGGGGAGACCTCCAAGCGGCTGACGGAGGACGCCTACGCCCGGCTCAAGTATGACGCCACGGCGGAGCAGGACGGCGAGATCATCGCCCGTGTAGCGGAATTAGCGGACAAACGCGGCGTGTCCATGACGGAGATCGCCCTGGCGTGGCTGCTGGCGAAGGTGACCGCCCCGGTGGTGGGCGCGACGAAGCTGAGCCATGTGGAGGGCGCGGCCAAGGCCGTGGAGCTGGACCTGACCCAGGACGAGATGGACTATCTGGAAGAATTGTATGTGCCCCACGCCCTGGTGGGCGTCATGGCCCAAAACACGGCGGCCTCGGCAAAAAAGCCCCATGTATGGTCCATCGGCGACCAGAAGATTCAGTAGAGCGTCCAGAAGGAGGAACGCGACATGAAGAAAGGAAACCTTTTGATTTTGGCCCTGGCCCTTGCGGTGGCCCTCTCCGCCTGCGGCGCTCTCGCGGGGCAGGGCGGCGGGGGGAGCGACCCCACGCCGGAGGCCGCGTCGCCCGCCGACCATGTGACGGAGCCGCCGGAGGAGAGCCAGCCGGACAGCGCGCCCGTCCCGGAGACGGAGCCCGCCGGTACGCTGGTGGCCTACTTCTCCGCCACAGGGAACACTCAGGGGGTGGCGCGGCACATCCAGGCGGTCACCGGCGGCGACCTCTTTGAGATCGTCCCGGAGACGCCCTACACCGCCGCCGACCTGGATTATAACTCGGATTGCCGGGCCAACCGGGAGCAGAACGACGACGACGCCCGCCCCGCCATCGCCCAAGACAGCGTGGTGGAGAACATGGCCGACTACGACGTGATCTTCCTGGGCTACCCCATCTGGTGGGGCCAGGCGCCCAAGATTATTTACACCTTCCTGGAGAGCTACGACCTTACCGGGAAGACCATCGTGCCCTTCTGCACCTCCGGCAGCAGCGACATCGGCACCAGCGACGACAACCTCCGCCCCTCGGCGGAGGGCGCGTCCTGGCTGGACGGCCGCCGCTTTTCCGCCGGGGCATCAGAGACGGACGTGAAGGACTGGGTGGACGACCTGGGCCTGTCTGACTGATGGGAAGGAGGAATTTTGCGTGAAAAAGCAGATCGGAAACGCCCTGGCGCTCTACCCCACCCCCCTTGTGGTGGTGGGGGCCATGGTGGAGGGGAGGCCCAACTGGGTCCTGGTGGGCCACATCGGGATCATCGGCCATGACCGGGTGATGGTCAGCCTGGCCAAGCCCCATTTCACCAACCAGGGCATCCGGGAGAGCAAGGCGCTGTCCATCAACCTCGTGGACGAGGCCATGCTGCCCAAGGCGGACTATGTGGGCTGTGTCAGCGGGAGCAAGACGGACAAATCCCAGGTCTTTGCCCACCAGATCGGCCTCACCGGCGCGCCCCTGATCGACGCCGCCCCCGTCTCCATGGACTGCGCCGTGGTGGACATTTACGAGACGCCGGGGTTCGAGAGCTTCATCTGCAAGATCGAGGCCACCTACGCGGAGGGCGCCGTCCTGACCCCGGAGGGGAAGATCGACTACCGCGCCCTGAAGCCGGTGCTGTTTGAGTTCCCCACCTACGAATATCTAAAGACCGGCGACGTGCTGGGCAGGTGCAGGCACATGGGCGGCTCTGACGCCTGACAGTCCCCGCCGGGGCAGGAATTTTGCGTATTTTTAAAATTCAAAATGGAGGCGACAGGTATGGTAAAACAGACAGCGGGACGGGAACAGTTGGGGGAGTTTGCCCCCAAGTTTGCCCAGTTGAATGACGACGTGCTCTTTGGCGAGGTGTGGAACAGGCCGGGGATCTCCCTGAAGTTGCGCTCCATCCTCACCGTCACCGCGCTGGTGAGCAAGGGGCTGGTGGACAGCTCCTTCCAGTATCATCTGCTCACCGCCCGGAAAAACGGCGTGACCAAAAACGAGATGGCGGAGATTTTGACCCATGTGGCCTTTTACGCCGGATGGCCCAACGCCTGGGCCGCCTTCCGCATGGCGGTGGAGGTCTACAAGGACGACCCCGGCGTGGACGGCGGGATGTTCGGCCTGGGCCGGCCCAACGACGCCTATGCCCAGTATTTCACCGGCAACAGCTACCTCAACCCCCTCACCGACCCCAAGGAGACCATCTTCCTGGCCAACGTCACCTTTGAGCCGGGATGCCGCAACAACTGGCACATCCACAAGGCGGCCAAGGGCGGCGGGCAGATCTTGCTGTGCACCGATGGCCGGGGCTGGTATCAGGAGTGGGGCAAGGAGGCCCGGGAGCTCCGGCCCGGCGACGTGGTCTATATCCCCGCCGGGGTCAAGCACTGGCACGGCGCGGCCCGGGACAGCTGGTTCTCCCACATCGCCTTTGAGGCCCCCGGCGAGGAGACCTCCAACCAGTGGTTGGAGGCGGTGACCGATGAGGAGTATGAGCGGCTTCCGTAAGGGGGTGACGGCATGATCCAGATACTCCAGCGGGAAGCGGTGTACCTCTGGTACTATTTTGACCTCCAGCTCCGGCAGATCTTTGGCTACTGGGTGCTGGGCATGGTGCTGGGGTCGGTGATCTCGGTGTTCGTAAAAGAGCGCATCCACGGCCTGTTCCGCTCCCTGGGCGGAAAGCGGCTGGGGGTGCTGGGGATCTTCGCCGCCAGCGCCCTGGGCATCGCCTCGCCTTTGTGTATGTACGGCACCATCCCCCTGGCCGCCTCCTTCTCGGAGAGCGGCATGGAGGACGACTGGCTGGCCGCCCTGCGCCTGTTGGAGAAGACCCACCGGGGCAGGATTGATCTCATTTACATAGATATCATCGCAGAGTTTGATACAAAGCCGAGGAATAATTGAAAAGTGCGCCTTTGCGGTGTAATTTCCGCTTGCGGTGTAAAATGTGTGTTGGTGCTAATATCGGTAGATTTGTTTATGATTTTGTGATATAATTTATTGAAAGATAGATATATCTGCCCGATAAATCGCAATTTGACGGTCTAAAGGGTTTTATAAAAAGGCGGTGCATATATGGAAATAAGGCAAGAACAAGCAGACGATTATAATACAGTCTTTCATGTCATAACTGAAGCATTTTCTCATGCAGAACATAGCGATGGAAACGAGCAGGAGCTTGTGACCCTGTTGAGGGACACTCCATCCTTTATTCCGGAACTCTCACTTGTGGCAGAGGAAAATGGCAAAATCGTGGGGCATATTCTTTTTACTAAAATCACCATAGGAGAAACTATCGGGCTGGCGCTTGCACCCCTCTCTGTTCTTCCGTCATATCAACGGAGAGGAATCGGGCTGGCGCTTATCTGCGAGGGTCACCGTATTGCCAGACAGTTGGGGTATCACTACTCGATAGTATTGGGATCTCCAGCATATTATTCGAGAGCCGGTTATCTTCCTGCGAGCCTATATGGTATTAAAGCACCATTTGAAGTGCAGGACGAATACTACATGGCATTCAAATTACAAGATCACGCACCTCAAATTAAGGGTATGGTCAAATATGACTCAGCCTTTGGAATTGATTGACAACTTGCGGTATGTCAATCGGTCGGAACACGGATAAAATTGCTAAATTTGAAATTGAGATGCAGAAAATACCGGAAAGCGAAATTCAAATTCCACTGCATAGCCGTGTGGCAATCCAGTGTAGCTTAAAGGAGTTTGTTGAAACCGGCGACCACTATCTGTATATCTGCAATGTGGAGCAGGTCTACGGTAACGAAACGGAAGAAGCGGTGTTCGCTTGGAATGGTTATTCTCAAATCCGCCCCGCAAAGTAAGTAAAAATAACAACAGCGTTCAACTGTAAAAACTTGGACGCTTTTTCTTCCCCAAATTGTCCGAAATGCAAACACGAAACGATTATTAACGAGAAAGAACTGAATATCGAGGTTGTAATTGAACCAGGCGCATAGGCGCAGAGCTAATCCCTACCATTGCCGCCGAGCTGAAGCTGTCGCAGTCAACCGTCCGACGTGCGCTTCACGATCTCCGTAAAGCAGGACTCATTGAAACCGGGCAGCAATTACCTCCGCACCGACCTCATCGGGGCGCTTGTGGGCTCCCTGCCCGAGCCGACCATCGTGGAGTGCAACACCGCCTATGGCGGCTCCCGCTCCGAGACGGCCATGCACTACCAGGTGGCAAAGGATCACGGCTTTACCGACATTGCCGATGTGGTCATTCTGGACGAGAACGGCTCTATGACGCTCCCCGTAAACGGCGGCACCGTGCTGACGGAAAATTATGTGGGAGAGCATTTTGCCGACTATGACTCCTACTTGGTGCTGTCCCACTTCAAGGGCCACGCTATGGCCGGCTTCGGCGGCGCCATTAAGAATATCTCCATCGGCATTGCCTCCGCCCAGGGAAAGAGCCACATCCACAGCGGCGGCACCGGCGGCAGTATGTGGAGCGGCGACCAGACCGCCTTTTTGGAGTCCATGGCCGAGGTGGGGAAATCGGTGGTGGACGCCCTGGACGGCAAGATTGTCTATATCAACGTGATGAACCGCCTGAGCGTGGACTGCGACTGCGACGGCAACCCCGCCGAGCCGGATATGCACGACATCGGCATCCTGGCCTCCACCGACCCGGTGGCCTTGGATCAGGCTTGTATCGACCTCATCTATGCGCAGAAGGATGGGGACGGGGTCAGCTTGGTCAACCGCATCGAGTCCCGAAACGGCCTCCACACCCTGGAGCACGCCGAGGCCATTGGCCTGGGCAGCCGCAGCTATACTCTGGTCGATCTGACCGCCTGACCCGCCGGAGCCCTTGACCTGATCGCCTGGCCGCTTCCGCAAAAACCGAGCATGGGGATGACCGCGTCTGGTCATCCCCATGCTCGTTTTGCCGGGAAACACACCTCAAATTGAGGTGCGTTTTTTTGATCAGATGAGGCCGGGGGCGGCTGGGTGGTAGTGCTTCAGCAGGGCCTCCACCGCGGCGATGAATTTCCCGGTGGCCGGGGTGGGGGCGGAGGCGTACATCAGGCCATAGGGCAGGGCGTAGCCGGTTTTCAGCGGAATGGTGATCAGATTGGAGTGGATGTCCGAATAGACCGGCTGGGTGATGAGGACATAAGGCTCCACCTCACACATCGTAAAGGTGTCCGCCCCGTAGTAGGGGGAGTCGATAATCTGGATGGTGGGGTATTTTTCCCGCAACTCCCGGCGAAAGGCGTCCAGCTCGTGGGAGGCGCCCTCGATGGGCATGACCAGATATTCGCCGTTCAGGTCGTCCAGGGTGAGCGCCCGCTCCCGGGCCAGTCGGTGCCCCTTGGAGACGGCACAGCAGACCGGGCTTTTCCCCAGCTCCAAAAATCCGACGTGACCGGCCAGACTGGAGCTGGAGTATATCCCCTCGCGAATGTCATAGTCGGCGCCCAGGGCCAGGATCCCGGCCATCCGGGAGGTCTTTTCCGGCATGGGCAGGATCTCCATCTTCAACTCCGGGCACGCCTCGTGGATCCTCGCCCAAAGGTCGGGCAGCAGCCGACAGCGAAAGAGCAGGGAGGTACCCACACGGACGGTGTACTCCGACGCCTCCGCCAGTTGCCGGGCCTTTTCCAGCGCGTTTTGGGAGAGCCGGACGATGGAGCGGGCGTCCTGATAGACGGACTGGCCCGCCGGGGTGAGGGTGACGCCGTGGTGGGAGCGCAGAAACAGCTTGAACCCACAGCGGGCCTCCAAAAGATTGATCTGCTGAATGACGGCGGGGGCGGAGATATACATGGCCTCCGCCGCCTTGCTGAAGCTGCCCAGGTCCGCCACCTGGAGAAAGGCGTCCAGTTGATGGTTGTACATAGTCGCCACCCCTTGTGTAAAGTGATAACTTTACACCATAATAACATATCCGAACTTCCGAAACAAGAGGGCGTTTGCTATACTGATTCTATCAACTGGAAAAGGAGTGGGCTCTGTGAAGAAATTGGGCTTTGGCCTGATGCGTCTGCCCCAGTTAGATCCCAACGACAACACCGCCATCGACCTGGAGACGGTCAAAGGGATGGCGGACCGGTTCATGGAGGCGGGCTTTACCTACTTTGACACCGCCGCGCCCTACCACCGGGGCAACAGCGAGATCGCCTTCCGGGAGGCGGTGGCCAAGCGATACCCCAGGGACGCCTACACCATCACGGATAAGCTGACCCTGTTCATGATCCAGCGCAAGGAGGACTTTCCCGCCTTCTTCGCCGCCCAGTTGGAGCGGCTGGGCGTGGAGTACATGGACTACTACTGGCTCCACGCCCTGGGGGAGTCCACCTACCGCCAGGCGGAGGAGTGGGGCGCCTTTGACTTCCTCCAACAGCGCAAGGCCGAGGGCAAGGTGAAACACATCGGCTTCTCCTTCCACGACAAAGCCGCCCTGCTGGAGGAGATCTTGACCCGCCACCCGGAGATGGAGTACGTCCAGCTTCAGCTCAACTACCTGGACTGGGAGGACGCCACGGTGGAGAGCCGCAAGTGCTACGAGGCGGCCACCCGCCACGGCAAGCCGGTCATCGTCATGGAGCCCATCAAGGGCGGCACCCTGGTGAACGTCCCGGAGGAGGTCAAGGCGCTCTTTACGGACTATGCCCCGGAGCGTTCCATCGCCTCCTGGGCCATCCGCTTCGCCGCCTCCCTGCCCAACGTGATGATGGTCCTCTCCGGCATGAGCGACGAGGCGCAGATGGCGGACAACATCGGCTATATGAAACACCTAGAGCCGATGAAGGAGGAGGAGCTGGCCATCCTGGAAAAGGCCAGACAGATCATCCAGGGGAAGATCGCCATCCCCTGCACCGCCTGCCGCTACTGCGTGGACGACTGCCCCAGGAAAATCGCCATTCCCGACTACTTTTCCATCTACAACAACCTCAAGCAGTTCGGCCCCAAGCAGGGCATCGTGGCCTACACCTACTACGGCAACCTGACCCAGAGCCACGGCAAGGCGTCGGAATGTATCAAGTGCGGCAAGTGCGAAAGCCATTGTCCCCAGCACCTTTCCATCCGGGCCTATCTGGAGACGGTGGCCGCCGAGTTGGAATAAAAAAGGAGGAAACCATCATGGAACAGACCTATCTCACCTTGAACAACGGCGCGAAGATCCCCCAGTTCGGCATGGGCGTTTTTCAGGTCCCCGCCGGGGACGCCACCAAGAACGCCTGCCTGGAGGCGCTCAAGCTGGGCTACCGCCACATCGACACCGCCCACGCCTACCAAAACGAGCGCAGTGTGGGCCAGGCGGTGCGGGAGAGCGGCATCCCCCGGGAGGAGATCTGGATCACCTCCAAGCTCTGGCCCAGCGAGTACGGCGAGGGCAAGACCATGGAGGGCATCGACAAGATGCTCGCCCGGCTGGACGTGGGCCCCATCGACCTGCTGTTGCTCCACCAGCAGGTGGGGGACTACCTGGGGGCGTGGCGGGACATGGAGAAGGCCGTGGCCCAGGGCAAGGTGCGCTCCATCGGCCTGTCCAATTTCGAGTCGGAGCGGCTGGAGGAGGTCATCGCCGCCGCCCACATCAAGCCCGCCGCGCTCCAGGTGGAGCTGCACCCCTATTTTCAGCAAAACGAGTTGAAGAAGCGGGTGGCCGCCTGCGGCACGGTGCTGGAGGCGTGGTATCCCCTGGGCCACGGGGACAGCGGCCTTCTGCGAGAGCCGCTGTTTACCCGGCTGGGGGAGAAGTACGGCAAGACCCCCGCCCAGGTCATCCTCCGCTGGCACATTCAGGAGGGGACGGTGATCTTCCCCAAGTCCACCAACCCCCAGCACATCCGGGACAACTTCGACATCTTCGACTTCGCTCTGACGGGCGACGAGATGGCCCAGATCCGGGCCATGGACCGGGGCCAGCGGTTCTACACCGCCACCCTGGCCGAGCAGGAGCGCAATTTCACCGCCTGGCGGCCGGAGGACTGAGATGGGCCGGAGGAACGATAAGGAGAATGACAAAATGAATGTTTCCAAGCGAGTGCTGTCCCTTGTCCTGTCCCTGCTGTTGGTGATCGGGGGAGCCTTTCTGGCCTGTCAGGCGGCAACGGGCGCGCCTACCCTTCCTTTTTCCGACGTGCCCACCGACGCCGACTACGTCCAGGCGGTGGCCTGGTGCTATGAAAATGACCTGATGAACGGCGTGGCGGACGGGACACGGTTTGACCCGGAGGGCTCCATGACCCGCGCCATGCTGGCCACCGTCCTCTACCGGCAGGCGGGTAGCCCGGAGACCGCCGCCGAGCCCGACTTCACCGACGCCAAGGCGGACGCCTGGTATTCCAACGCCGTGGCCTGGGCCGCCGACCGGCGGCTCCTGCGGGGCTACGGCAACGGCCTCTTCGGCGTGGACGACCCGGTGAGCCGGGAGATGCTGAACGTGGTCATCGCCCGGCAAAACGGGGAGGACCCGGCCTGGACGGGGGACTCCGCCCTGGCCGTCCCCGCCAAGCGCGCCGAGGCCGCCGTGGCCCTCTATGAGACCTTCGCCCCCGCCCAGCCGGAGCCCACGCCCTCGCCCAGCCCCTCCAGCGGCAGTTCCTCCGGCGGCGGTAGCAGTTCTTCCGGCGGTGGAAGCTCCCGGCCCAGCGGAGGCGGCAGCTCTTCCGGCGGCGGTTCCTCAAGCGGTGGCAGTTCCTCCGGCGGGACGGTGACGCCCTCGCCCGCGCCGTCCCCGTCTCCCGAGCCTGAGCCGACTCCCACCCCGGAACCTGAGCCGGACGAAAGCGGCAAGCTACTGGTGGCCTACTTCTCCCGGGCCGGGGAGAACTGGCAGGTAGGCGTGGTAGAGAAAGGTAACACCGCCATTGTGGCCGAGCTGGTAGCGGAGCAGACGGGAGCGGATCTGTTTGAGATCGTCCCCGTGACCCCCTATCCCTCCGATTACAACGAGATGCTGGAGGTGGCCCGGAAAGAGGCCCAGGACAACGCCCGCCCGGAGATCAAAAACCAGGTGGAGGACTGGGACAGCTATGATGTGGTGTTCCTGGGCTATCCCATCTGGAACGGCGATATGCCAAAAATCGTCTATCACTTCCTGGAGAGCTATGACTTCGCCGGAAAAACCATCGTGCCCTTCTGCACCCATGGCGGAAGCGGCCTGGCCGGTACCGTGTCCAGCATCCGCTCCACCTGTCCCCAGGCCACCGTCGCCACCGGCCTGGCCATCGCCGGAACAACGGCACAGCGGGAGACCGCCGCGGCCAAGGACGCTGTGGAGAAGTGGGTCACGGAAGATCTGAAGGATGTTCTGCCCCAGGAGGAGCCGGCGGCGGCCCCCGTGGGAGAATTTGACCTGGAGGCGGGAACGGTGCTGCTCAACAACGGTGTGACCATGCCCATTTTGGGGATCGGGACCTATCAGCTCTCCGACCAGCAGGCGGAAAATTCCGTCTATTGGGCGCTGAAAGCCGGTTTCCGGCTGATCGACACCGCCCGCATCTACGGCAACGAAGAAGGGGTGGGCCGGGGTATCCGGCGGGCCATCGACGAGGGGATCGTGACCCGGGAGGAGATCTTTGTCACCACGAAGATGTGGACCTCCGACTATGGAAATGGCGATGCCGCCATCGACGCCTCCCTGCGCCGCCTGGGGCTGGACTATATCGACCTGATGATCCTGCACCACTCCCAGCCCAGCAACGACGTGGACGCCTACCAGGCCATGGAGCGGGCGGTGGAGGCCGGGAAGCTGAAGTGTATCGGCCTGTCCAACTACTACACCCCGGAGGATTTTGACCGGCTGGTAAATGCCACGAGCATCACGCCCGTCCTCCTGCAAAATGAGACGCACCCCTATCACCAGAGCACAGATATGAAGGAGCACCTGGCGCGGTATGGCACGGTGCTGGAGTCCTGGTTCCCCCTGGGTGGCCGGGGCCACACCCAGACCCTCTTTGACGACCCCGTGATCTCCGGCATCGCCCAGGCCCACGGCAAGTCCTCCGCGCAAGTCATCATTCGCTGGCACTTGCAGGCCGGTAATATTGCCATTCCCGGCTCCAGCAATGAGGACCACATCAAAGAGGATTTCGATGTCTTTGATTTCGCGCTCACCGAGGATGAAATGGCGCGGATGACCGCCCTTGATAAAAATGAGCGGTTTGCCTCTTACTGATCCTACGAAAGCCCCTTTCACGATCAACCTGTTTTAAGAGAAGGAGCGGCGTGGTCGCCGCTCCTTCTTTTTTTGCCCTGTCCGCGAAAATTGGAGTGTTTCAGAACATCCCGTTATTTTCTTGTACGTGAGGTAGATGCCTGCCAAAAACGCATGGCAAAGCGCAAAAGCATAGCCGCAAAACGTTTTTTAAACATGACTATTTTCTCCCTGTAAAAGGATGTTTTTGAGCTCTGCGAGACGGAGATGTACGTCCAATGCGGTTATGTTACCGCGGATGACCGATAGTGCGTCAATGATATTTGACACATTGCTTTCCCCACGCTCAGGATCCAGGACCAAAAGGCCAAAAATTGCATTTCCTTCCGTGTATGAAGCGGCCCGTGGATACATCGGGACGTGGTGAATACAGTTGGCCAATTCAACATATTGCTTAAAGGAAGTGACTCCAAACCAATAGTCCTCGATATGCCCCTCTTCTTTGCAGGAACGAAACGCGTCTACTGAGGCGGACAAGCTGTTTTCCGCCAAGGAAATCATTTGCGCTTCATACTTTGCTTTCGTTAGGCCATAGGTAATGCTATTTGATACGACGCAGGCAATTCCCAAAATGATGATAAGGAGTATCAAGCTCCCTTTTCGCCTCATTCGACAGCCTCCTTGGATGCGATCCTGAATTAAAACCAGTAAGAGAAAGAGGCAGACACATCTTTCCCCGTACACATGGAACTGACGCGGAGGCAATACTCCTCCCCCTCGATCAAACCAGCATACCGCTGTCCCGCACCAAAAGAGGCCTCCCGCGCGGATTCAACTGGGGTCGGATCAAGCCCCTCGCCATTCAATCGCCAAAGGCGGAAATGGTAAGTATCTTCCGCATCCGCGTTGTTCCAGTCGATCACCCAGTTCATGGTATCGCTTTTGGCTTTGAATTTGAACATGATGAGGCCCGTATCGCCAGAGCCAGGATTGTAGGGCATCGTAGCTTTGCCCGTTGTGGGGGTATCGGAGTTGGCAAGCATTACTGCCATCTCATCATCGGAAATTGTTCCCAGATAATGCTCGGGGGTGTAGTTGAGGTCAATTCGATCGGCTGGGACAACAGCAAAAGTGGGGACGGCCAAAGCCAAGACCATGCTGACGGACAAGAGGGCGCTGACAAACCGCTTCATTTTGAAGACTTCCTTTCTTTCCTGGCGCGGGGCGGGCGGCCCCTCGCCTTTTTTGGCCTCTCTTATAGAGACGAAAAAGAGCCCCCAAACGCAACAAAAATTTTCGCCCCGGCGAAAAAGTCTGTTGCAAAAAGGGGGCTTTTGCGTTTTTATAGTTGGAGAGCGTTATCCGTGGGAGGTGGTCCGTTTGCTTGGATGGGCGCTGGGCGCGCCGGGGGAGTCAGCCGGTCAGGCGGATCTGGAGAAGGTCTACCACGAGTACAAGCGGCTGATGTACGCCGTCGCCGGGAAGTTCACCCACGACCCGGAGGACCAGAAGGACATCGTCCAGACGGCGATGGAGCGCCTGATCCGGATCTTCTCCGCCCCGGGGGCCGGGGGGCGCTCCCTCTCGGCGGGGTATGTGGTCTTTACCGTTCGGAGTGTGTCCATCGACCTCCTCCGTCGGCAGAGTCGGGAGGTGGAGCGGCGGGTCAGCGTGGAGGACGACCGGCTGGAGGAGCTGGCGGCGGGGCCGGACTCGCTGGAGGACCTGCTGTCCCTCTGGGACAGGCGGGAGCGGCTGTGGGAGCTGTGGCCCAGGCTGTCGGCGGAGGACCGGGTCCTCCTGGAGGGGAAGTACATCCTCGACCTGACCGACGAGGAATTGGCGGGCATTTTGGACTGCAAACCGGCCAGTATTCGGATGAAGCTGACCCGGGCCAGACGGCGAGCGGCGGCGCTTTTGTCGGAAAGGAGCGGAACATGACAAGACACGAACAGCTCCAGGAGCGGTACGAGGACGCCCTGTTCGCCCTGCTGATGGACGAGCTGGCCGCGGCGGAGGGCCAACGGGCGGAGGAGGAAAAGGAGCGCCTGCGAGACGACCCCTCCGCCGCAGTGCCGGAGGATCTGGACCGGCGGTGCGCGCGGCTGATCCGCCGCCACGTCGCACGGCGGAGGGCCCGCACGGCGGGGCGGCTGACGTGGCGGGCGGTGAAGCTGGCGGCGCTGGCCGCCGGGATCGCCGCGATTTTGCTCACCACCGTCTGCGCCGCGTCGGAGACGGTGCGGGTCAATACGCTCAATTTGATGATCGAAGTGTTTGAGACAAATACGGAATTTCGCTTTATCAGCGACGCTAGAGGTTCTGTGGAGACGGCGCCCCAGCTGGAGGTCGGGTGGGTGCCCGACGACTACGTCTTGACAGACCAGGGGCAGGACCACTTTGAGACGTGGTACGAATATCGGAGCGCGGAGGATCATCTCCTTTCTATCAGCTGTTCTAATACGACCGGGATGACGGTCGGGATCGACACGGAAAACGCGGAGGTGGAGTATGTATCGGTGCAGGGCGAGCGGGCTATGCTGATCCAAAAGAACAGCAGAGTGGAGCTTGTCTGGCCGGCACATGGCAATTCCTTGTTCCTTAGTATCATAGGGAACGAGATAGACCCCAGCGACGTCCTCCAAATCGCAGCCGCCCTGCGCTATTGACCGTTCAAAAAACGCCGCCGCGGAACCTTCCGCGGCGGCGTTTTCTGCCTGGTGGACCTGAAGGGATTCGAACCCTCGACCTCTCGGATGCGAACCGAACGCGCTCCCAGCTGCGCT
>CANQMK010000035.1 GCA_947624895.1 uncultured Oscillospiraceae bacterium | reverse complement strand
ATTCCCGGGTTGAAAATCGCCGCCCCAGGCGTTATAATAGGGACAACTTCTCCAAACAGGAGGTATCGGACATGAAAAAAGCAACGCAAAGACTTCTCTCCGCCCTGTGCGCGGCGGCGCTCCTGCTGGGGCTCGTCCTCCTGGGCGTCCCCGCCCTGGCGGCGGAGGGCGGGCACACCCTGTGGATCGTGGGCGACTCCACCGTGTGCGACTTCGGCGACGCCGACGCCTTTTACTACTACCCCCGCTACGGCTATGGCACCCAGGTGGGCAACTACCTGGACGGCAGCTATCAGGTGACGAACCTGGCCATGTCCGGCCGCAGCTCCAAGAGCTTCCTGGCCGAAGAGAATTACCAGACCCTGTTGGACGGCATGGCCAACGGGGACGCGCTGATCATCGGCTTCGGCCACAACGATGAGAAAGCGGATGTGGAGCGGTACACCAACGCCAACGGGGACTGGCAGAGCGAGGGGTCCCTGGCCCAGTGCCTGTGGGCCAATTACGTGGAGCCCGCCCAGGCTAAGGGGGTGGAGGTCATCCTCTGCACCCCCATCGTCCGGCGGACGGAGGATACCTTCACCGACAGCCAGCTCCACATCACCACCGACAGCGGCGACTTCCCCGGGGGCGACTACCCCGCCGCCATCCGGGCCCTGGGGGCGGCGAAGAACTGCGCCGTGGTGGACCTGACCGCCCTGACCCAGGCGCTCTATGAGGCCCTGACCCCCGCCGAGACCCTGTACCTCCACGCCTGGACCAGCAACTCCGAGACCTCGGTGGACAACACCCACCTGAACATCTACGGCGCCAAGGTGGTGGCCTACCAGCTGGCCAAGGCCCTCCAGGGCGGCGGCACCGAGCTGGGCAAGCACGTGGACCTCTCCGCCGGGGAACCCGCCAAGGCAAACGACCTGGTCTCCAACCCGGACTACGTAGTCAAGGAGTACGTCCGCCCGGTGGACGGGACCGGCGTGCTTGGCCAACCGGCCACTGTGCCCAACGCCGCCGCCGACCCCGGCGAGGCCCCCGCCCAGCTGACCTTCTACCCCACCGCTTTCGGCGACCTGGGCGGCACGCCCACCGCCGGGGATGAGGGCAACTTCCACTTCACCCAGGAGGGGGACGCCCTGCGGGTGTCGGTGGCCCTCAAGGGGAAGATCGCCTCCTCCACCGAGGGCCTGGCCCTCTACTATCTGCGCCTGCCGGTGGGGACCCAGTTCACCTTCTCCGCCACCGTCACCCTCAACGGCGTGAACGCCGACAGCAACCCCAAGCAGTCCGCCTTTGGCCTGATGGCCCGGGATGATATGTACCTGGATATCAGCGACTCCAGCATCCTGGGCGACTACGTGGCGGCGGGCACCTTTGCCGACGGCCACTCCAACTGCTTCTACCGCCGCAGCGGCGTGCTGGGCCTCAAGGACCCCCTGGCCGCCGCCCCGGTGGAGGGCCAGTCCTACCAGGTGAGCATCACCAGCAACTCCGACGGCTTCACTTGCTCCATCGGCGATGAGGAGGCCCAGTCCGGCGGCTTTGACTTCCCCCTGACCGCCAACGACAGCCAGTATTTCTACCTCTGCCTCTTCGCCTCCCGGAAGATGGACGTGACCTTCAGCGACATCGCCCTGACCACCACCGGCGGCGCGCCGTCCCTCCCCGAGGCCGCCGCCCCCACCGCCCGCTTCGCCGACCTGCCCGCCGGCCACTGGGCCCAGGCGGCGGCGGAGGCCCTGGCCGACCAGGGGATCATGCAGGGCACCGACGACACGCACTTTAGCCCCGACACGCCCGCCTCCCGTGCCATGCTGGTCACCCTGCTGTGGCGGATGGAAGGGGAGCCCCAGGCCCGGATCCGCATCGCCGACTACCCCGACGTGGCCGCGAACAGCTGGTATCTGGAGGCGGTGCGCTGGGCCCGGGAGCAGGAGATTGTCACCGGCTATGAGAGCGGCAATTTCGGCCCCGACGACCCCCTCACCCGGGAACAGATGGCCTCCATCCTCTACCGCTACGCCCAGTATCAGGGCCAGGACAAGCGCGCCAGCGCCCAGACCGACCTCTCCGGCTACCCTGACGCCGCCGCCGTCGGCCAGTGGGCTGTCCCCGCTGTGCAGTGGGCGGTGGCAAACGGCCTGATCCAGGGCACGGGGACCGGCGCCCTGGCCCCCCAGGGCCAGGCCACCCGGGCAGAGACCGCCGTCATCCTCCAGCGCTTCATCGCCCTGGGGCAGTGAGGAGCGGAAGTTCCGCAAGCAAAAGCGGCCTGGCATAGAGCCAGGCCGCTTTTTTGTACGGTATCCCAGAGGGCCGGGGCGGTCACATCAGCGCCGCGCCGTCGTGGAAGGCGGCGGCCACCTTGTCCCCCACCACCCGATAGGCGGCCTGGATGGGGTCGAAGATGATGGCGTCCAGCTTGGCGGTGTCGATCTTGCCCTCGCCGTCCAGGATGCGCTCGTCCGCGCTGATGTTGACGATCTGGCCGATGACGTTCCCGTCCTCGTTGAACTTCAGGAGCTTGCACTCCAGGGTGAGGGGCAGCTCGTCGATGATGGGGGCGTTGACAAAGGCGCTCTTGGTGGTGTGGAACCCGGCCTTCTCCATCTTGTCCGGGACGTCGGCGGCGGAGGCCATCCCCACGTAGTCGCAGGCCACCGCGTGAGCCACGTCGCCGAAGCTCAGGGTGAAGGCCCCGGTGGCGCGGAGGTTCTTGGTGGTCTGGTGCTCGCTGAGGCAGAGCATCACCTGGTCGGCCTCGTACTGCCCGCCCCAGGCGGCGTTCATCACATCCGCCTTGCCGTCGGCGTCGTAGGTGCCGATAATCAGCACGGGCTGGGGATACAGCCAGGAATTCACATCAAAGTTCTTGCGCATGGAAGCTTCCTCCTTGTAAAGTAGTTGGGCCGCCGCCAAAGGCGGGGCAGGGCCGCTCGCCCCGCCCCTATTATACCTGCCCAGGAAACATTTTACAAGCGCCAGCCGCCCCTTGCGTCCTGTGAACGGATCGTTTCAGCGGTATAAAAAAGAGGCCGCTGACGGCGCGGCCTCTTTGATAGGACAGGGATCTGTTATCGGAATAGGATGCTGTTGTGGTCGAACAGCGCCGCCAGCACCGCGTTGGCGGCACTCTGGTCCACGGGCTGAAGCAGAGCGTCCCCCGTCTCGCCGCCGTACAGGGCCCACCAGGCGGCGGGGTCCCTGGCCCAGTCGGGGGAGAAGTCCGGGGCGGGGCCGTCGGGAAGCTGGAAGCCCGCGGCGGAGGCCAGCCGATAGGCCATGGTGACAGCCTCCATCAAGGTGATGTCCTGTTCCGGGGCGAACACGCCGCCTCCGACGCCGTTGGTCACGCCGTGGTGTTCCGCCCAGGCGGAGGCGTGATACAGGTCGCGGTCAGCGGGGGGCACATCGGAGAAGACGAAATAGGTGCCCAGCCCTCCGGGGACAGCCCGTCCATCCGCTTCGGGGCGCTGGAAGTCCGCCTCCTGCTCCACAGGCGTGCCGCCCCGCTCCAGATAGGCGCGGTAAAGGGCCTGTACGAAATCGCCCCGGGTGAGGAGCGGGACCCGTTCCGGCCACTGGACCTGAAGGGCGGTGAGGTAGACGGCGTTGTCCCCGGCGGTGCCGGTGTGGTTGATGGCCACGCCGCCGCTCCGCACAGCGTCCAGCTCCGGCACATAGGCGGACAACGAGACCTTGTCCTCCGAGGCGGTGGAGGTCACCGCGGCGTAGAGCCGCTGCCCGCGGGTCCAGACGTGGACGGTGGTCTGGGTGAGGAACAGGCTGGACACCTGGGGCTGGGTGAGGGTCTGGGTGCTGCCGTCGGCGGTGTGGGCCACCAGGAGGAAGGCGCACTCACTGCTGGAGACCCGGGCGATCCGCAGGCCGTAGCCGGTGTGGGCGGCGGGGTCGTAGTGGAGCATGAAGTCCATGTACTGGTTGGTGGAGCCAAAGCCCTGCCCGGCGGTCTTGCCGGGGGCCAGGGTGACGGTGAGGTCCATCTCCCGGTCCAGGGGCTCCAGGGGGGTATACATCAGCCGCGCGCCCCGGTCGGTGTTGTAGAGACCGGTGACCCCAGCGGTGCCGTTCTTCACCCCGGTGCCGTAGTCCCACTTGGACTGCCCGTCGCACTCCGCGGTCCAGCCGCCGGGGTAGGAGCCGGTCTCCGGGTCGGCGTCGGCGGGCTTATAGCTGTCCACCGTCCAGAAGCCGGGGAGGACCAGGCTCTGGGTGGCGGTGGGGAAGGTGGCCAGGTCCACCGTCAGCGACCCCTGGAAAGCGGAGACTCCGGCGGCGGCGATGGGGGCGGGGGAGAGGGCGGTGGCGGCGGGGCCGTAGTCAGAGCGGCGGTGCTTGGGCTCCACGGTGGCCATCAGGTACTTGCCAACCATGGCCTGGGTAAGCGGGATGGACTTCAGCGGGGCATCCCCCCGGCCCACGGCCACGGCCACGGGGTTTGTGCCCACGGCGTCGTCGCAGACGTACCAGGTGATTCGGGCGTTGTCTGGCCGGTCGCCCAGGGAGGCGGGGTCATAGGCGTAGGTCACGGCGGCGGTGCCGTCGCTGTTCTGCGCCACGGCGGGGGCCTGGGCGAAGACAGGGGCGGGAAGGACGCTGGGCCGGACGGTGAGGGCCACGGAGGCCCGCAGGCCGGAGGCATCGGTGGCGGTGACCACCACCGGGACGGTTTCCTCGGTGGTGTTGACTCCCTCCACCGTGCAGGTGCCGTCCGGGTTGGGCGTGAGCTTCACGTACCGCTCAGCCCCCGCCGGGATGGACCAGGTGACCTGGGCGGCGGCGTTGTAGTTGGTGGCCTGGGGGCCGGTGAGGGTGTAGGCCAGGGTGAGTACGTCCTCCGGCGCGCCGGACTCGATGGTGGCGGAGGCGGGGGCGGACTCGTCCTCGGTGACGATGTACGCCTTCATAAAGGTGGGCAGGTCAGCCGCCCCAGCGGCGGTGACGGCGGCCTTCTGGCCCAGGGGGTCCCAGTCGTCCTGGCCCCGGAGAAGGTTGTAGACGTTATAGGTACCGTCCTCCAGCTGGAAGGCCCGCAGGGCGGCCTTACCGGTGAGGTCCACCCCCGCGTCGGGGCGGGCCCCGGCGGAGAAGGTGACGGGCTGGCCGTTGTAGTCCACGTTGGCGTAGTAGCTCTGGAAGGTGTCGTCAAACACGTCGCTCCAGCCGATCTGGGCGGTGGGGGCGGAGCCGGAGAAGGAGCTGTCAATCACGGTAAAGGGCCCGGCGCTCTTGACCAGGTACTGGGTGACCGGCTGGCCGTCCGCCGGGGAGACGATCTTCATGTCGCAGTCCAGCAGGGTGACCCCGCTGGAGGTGTACCAGGGCTTGGTGGAGTAGAACTCGAACTCGCAGTTCAGATACACCGCCTGGGCCGAGCCGTTGAGGGAATCATCGGTGGACTCCATGTGGCAGTCCACGTAGAGGGCCCGCTGGGCGTTGTTGAAGGGCATCATGTTCAACCGGCTGATGAAGCGGACGTTCCGGGCCAGGAGCTTGTCCCCGTCATAGACGCCGATCTGCCCCTGGGTCACGTTCCCCGGCGCGCGCATGGGCATATTGAGGGAGGGGTCCAGGGGGTAGACCAGATCCACGTTGCAGTAGTCGCCGAAGGTCAGGTCCTGGAGGGTCAGGCCGTCTCCGGTGATGTGAAACATGGTGTAGTTGGAGCCCATGAAGCCCACATCGTGGCCGAAGTTGGCGGCCACCACCACATTCCGCGGGTCGTCGGTGAGGCCGGTGATGTGGAGGTTCTGGCAGGCGATCTCCATCTGGTAGTCCCCGGTCATGCCAGTGGCCTCCGGGGCCTTGGGGTCGTGGATCCAGTAGACGTAGGGGGCCAGGTAGAGCTCCATGGGCTCTGCCTCGGTGCCGTCGGTGAGGTCGGCCACGGCGTCCACGAAGGAGTTGTAGACATAGCGGAACTGGGCCGCCTGGGCGTCGGTCAAACGGCCGTCCACGTAAAAGGCGTGGGGTCCCAGGACTACCTTCCGGTCCTGGTAGGTGAAGGAGGCGCCGTCGGCAGCCAGGACGGGGGCGTCCGACGGGGCGGGCCCGGCGGCCAGGGCGGTGAGGGGCAGGGCCAGCAGGGCGCCTGCCAGCACCAGGGATAGGATCCTCTTTTTCATGCAGCGTTCGCTCCTTCCATGCGTTCGCCCGACCAGGCGGGCCTTTGTCTGGGGTACAGGGCCATTATAGACCCTTTCCCTCTGGAAATCAATGGGATATATCACCGGGGACCCGTCGGAAGTTCGGCCTTGCATTTTGGGGGAAATATGGTATACTTTCCTGTGTCTGGACCTTTCAAGAGAGTCGGCGGACGGCCCGGCCTGAGGGGCGGGCCGTTCCCCGGAGAAAGGATAGAGAGGTACGTATCCATCCGCAAACGGCGCCGGAGGTCTTGGGGGGCGCTTTGCCCCGTTGACCTCCGGCTGCCCTGTGAGAGCGTAGTCGCCGGAGGTAACACATGGTATATATGAGGCTTGTCATCGCCGCGCTCTGCCCGGTGATTGTCACGGCGGGGCTGTATCTCCTGAGCCGGAAGACCGCCGTGGGCCGCTGGAGCCGCGGGCGCGCCCAGCTCTTTTACGGGGTCGTCCTGGGACTGGTGTCCGTCTTCTGTTCGGAGTTCGGCGTGCCGGTCTACGGGGTCATCATCAACGTGCGGGACGCCGCGCCGCTGTGCGCGGGGCTGGTCTTCGGCGCTCCGGCGGGCATCCTGGCCGGTCTCATCGGCGGGCTGGAGCGGTGGTTCGCCGTCTACTGGGGCGCGGGGACCTACACCCGCCTGGCCTGCTCGGTGTCCACCATCCTGGCCGGGATCCTGGGGGCGGCCATCCGCAAGTGGATGTTCGACGACAAAAAGCCGTCTTGGTACTACGGCTTCGCCGTGGGACTGGTGATGGAAGTTCTGCATATGCTGATGATCTTCTTCACCAATATCTACGACATCAAGCAGGCGTTTACCTTCGTCAAGAGCTGCGCGCCCGCCATGATCATAGCCAACGCCTTCTCGGTGATGTTCGGCCTTCTGGTGGTGGCCCTCATCGGCAAGGAGAAGTTGAAGGTGGACCGGGAGCACAAGCAGCTCTCCCAGACCTTCTCCCGGTGGCTGTTCGTGGTGGTGCTGGCGGCTTTCTGCGTCACCAGCGTGTTCACCATCATCGTGCAGACCAGCGTCTCTGTCAGCGAGAACCGTGAGCTGTTCCAGCTGAACATCGCGGACGTGAAGGGGGACATCGAGCGGGCCTCCGACGAGAACCTCCTGGCGCTGACCCACAAGGTGGCCGCCGAGATCGACGGCGCGGAGCGGGTGGACCTGGCCCTTTTGCAGAGGATCAGCGCCGACCCGGAAAACGACCTCTCCGAGATCAACATCGTGGACCAGGACGGGATCATCACCTACTCCACCAACGAGGGCTACGTGGGCTTTGACATGGCCTCCGGCGGGCAGTCGGCGGACTTCCTGCCCCTTCTCTCCGGCGAGCGGGAGATCGCCCAGAGCTACCAGCCCATCTCTGCGGACGACAACGTCTACATGAAATACGCCGGGGTGGCCCTGGCGGACGGCGGCTTTGTCCAGGTGGGGTACAACGCCGCGCGCTTCCGTCAGGACATCGACCACCTGGTGGTGGGCGCCACCCGGAACCGCCACGTGGGGGAGACGGGCTACCTCATCATCAGCGGGGAGGACTGGACCATCGTGAGCGACCCCAAGGGCGACGAGGGCCGGGACCTGTCTGTCACCGGCCTGGAGATCGACACCGCCGCCATGACAGAGGGCCGCCGGTATCAGCGGGAGGTGTACGGCCAGCCGAGCTACCTCATGTACGACAGGACGGAGGGTTACTACATCATCGCGGTGGAGCCCACGGACGAAGTGCTGTTCTCCCGGGACCTGTCCGTCTATATAACGGTGTTTATGGAGATCCTGGTCTTTGCCGTCCTCTTCGTCCTGGTGTATATCCTCATCAAAAAGCTGGTGGTGGAGAACATCCACAAAATCAACGAAACCCTGGCCCAGATCACCGGAGGGAACCTGGACGTGTCGGTGGACGTGCGGACCAACGAGGAATTCGTCTCCCTGTCTGACGACATCAACTCCACCGTGGCCGCCCTGAAGGGCTACATCGCCGAGGCGGCGGCCCGGTTGGACAAGGAGCTGGAGATTGCCAAGGTGATCCAGTCCTCCACGCTGCCCAGCGTCTTCCCGCCCTACCCGGACCGGACAGACTTTGACATCTACGCCACCATGGACACCGCCAAAGAGGTGGGCGGCGACTTCTACGACTTCTATATGCTGGGGGAGAACCGCCTGGCCTTCCTCATCGCGGACGTGTCCGGCAAGGGGATCACGGCGGCCATGTTCATGATGAAGGCCAAGACCATCATCAAGAGCTGCGCCGAGCAGGAGAGCGACGTGGGCCAGATTCTCACCCGGGCCAACTCCGCCCTGTGCGAGGGGAACGACGCGGAGATGTTCGTCACCTGCTGGATGGGCATCCTGGACCTGGCCACCGGGAACCTCACCTTTGCCAACGCCGGGCACAACGCCCCTGTGGTGCTCCGCGGCGGGGAGCCCCGCTTCCTGGAGTTCCGCCCCGGCTTCGTCCTGGGCGGCATGGACGGCGTGCGCTACCGGGTGGGGGAGACGAAGCTGGAGCCGGGGGACGAGATCTACCTCTACACCGACGGCGTCACCGAGGCCACCGACGGCAATCTGGAGCTCTACGGCAACGATCGGCTCCTGGCCGCCCTGAACGGCGTCCAGGGCATGACCGCCCAGGAGGTGTGCCGGACGGTGAAGGCGGACGTGGACCGCTTCGTGGGCCCCGCGCCCCAGTTTGACGACATCACCATGGTCCACCTGAAGCTCCTGCCCCGGAGTGTCCTCGCCGTGGTCCCCACCATGGAGAGCGCGGAGAAGGTCCTGGAATTTGTGGAGCGCACCCTGGAAGAGTCCGACGTGCCCCAGAAGATCACCCTGAAAATGAACATCGTGGTGGACGAGATCTTCTCCAACATCGCCCATTACAGCGGCGCCACCGAGGCGTCGGTGGAGTGCGCCGTCTCGGACGGGCGGGTGAAGCTGGTTTTTACAGACAATGGCCGCCCCTACGACCCCACGGAGAAGCCGGACCCGGACACCACCCTCCCGGCGGAGGAGCGGGGGATCGGCGGCATGGGCATCTTCATCGTGAAGAAGTTCATGGACAGCGTGGAGTACGCCTGTCGGGACGGGCGGAACATCCTGACTCTGACCAAGACCTTCCCGTAAGGGACGCGGACTAGGCGCCGGAGCTGACGCTCGTCAGTTCCGGCGCTTTTCGCCGCGACCTCCCAGGGCGTTGCGAACGGGAAAAATTTGTAGTAAAATAGGGAAGACCGACCATCTTTGACAGGGGGGAAGCGGTATGCTGGAGGACCCGAGGGCCCACTACGACAAAATGACCAAGACGCCGCTGGTGCGGCTCATCGTGTCTCTGGGTATCCCCACCACCATCTCCATGCTGGTGACCAACATCTACAATATGGTGGACACCTACTTTGTCGGCACGCTGGGGGAGAGCCCCCAGGGGGCCACCAGCATCCTCTTCACCCTCCAGGCGGTGATCCAGGCGTTCGCCTTCATGCTGGGCCAGGGCTCGGGCACCATGGTCTCCAAGGCGCTGGCCGATCAGGACGAGAAGGAGGCCACGGAGTACGTCTCCACCGCCTTTTTCGTGGGGGTGGGCCTGGGTCTGATGCTGATGGTGGGCGGGCTGCTGTTCCTGTCCCCCTTCATGCGTCTGCTGGGCAGCACCGAGACCATCCTGCCCTACGCCCGGCAGTATGGGGCCTGTGTGCTGGTGGCCTGCCCGGTGACCATCGGCTCCTTTGTGCTGAACAACGACCTGCGCTACGAGGGAAAGGCCTTCTACGCCATGATCGGGCTGGTGACCGGTGGCGTACTCAATATGTTCGGGGACTACCTCCTGATCCGGGTGATTCCCCTGGGCGTGCTGGGGGCGGGGATCTCCACCGCCGTGTCCCAGTTCATCAGCTTCTTTATTCTGCTCTACTTCACCCGCAGGATGGCCCAGAGCAACATCCGCTTTTCCGCCGTCAGCCGGAGACGGCGGGTGTACCTCACCATCGCCCGGGTGGGCTTTCCCGCCCTGATCCGGCAGGGGCTCAGCTCCATCTCCAACGGCCTGCTCAACAACCTCACCCGGCCCTACGGAGACGCGGCGATCGCCGCCATGGGGGTGGTGAACCGCTTCAGCGCGTTTGTCATGTGCGTGGGGCTGGGCATCGGCCAGGGCTACCAGCCGGTGGCCTCCTTCAACTACCAGGCCAAGGAGTACGGTCGGGTGAAGCGGGGCCTGCTCATCACCATGGGAGTTGGGGTGGTGTTCGTGGCCTGCCTGGCCCTGCCCGGCTTTGTCTTTGCCGAGGGGATCGTGTACCTCTTCCAAAAGAGCCAGGAGGTCATCCGGGTGGGCAGCTACGCCCTGCGTTGGGCCTGCGTAGGGGTGATGTTCCTGCCCCTGTCCGTGCCGGTGAATATGCTCTACCAGAGCATCCGCAAGCCGGGGATCTCATCCCTGCTCTCCCTGCTGCGCTCCGGGCTGATGTTCATCCCCACCCTGATCCTCACCACCCACCTGTGGGGCCTCACCGGCATCCAGATCTCCCAACCCCTGGCGGATATCCTCACCGGCCTGGTGAGCGTCCCCTTCACCGTGGCCTTCCTCCGCAAGACCACCTTTGAGCACTGACCCGGCGTGAGAGACCCGGGAGGGGGGATGTGACGTGTTCCAGCCGAGATTAGAGGAAAAGCTCCAGCGGGCGCGGGAGCTTCTGGACCGCTATATGGAAGAGACATGGGGCGTCTCCCACCCGGAGGGGGAGGCCGGCAAGCGGCTGAACGTCATCCTGGACCACCTGGCCGTGGATATGGTCGACCTGGCGTTCCGCATGGACCAGAGCGAGCTGTGGCAAAACTATGTCAGCCACCCCGACCCGCCCGACTGGGCGGTGGCCCTCCTGAAGCGGGAGGCGGAGAAAGAGCGGGCGCGCGCCGCCGCGGAGCCGCCGTCCGCCCCCGCCGATTTGCCGGAGAAATGACCCGCGCCTATACGAAAGCACGCCCCAGTGGGGCGTGCTTTCTTCGTTTTCACCAGGGGAGGAGCTGGCCGGAGCGAGCGAAGGAGTGGGGCGGGTGATCCTCGTGGAAATCCACGGTGTAGTAGTCACGCAGGGGAAGCTCCAGCATCCGCATCTGGTTGGACAGCCGCAGGATCGCCCGGAGCTTTTCCTGGGAGGGGTAGTCGGTGCAGTCCTCCACCCGCTCCACCAGCACCACCGACGCCGCCCTGGAGTTGGCGGCCCGGGTGAGGGCTTCCTTGGCGGAGATACTGTCCAGGGAGGGATAGGGGTGGACCACCAGCACCCGCTGGAGGGCGTCGGTGAGGATGAGAAGCATGTGGCCCATGGGGCAGGCGGGACAGCGCCCGCTCATGAGCTTGGCCAGGCTGTTGGGGCCCCGCAGGACCGGGACCTCCTCCACGAAGGTCTGGCGGGCCATCTGTACCATGATCTCCGGAATGATGTTCAGGAAGTGGGCGACATGGGGCCCCACGCCGGGGATGGCGCAGAGCTCCTCCTCCGGCGCGTCCAGCACCCCGGCCAGAGAGCCGAAGCGATTGATGAGCAGATGGGCCATCTCGTTCACATCCCGGCGGGGGACGGCGTAAAAGAGCAAAAGTTCCAGGACCTCGTGGTCGTGGAAGCCCTGCAGTCCGGTGACCAGAAACCGCTTGCGCACGCGGGCGCGGTGCCCGGCGTGGATCTGCCCGGGCTTGGCGGGCTTGTCCGCCTTTTTTCCCTTCTCTCCCATGGCGGCCCTCCTCACGCCCTGGCCCGCCGTCCGAGGATGGACAGCAGGAAGTAGAGGGCCAGACAGAGGGTGACGCAGGCCCCGGTGGAGGAGCCCACGTAGTAGGAGAGGAACAGCCCCGCCACCCCGCAGACCAGGGCCCCCAGAATGGAGAACAGGTGGTACTGCCGCACGTTCCGGGCCAGATTGCGCCCGGCGGCGGCAGGGAGGACCAGTAGGGAGTTGATGACCAGCAGTCCCACCCAGGTCATGGACAGGGTGACCACCAGGGCGATGGCGGCGGTGAACAGCCACTCCTGAAGGGCCACCCGCACCCCCCGGCTCCCCGCCAGAGCGGGGTGGATAGAGGTCAGGAGCAGGCGGTCAAAGGAGGTGAGCCACAGCAGGGCCACCAGAAGCAGGAGGACCGCCAACAGCCCGATCATCCCCGGCTCTACGCTGAGGATATCGCCCACCAGATAGGCGTTGAACTTGGTGAAGCTCCCCCCGCCCAGAGTGGCGATGAAGATGCCCAGGGCCACCGCCGTGGAGGAGAAGACGCCGATCACCGTGTCGCTGTGGAGGTCGGTGTGGTAGCGCACCCAGGTGAAGAGGGCGGAGAGGACCAGGGCGAAGGCCGCCGCCGCCCACATGGGGGAGGACAGGCCGCACAGGGCGCCGATGGCGATGCCGGTGAAGGCGCTGTGGCCCAGGGCGTCGGAGAAAAAGGACATCCGATCGGTGACCACCATGGTGGACAACAGCCCGAACAGGGGAGAGATCACCACAATGGCCAGCAGGGCGTTTTTCATAAAGGTGAGGCCCCCCGCCTCCGCCCAGGAGAAGGGCAGGAGAGAGACCAGCCGATACCAGAGCTCCATCATCCTTCCCCCTCCCGTAAGCGCAGATGGAAGACGGCGGCGAACTCCGGGGAGTCCATGACCTCCCGGGGCGTGCCCACCTTCAGCACCGTCTCCTTCATCAGGACCACCTTGTCGGCGTAGTCGGCCAGGTTGGAAAAGTCGTGGGTGGACAGGAGGATGGACAGGTCGAACCGCCGCCGCACCTCGTCCAGCAGCCGGAGCAGCCGCAGCTCGCCCTCCACGTCCACCCCGGAGAAGGGCTCGTCCAGCATGAGGACGTGGGGCAGGGGCTCCAGCGCCAGCGCCAGCAGGACCCGCTGGAGCTCTCCGCCGGACAGAGACCCCAGCTTCTGGTCCATCAGCCCCTCCCCGTGGACCCGGGCCAGGCACTGGCGCACCTTCTCCCGCATTCCCTTGGGCACGGGCAAAAAGGCGGGCCAGGCGTTCCCGGCGGCCACAAAGAGGTCCAGCACGCTGATGGGCTCCCCCCGGTCAAAGGCGGGGGATTGGGGCACATATCCCACCAGAGGGCGGGTCTTCTTCCCACCGGAGCGCTCAAATTCGATGCTCCCGGTGTGGGGCTGCTGGCCCAGGATGGCCTTGAACAGGGTGGACTTGCCCGCCCCGTTGGGGCCGATGAGGGCCACGATCTGGCCGCAGTGGACGTGCAGGTCGAGGGAGCGCAGGATGGTCTTACCCTGGGCCACCACCCCCAGGCCGGTCACCCGCAGACAGCACGCCCCCTGGCAGCCGTCGCCGCTGTGCCTGTTTACGCTCATCCCAACGCCTCCCGCAGAACCGCTAAATTGTGGTCGATGGCCTCCAGATAGGACTCGATCCCCGTCCCATCCCCGGACATGATCATGTCAAGCTCATAAACTTTACATCCCGTCTCCCGGGCGATCACGTCGGCGGAGCGGCGGGAGCCGTTCTTCTCCACGAAGATGGCCGGGATACGCTCCTCCCGCACCAGGCAAATCAGCTCCTCCAGCTCCTTGGCGCTGGCCTCGGAGCCCTCCTCCTCCTCGATGGAGCGGAGCAGGTCCAGGCCAAAAGCGTCGGCGAAATACTGAAAGCCGTCATGAAAGGTGATGAGCTTGTCACAGGCCCACAGCCCGTCGGTGGTGGCCTGGCCGGTGACGGTGAAGACCTGGAAGAGGGCGGGGTCCATATCCTGGCGCGTCCCGCCCATCTGGTCATAGACCAGGGTGTCGTTGAGATCGTAGAGTCGACTGTTGTCCGGGTCCAGCCGGGACAGGCCCCGGGCGATGGCGGAGACCATGGCCGCCGCCCGGCGGGGGTCCATCCAGGCGTGAGGGTCCGGTTCCTCCTCGCCCTCGCCCGTGGCGTGGTGGTCCGGGGCGGGGAGGAGGGTGAGCCCCTCCGAGCAGTCGATGACGGGGACGTCCTTCTGGGCCAGGGCGTCGGCCAA
>CANQMK010000034.1 GCA_947624895.1 uncultured Oscillospiraceae bacterium | reverse complement strand
GGCGCGGGGAAGAAAGTGGCTTCTCCGTTCCAGTGGGGCTAGTATAGCACATTTGTTTTAGCTTGTCAACCGTTTTTCGGGGTAGTTGTGAAATTTTTTCAAAAAAATTTTCGCCGCTGGTTTTGGGGGGTTTTCCCTGAAACCGGCGGCGATTTTTTGCCGTTTTTTGCTGCTTTATGGCCTTTTTTGTTGCAATCAGGCTGGGCGGCGTGCCATCCACCTCCCGCTCCGCGCTTGAGAGGCGGCCACGGCGGGGGTTAAAATCAGATTACCTATCGTCGACGTCCCACATGGTGCCGCCCAGTGGCGGCAACCTGCTGGCGTATTCGTCTTCTTTCGGGCCGCCGAACATCGGAGTCGAGCGGCTCTTAGCATAGCCCCATTCTTTTCTCTTTGGAGTCCAGGACCGTTTCTCTTTTCTTCGCAAAGAAAAGAGAAATGGTCCTGGCCCCGCCGGAGGCGCCGCCCTCTGCCCGCGGCAGATGGAGCAGACACCTAACGTCTAACCCTGAAAGGTTCAGCAAAACTCAGCGCCTAGCTCCGCAACGTCTTGCAGATGTGCCGCTGGAAGCTCAAAGCCCACCCGCCCCTGGTTGGCACAGCAGATGCACCGCGCCGAGTCTCGCAAAGCACAGCAGAGCTTTAGCGCCTAGTCTTGCAACGTGTTGCAGGCCCTTTGCTGGAAGCGGAAAGCCCACCCGCCCTTGGTTGGCAGGCCTGGGTTAGATTGGGGTGGCGGGGGAGGGGGCGCGCAGGCCCAGGCGGAGGACCAGGGCGGTCTTGTCGTCGGCGTCCTCCTGGTCGTGGTCGATCAGGGCCTGGGCCAGGGCGGCGGGGGAGCCGCCGTCGAAGGCCAGGAGGGCGTCGCGGATCCACCCGTCGTCCTCCTCCTGATCCACCCCGTCGGTGAGCAGGACCAGGCAGTCCCCCGGCCCCACCTGGAGCTCCAGCCGATCCCGACCGTCGGGGCCGGTCACCCCGGCGGGGAGGGAGCGGCCGGACAGGCACTTTACCGTGCCCCCCTCCTTGAGGTAGCTGGGGCTGGCCCCCAGCTTGTAGAGGACGCCGTGGCCGGTGTACAGATCCAGCTCCAGCAAGTCCACGGTGGAGAAGCCCCCTGTCTCCTCCCCCCGGAGGACCAGCGCCTGGTCCAGGGTCTTCAGGGCGTTGGTGGGGGTGACCCCCGCCCGGAGGAACTTCTCCAGCAGGCGCAGGCACAGCTCGCTCTCCTCCCTGGCCTGGGGCCCCGAGCCCATCCCGTCGCACAACAGGACGTAGAGGGCGCCGCCGGAGGCGCGGAACCAGGTGAAGGCGTCGCCGCTGACGCTCTGGCCCCGGCGCTGCCGCCCCGCCGCCCCGGCCAGGGCGGTGAGGGGCTCCAGCTGGGAGAAGAGCACCTGGTTCTCCCCCTGGGTGGGCGGGGAGAGGGGCAGGTCCAGCGCCTGGGCCAGGGCCTGACGGCCCGCCTCGTCCGCCAGACGCCGGGCGTCCCAGCCGTCCAGCTGAAGCTGGAGGTGGCCCTGGGGGTCGGAAAACACCAGGCCCCGACAGCTCAGCTCCCGCCCGGCCAGGAATTGCCGCAGGCGGCGGGTGCGGGCGTCGTCCACCGCCACCGGGGCGGCCATGGCCGCCGCCGTGTCCTGGAGGAGGCGGGCCATGTCGCCGTACTGGTCGGCCAGGGCCCGGCGGCTCCGGCCCACCTGATGCTGGTAGCGGCGGCGGAGCAGGTGGGCGGCCAGCTCCTCCTCCGCCGCGTCCAGGAAGGCCCCGAAGCGACAGCACTTGTCCCGGAACCGCTGGGGGAAGTCCTCCGCCCGGGCCTGGCGGCGCTCCAGCATGGGGCCCAGGGCGGCGTTGAGCAGGTCGTAGGTGTCCTGGTAGTCCCGCTGCCAGCACCGCTCCCGGAGGGAGCACCGGGCGCACACCCGGTTGGCGCAGCGGTCGAAGATGACGCTGGGGTCCTCCCCGTTGTCCCCGCCCCGGTCAAAGGCGGAGCGGAGGGCGGAGAAGACCTGGTCGAAGGCGTCGGCGGTCTGGCGCAGGCGGCGGGAGGCGGCCTGGAAGGTCCACTGGGCCCGCCCCGGCCTGGGCTCCGGGGTGAGGATCGCCGCCGCCTGGTCCAGGACCCGCTGGGGGAGGAGCAGGAAGCCCAGGGCGGTCAGGGCCGCCTCGTACCCCGCGCCGCTCCCCCCGGTCCGGCTCCACAGGGCCATCCCCGCCGCCGCCAGGGCGAACCCGGCGGCGGCCACCCACCGGCGGCGGACCCGCAGCAGACCGGCCACCAGGGCGGCCAGGGCGTAGCTCACCCCGTACCGCCCCGCCGTCCCGGCGGTGAGGTCCATAGCCAGCCCCGCGCTGAGGCCCACCGCCGCCCCCGCCCCCGGTCCGGCCACCCAACCGGCGCACAGGCTCAGCCCCGCCGCGCATACCCGTCCCAGGGACACCCGCCCCAGCAGCTCCAGCGGGGCCAGGGAGACCAGGACCGCCAGCCCCAGGGCGATGAGCCCCACCCGCTGGGGGAGGCCCGGCTCCTTGGGGGCCTCCCCGCTGTCCCAGAGGGAGAAGGCCCAGCGGAAGGCGTACACCGCCGCCGCCGTCACCGCCGCCTCCCCCGCCAGCGCCGCCACCCCGCCGGGGGTGGGGCGGAGGAGGGTCACAAGGCCGGTGACGGCGCTCAGCGCCCCGGTGACCAGGGGCATGAAGGCCCGCTTCTGGTAGAGGCGCAGGTCGAAAAAGGCCAGGGCCACGGAGAAGACCAGGATGGCGCAGGCGGCGTAGCGCAGGCCGTCCTCCAGCCCCAGGGTGAGCAGATAGCCCAGCACCGCCCCGGAGAGGGCGGTGAAGCCCTCCGCCCCCACCCCCGAGGCCCCCACCAGCGCCAGGCCGAAGGGGGCCCGACCGGAGAACACCTGTCCCCCCGCCAGGACCGCGGCCAGGAGGAAGCGGATCAGCCCCTGGCTCCACGTCACCAGGGGGGAGACCCGCTCCCCCCGCCGGGCCTCCGCCCGCTTCTCTCGCCGCCGCTTCCACACCATAGCCTCGTCCTCCTCGCGCCCGTTTGGGACAAGCATAGCGGAACTTTCCCAAAAAGGCAGTCGAAAACGGGGCGGGCGGGGGAGGGAGGGCCGCCGGGGGCCGAAGGTCCCCTTCCGGCGGCGAAAAAAAGGAAGCGGCGGCGCCGCTTCCTTTTCGTCTATGAGAGTCTGACCGTCCAAGGCGGCCTCCCTGGGGACCGTTAGACCACGGCGGGGGAGTGCCGCCACTCCTGGCCGCAGGGGAGGGGGACGGGGGCGCAGAGGGAGAAGAGGTCGGTGAGGCGGCTCTCGGTGACCAGCGCTTCCCGGTGGCGGGCGGGCTTGACGATCACGGGGAGGGGGCAGGTCCCCTTCTCCACCGCCAGATGCTCCGCCCCCCGGCGGGTCATGGCCAGCACCCGGAGATACTCCGGGGCGGCGGGGCGGTCATGGGCGGTGAGGCCCAGGGCCGCCCACAGGGCCACCCGCCGGACCCGGGCGGCGGTGAGGCGGCGGGTCTTGGCCAGGGCGTAGAGCTGGGGCAGGCTCTCCGCCTCCCGGACCGCCCGCCATAGCCGCCGGCCCATGCCGTCCCTCCCGTCAGGGAGGGCGGTGAGGGCTTCCGGATCCATCTGACGAAGTTTACATAATATTGCCATTTCCAGCCGGGAGAGGTCGTACACCGGGCCGGTCCAGGGGGCGGCCAGGTGGGGGGCGGCGGCGTCCAGGTCCCCCCGGCGGAGCAGGGCCCGCAGGGCGGAGGCGGAGGGGTGGTCCCGGTCCAGGGGGCCGTCATGCATGCCGGAGCGGGGGATGGGCAGGGGGGCGATTCCCTCCGGCAGGGCGGCCAGGTACTCCACGGCCAGGTTGTTGTTGGGCCGCTCCACCAGCCGGGCCGCCTCCGGCCCCACCAGGGTCTCCAGGGCCTTTTGCCGGGCGGCGGGGTAGGACAGGCCCCGGGCCAGGTGGGGGGCCAGGGCGTCGTCAAAGGCGGGGCCGTGGGCGGCGGCGGCCAGGGCCTGGAGGGCGGGGAGGTCGGGGGTCTCACAGCCGAAGCTCAGGGCCTCCACCCCGGCGGCGGCCAGGAGGGACACCCCGGCGGCGGCGAAGGTGGGGGCGGAGGAGAGGGCGAAGACGCTGGGCAGCTCCACCACCAGGTCCGCACCCCCGGCCACGGCCTGGCGGGCCCGGGTCCACTTGTCCGCCACGGCGCAGTCCCCCCGCTGGACCCAGTTGCCGGACAGACACACCACCACCGCCGCCCCCGGGCAGGCCGCCCGGGTGAGGGCCAGGTGGCGCAGGTGCCCGGTGTGGAGCGGGTTGTACTCCGCGATGATGCCCACCGCCCGCATACGCGCGCCTCCTTCCAGAAGAAAAGCGGAAAAAAACTCTTGCCCTGCACAGGGAAAAGAGGTACAATATCAAGTGTATTATAGTACGCTTCGACCCCCGCCGCAAGAGGCGGCGACGATACTGTATGAAGGAGAGATGTATCATGAAGATCCTGGTCATCAACGCGGGCAGTTCCTCTTTGAAGTATCAGCTGTTGGACGCCGAGAGCCACGACGTGCTGGCCAAGGGCCTGTGCGAGCGCATCGGCATCGACGGCCACCTGAAGCACACCCCGGGCAACGGCAAGCCCGTCTTTGACCAGGACGTGCCCATGCCCACCCACTCCGAGGGCATCGCCAAGGTGCTGGAGCTGCTCACCAGCGCCGACCACGGCGTCATCGCCTCCACCGCGGAGATCGACGCGGTGGGCCACCGGGTGGTCCACGGCGGAGAGAAGTTCGCCGCCTCCACCCTCATCGACGAGGACGTGGTGAAGGCCATCGAGGACTGCATCCCTCTGGCCCCCCTCCACAACCCCGCCAACATCACCGGCATCCAGGCCTGCCAGAAGGTCATGCCCGGGGTGCCCATGGTGGCCGTGTTCGACACCGCCTTCCACCAGACCATGCCCAGCCGGGCCTATGTCTACGCCCTGCCCTATGAGTACTACGAGAAGGACGCCGTGCGCCGCTACGGCTTCCACGGCACCTCCCACCGCTTCGTCACCCAGGAGGCCGCCAAGCTCCTGGGCAAGCCCCTGGAGGAGCTGAAGCTGATCTCCTGCCACCTGGGCAACGGCTCCTCCATCGCCGCGGTGAAGGGCGGCAAGTGCGTGGACACCACCATGGGCTTCACCCCCCTGGCCGGTCTGCCCATGGGCACCCGCTGCGGGGACATCGACCCCGCCATCCTGGAGTACCTGATGAACAAGTACAGCCTCTCCATCGGGGAGATGCAGAACATCCTCAACAAGAAGTCCGGCGTGCTGGGCATCTCCGGCGTGAGCTCCGACTTCCGTGACCTGGACGAGGCCGCCCAGGGCGGCAACCAGCGGGCCGCCCTGGCCCTGGAGGTCTTCCAGTACGCCGTGGCCAAGTACATCGGCTCCTATGCCGCCGCCATGGGCGGGGTGGACGCGGTGATCTTCACCGCCGGCGTGGGGGAGAACTCCGGCTCCACCCGCCTGGGAGCCTGCAAGGACCTGGGCTTCATGGGCATCGCCATCGACCCGGAGAAGAACAAGCAGCGGGGCCAGGCCCTGGATATCTCCACCGCCGACGCCGCCGTCCGCACCCTGGTCATCCCCACCAACGAGGAGCTGATGATCGCCATGGACACCGCCGCCATCGTGGCGGGACAGGCGTAACAGAGCGCCGCTTCCCAGCGGGCGACAGTCCGGGCGGGGGCAGACCGGCCCCCGCCCGGTTTATTTTCCCAGGAAGGAGAGGATCGCGTCTATGGACTCCACACAGGCTGGCCGGGAGGGCCAGAACAAGAAGCCGGAGGAGACCATCATCCTCAACACCGGCCTGATCAAAATGGCCTTCGACAAGAAGAAGGAGAGCGACGCCCAGGAGCTCCAGGACCTCCAGGAGCGGGCGGAGCTGGCCGACATCGAGGCCCAGCGCCAGCTGGGCCTGCGCTACGCCGCCGGCGACGGGGTGGAGCGGGACCTGGACAAGGCCATCCAATACCTCACCCAGGCCAGCGACGCCGGGGATATGCAGGCCCAGGACGCCCTGGCCGGGTGCTACCGGTCCCAGGCCAACGACTGCCAGGACCCCGCCCGGCGGGAGGAGCTCTACCGCCAGGCGTTCGAGCTCTACCGCCAGGGGGCGGAGGCGGGGTATCCCCCGTCGGTCTACAACCTGGGGCTGGCCTACGAGAACGCCGCCGGGGTGGAGGAGGACCTGGAGCGGGCGGTGGAGCTCTACCGCCAGGCGGGGGAGGCGGAGTACCTCCCCGGGGACTGCGCCCTGGCCGTGTGCTACCTCAACGGCAACGGGGTGGAGAAGGACCTCCAGCAGGCCCTGGAACTGCTGGCCCAGTGCGCCCAGAAGGGGCTGCCCCGGGCCCAGTGCATCCTGGGGGACTTCTTCATGACCGGCGATGGGGTGGAGCGGGACACCGGCCACGCCCTGGAGCTCTACCGGGAGGCCGCCAAGGAGGACTATCCCCCCGCCCTGGAGAAGCTGGGGCTGTGCTATGAGAACGGCGACGGGGTGGAGGCGGACATCGTCCAGGCGGTGGACTACTACCGCCAGGCCAGCGACCTGGGCTATCCGCCCGCCATCTGCGACCTGGCCGTGTGCTACCTCAACGGCGCGGGGGTGGAGATGGACGAGGCGGAGGCGGTGCGCCTGCTGGAGCGGAGCGTGGCGGAGGAGCATCCCCGGTCCATGTGCGTGCTGGGGGACTGCCTGCGCTGGGGCGCGGGGGTGGAGAAGATGGACCCGGAGCGGGCCTTCCGCCTCTACCAGAAGGCCGCCGACCTGGGCTACATCCCCGGCATGCGCCAGCTGGGCGTGTGCTACGAGGCGGGCGCGGGGGTGGAGAAGGACGAGGCCCGGGCCATCCAGCTCTACACCCAGGCCGCCGACCGGGGGGACAGCGCCGCCATGTGCAACCTGGGGGTGTGCCACCTGGGGGGCATCGGCGTCCCCGCCGACCCGGTGGAGGCCGCCACCTGGTTCGACAGGGCCGCCAAGGCGGGGTCCCTGCGGGCCCTGGACTTTTTGGGCGACTGCTATAAGGACGGCAAGGGCGTGCCCCAGGACGGCCAGAAGGCCATGGAGTGCTACCAGAAGGCCGCCGACGCGGGCTATCTGTCCTCCCTGTGCTCCATCGGGCTGTGCTACGAGCTGGGGGAGTGCGTGGAGCAGGACCCCCTGAAGGCCACCGAGTACTACCGCCAGGCCGCCGAGCGGGGCCACGCCCCCAGCCAGTGCAACCTGGGCTTCTGCTACTTCCAGGCCATCGGCGTGGAGCGGGACTATGAACAGGCGGTGTACTGGTTCCAGAAGGCCGCCGACCAGCACTGGCCCCGGGCCATGGACCTGCTGGGGGACTGCTACCAGCGGGGCTGGGGCGTGCCCCAGGACAAGGAGCGGGCCTTCGCGCTCTACCAGCGGGCCGCCGAGGCGGACTACCCCTCCGCCATCTGCTCCCTGGGCCTGTGCTACGAGTTCGGCGACGGGGTGGCCGAGGACAAGGCCCAGGCGGTGGCGTTCTACCGCCGGGCCGCCGAGCTGGGGGACGCCTGCAGCCAGTGCAACCTGGGCTTCTGTCTGATGCGGGGCATCGGCTGTGAGGTGGACGACAAGGAGGCGGTGGTGTGGTTCCAGAAGGCCGCCGACCAGGGTTGGCTCCGGGCCTTGGACCTGCTGGGGGACTGCTACCAGCGGGGCTGGGGCGTGGAGCGGGACCTGGAAAAGGCGGCGGAGCTCTACCAGCAGGCCGCCCAGCGGGACTACCCCCCGGCGGTGACCTCCCTGGGCCTGTGCTACGAGATGGGCGACGGGGTGGCCGAGGACAAGGCCAAGGGGGTGGAGCTCTACCGCCGGGCCGCCGAGCTGGGGGACGCCTGCGGCCAGTGCAACCTGGGCTTCTGCCTGTCCCGGGGCATCGGCTGTGAGGTGGACGACAAGGAGGCGGTGACGTGGTTCCAGAAGGCCGCCGACCAGGGCTGGCTCCGGGCCATGGACCTGCTGGCCGAGTGCTATTCCAACGGCTGGGGGGTGGAGAAGGACCTGGAGCGGGCCTTTGACCTCTACCTCCAGGCCGCCAAGCGGGAGTATCCCCCCAGCCAGTGCGCGGTGGGGCTGTGCTACGAGTGCGGCGACGGGGTGGAGAAGGACCCCCGCAAGGCCGCGGCCTATTACGCCGCCGCCGCCCGCCAGGACCACGCCCCCGCCCAGTGCAACCTGGCGGTGTGCTACCTCAGCGGCATCGGCGTGCAGAAGGACCCCGCCAAGGCGGTGGAGTGGCTGAAAAAGGCCGCCGACCAGGACTGGCCCCGGGCCATCAAGATCCTGGGCGACTGCTATAAACACGGCGACGGGGTGGAGAAGGACTACAAGACCGCCGCGGCGTACTACCAGCGGGCCGCGGACCGGGGCTACGCCCCCGCCCTGTGCAACCTGGGGCTGTGCTACGAGTTCGGCGACGGGGTGACCCAGGACAAGGCCAAGGCGGTGGAGTACTACCGCAAGGCCGCCGACCGGGGCGACGTGGCCGCCACCTGCAACCTGGGCTACTGCTACTATTCCGGCATCGGGGTGGCGGTGGACTACGCCGAGGCGGTGAAGTGGTTCGAGAAGGCCGCCCAGCGGGGTCAGGCCCGGGCCATGGACCTGCTGGGCGACTGCTACCGCCTGGGCCAGGGGGTGGAGAAGGACGAAAAGCAGGCCTTCTCCCTCTACCAGACCTCCTACGCCAAGGGCCATAAGTACGCCAGCATCGGCCTGGGGCTCTGCCTGTACTACGGCCTGGGCGTCCCCGCCGACCGGGAGAAGGCCCACGCCTACCTGGAGGAGGGGGCCGTGAAGTGCGGGGACAAGGAGTGCCGGGAGCTGTTGGCGACCTATCAGAAGGGGGGCAAGCCCGCCACCCCCGCCGGAGGGAAGCCCGCCGGGGACTCCGGGAAGAAGAAGGGCGGCTTTTTCGGCAAGCTCTTTGGCGGAAAATAACAGCGGAACAGACCCACAGCGGCCCCCGGCCATTTTTCCATGGCTGGGGGCCGTTTCGCCGGGGCCGCCGTCAGGCGCAGAAGCGGTGCTTGCCGATGACCTTGATAAGGGGGCGGGACCAGATCCAGGCGGAGGTGGCGGTGGCGGGGTTGAAGTAGTAGATGGCCCCGCCGGAGGGGTCGGAGCCGTTGAGGGCCTCCTGGGCCGCCCGGCGGGCGGACTCCGCCACCGGCTGGTCGATCTGCCCGTCCGCCATGCAGGAGAAGGCCCCCGGCTGATACACCACCCCCGCCAGGGTGGAGGGGAAGGAGGGGTGCTCCACCCGGTTGAGGATCACCGCCCCCACCGCCACCTGGCCCGCGTAGGGCTCGCCACGGGCCTCGGCGGAGATGACCTTGGCCAGGAGGGCCACGTCGTGGTCCCCGGCGGAGGTCCCGGCGCCGGAGGACCCGCCCGGGGGGATCCCCAGGGCCCGGAGGGTGTTGTCCCCCACCACCCCGTCGGCGGTGAGGCCGTTGGCGCGCTGGAACCAGACCACCGCCGCCCGGGTGCGGGAGCCAAAGACCCCGTCCACCGCCCCGTCGTAGTAACCCCAGCGGGACAGCTTGTCCTGGATGACGCGCACCGTCTCCCCGGAGTCGCCCTGCCGGTAGGTGGCCGCCTCCGCCCCGCCGCACAACAGCGCCAGCGCCAGCGCCCCGGCCACCAGAGCCGGGAGCCGGACAGGCCAATTTCTCATCTCCGTCCCCCCTTTTTTCGTAGCTTGCCCGGCGGGGGCGGGGATATGCGGAAAAATGTAAGAAAATCTTAAGGAGGACTACCGGGAAAAGAAAGAAACAGGGCGTAGAATAACGTCAGGAACAGAAGAAGGAGGACGGGGACGTGGACGTTCTGATCCTGACGGGAAAATTCGGCATGGGCCACCGGGCGGCGGCGACCGCCCTGGCCGGACAGGTTCGCGGGGCCCTGCCCGGGGCGCGGGTGGAGGTGGAGGACTTCTTCGCCTACGCCCTGCCCGCGGGGGGCCAGACGGCCTATCGGTGTTTCGAGCTGTTGGTGAGCCGGGGCAGCGGGCTCTACAACGCCTTCTACCGCCTGACGGAGAACGGGCGGGGGGACGTTCTGCCGGTGTACGCCCTGCCCCTGGTGGAGCGGATGGAGGCCCTGCTGGAGGAGCGGCGGCCCCGGGCGGTGATCGCCACCCACCCGGTGTGCGCCCAGCTGGTGAACCGCTGTAAGGAGGAGGGGCGGTACCGGGGGGCGCTGTTCACCTGCGTCACCGACGTGACCGCCCACAGCGAGTGGCTGGCCTCCCGGTGCGACGCCTATCTGGTGGGCGCGCCCCAGACCAGAGACGCCTTTGTGGAGAAGGGGGTGTCCCCGGAGCGGATCTTCGTCACCGGCGTGCCGGTGGCCGCCCAGTTCCGGCCGCCCCTCCGCCGACCCCAGGAGGGGGCGCGGCGGCTGCTGGTGATGGGGGGCGGGCTGGGACTGCTGCCCAGACAGCGGGAGTTCTACGACCGGCTGGACACCCTGCCGGAGACGCGGGTCACCGTCATCACCGGGGGGAACCAGCGGCTCTACCGTCAGCTGGCGGGGCGGTACGAGAACATCCGGGTGCTGGGCTATACCGACCGGGTGTGGGAACATATGGCCTGGGCCCACCTGGTCCTCTCCAAGCCGGGGGGCGTCACCCTGTTCGAGGCCATCGCCTCCGGCCTGCCCATCCTGGCCTGGGAGCCCTTCTTGGAGCAGGAGCGGCGCAACGCCGACTTCCTCCTCCGGGCGGGGGTGGGGCGGATCGCCCCCAGGGAGCCGGAGGGCTGCCTGGAGGCGGTGGAGGAACTGCTCTTTGACCGGCCCGCCCTGGCGCGGATGGGGCGGGCCATGGAGGCCCTTCGGGGGGAGTTGGCCTCCCAGGCGCTGGGAGAGCTGATGGAGGGACTGAAGCGGGAGGAGGTACGCTGTGGATAAGCGGAAAAATCTGGCCGGAACGGCCTTTGTGGTGGCGGTGGCGGCGATCACCGCCTGGGTGGTCTTCCGGGGCGGGGACTGGGGGACGGCGTGGGCCGCCCTCCGCCGGGCCAAGGCGGGATGGCTGTGCCTGGGCGTGGCGCTGTCGGTGGGCTTCGTGTGCTTTGAGGCGGTGGGCACCGTCCTCATCCTCCGGGTCCTGGGCCGCCCCACCCCCATGGGCCACTGTCTGGGCTTCTCCGCCGTTGGGTTCTACTTCAGCGCCGTCACCCCCTCCGCCACCGGGGGACAGCCCGCCCAGGTGTTCTACATGGCCCGGCGGGGCGTCCCCGCCGCCCTGGGGACGCTGGATATGTTGCTGCTCACCATGAGCTACCAGGCGGTGTCGGTGGTGCTGGCGCTGACGGCGTGGGCGGTCTACCCCCAGACCGCCGCCGCCCTGGGGACCGGCCTGGGAGTGCTGTTGGGCTGGTCCACCACGGCGAACATCCTGCTCACCGTGGGGGCGGGGATCTTCCTCTTCCGGCCCGGGCTGACCCGGGGGCTGTGCCGGTGGGCCATCCGCCTGGGGGAGCGGCTGCGCGTCCTCCGGGACCCGGACGGCCTCCGGGGGCGGCTGGAGGAGCAGATGGCGGAGTACCGCCGGGGGGCGGAGCTGGTGGGCCGCCGGTGGTGGCTCTTCGCCATCGCCGTGGGCGCCACCGCCGCGCAGCTCTTGTGCCGGGCCATGATCCCCTGGGCGGCCTACCGGGCCTTCGGCCTGAGCGGCCTGGGGCCGGGGGAGCTGGCCGCCACCCAGGTGCTGGTGACGCTGGCGGTGGGGGCGCTGCCCATCCCCGGGACGGTGGGGGCCTCCGAGGCCGCCTTCCTGGCCGCCTTCCGCCCCGCTTTCGGGGCGGAGCTGGTCCCGGCGGCCATGGTGCTGTGCCGGGGGCTGTCCTTTTACCTGCCCCTGGTGTGGACCGCCGTGGTCACCGCCGCCGTCCACCTGAGTACCCGCCCGGGAGGAAAAAAGAAACAGGCAAAAAACCGTTGACAGATTGGAACAAATGTGCTATACTCATAAGAGTATCCTTTTCACATCTTGCCATCTGGGAGTAGAGCTATGTTTGACCATATCTTTGTCAAGGGCGCGCGGGAGAACAATCTGAAGAACGTGGACGTGACCATCCCCCGGGACAAGCTGGTGGTGATCACCGGCCTGTCCGGCTCGGGGAAGTCCTCCCTGGCCTTTTCCACCATCTACGCCGAGGGCCAGCGGCGGTATATGGAGTCCCTGTCCTCCTACGCCCGGATGTTCATGGGCCAGATGGAGAAGCCGGACGTGGACTACATCGAGGGCCTGTCCCCCGCCATCGCCATCGACCAGAAGACCACGTCTAAGAACCCCCGCTCCACCGTGGGGACGGTGACGGAGATCTACGACTACCTCCGCCTCCTCTGGGCCCGGATCGGCACTCCCCACTGCCCCAAGTGCGGCAAGGAGATCCACCAGCAGACGGTGGACCAGATCGTGGACCAGATCCTGGCCCTCCCCCCGGCTACCCGCATCCAGATCCTGGCCCCCGTGATACGGGGGAAGAAGGGGGAGCACGCCAAGGTCTTTGAGGACGCCCGGAAGTCCGGCTACGTCCGGGTGCGGGTGGACGGGTCCCTCTACGAGCTCACCGAGGACATCCCCCTGGACAAGAACAAGAAGCACAACGTGGAGGTGGTGGTGGACCGCCTGGTGATCCGGGAGGACATCCACCGCCGCCTCACCGACTCCATCGAGACCGCCTCCGCCCTGGCGGGGGGGCTGGTGCTGGTGAACATCGTGGGGGAGGACCGGGACCTCTCCTTCTCCCAGAACTACGCCTGCGAGGACTGCGGCATCTCCATCGAGGAGCTGACCCCCCGGATGTTCTCCTTCAACAACCCCTTCGGGGCCTGCCCGGTGTGCACCGGCATGGGCTTTCAGCTCACCTGCGACCCGGAGCTGGTCATCCCGGACAAGTCCCTGTCCATCCTGGACGGGGCCATCTCCGTGCCGGGGTGGAACAACATCCGGGGGGACGGCATCTCCCGGATGTACTTTGAGGCCCTGGCCAAGCGCTACAACTTCGACCTCCGGGCCCCGGTGGCGGAACTGGCGCCGGAGGTGCTGGACGCCATCCTCTACGGCACCAAGGGGGAGAAGCTGAAGCTGGTCTACGACCGGGCCAACGGCAAGGGGACGCTGAGCCAGCCCTTCGAGGGCATCATCCCCAACATCGAGCGCCGCTACCGGGACACCCAGTCCGAGTCCTCCCGGCGGGAGCTGGAGGAGTACATGGCGGAGGTGCCCTGCCCCCACTGCGGCGGGCGGCGGCTCAGGAGCGAGTCCCTGGCGGTGACGGTGGGGGGCCTGTCCATCTACGACTACACCACCAAGTCGGTGACCCAGGCGCTGGCGTTCCTGGAGGGGCTGACCCTCACCCCCACCCAGGAGCGCATCGCCCACCAAATTTTGAAGGAGATCAAGAGCCGCCTGGGCTTTCTCCAGTCGGTGGGGCTCCAATACCTCACCCTCTCCCGCCAGGCGGGCAGCCTGTCCGGGGGGGAGAGCCAGCGCATCCGCCTGGCCACCCAGATCGGCTCGTCGCTGATGGGGGTGCTGTACATCCTGGACGAGCCCTCCATCGGCCTGCACCAGCGGGACAACGATATGCTCCTGGCCACCATGAAGAACCTCCGGGACCTGGGCAACACCCTGCTGGTGGTGGAGCACGACGAGGATACCATGCGCCAGGCGGACTACCTCATCGACGTGGGTCCCGGCGCGGGGGTCCACGGCGGGCGGATCGTGGCCTGCGGCACGGCGGAGGATGTGATGAACACCCCCGGTTCGGTGACGGGGGACTACCTGGCCGGCCGCCGCTCCATCCCCGTGCCCTCGACCCGCCGCGCCGGGAACGGCCACGCCCTGGTGGTCCGGGGGGCGGCGGAGAACAACCTGCGGGACATCGACGTGTCCATCCCCCTGGGCACCTTCACCTGCGTCACCGGGGTCTCCGGCTCGGGGAAGTCCTCTCTGGTGAATGAAATTCTGTATAAGCACCTGGCCGCCAAGCTCAACCGGGCCAAGACCCGCCCGGGGAAGTTCCGGAGCGTGGAGGGGCTGGAGTACCTGGACAAGGTCATCAACATCGACCAGTCCCCCATCGGGCGGAGCCCCCGGTCCAACCCCGCCACCTACACCGGGCTCTTCAACGACATCCGGGAGCTCTTCGCCTCCACCCAGGACGCCCGGAGCCGGGGCTACGGCCCGGGGCGGTTCTCCTTCAACGTCCGGGGGGGCCGGTGTGAGGCGTGCCAGGGGGACGGCCTGCTGAAGATCGAGATGCACTTCCTCCCCGACGTGTACGTCCCCTGCGAGGTGTGCAAGGGCAAGCGGTACAACCGG
>CANQMK010000033.1 GCA_947624895.1 uncultured Oscillospiraceae bacterium | reverse complement strand
CTGCTCAGCCTGGTGGACCACTGCGCCACCCACAACATCCACTCCTTCTCCGAGGGCGTCATCCTGGCCATGAAGGACAGGCTGCACATCCACACCTATGAGTTCGAGGGCTATGTGGGCCGCTTCCACACCCTGAGCGGCTACTATGAGCACTCCATGGACCTGCTGGACCCCGCCGTCCGGGCCTCCCTGTTCGACCCCAGGCTGCCCATCAAGACCAAGGACCAGTCCAACCCCTCCACCTATTACGGCCCCGAGGCCCAGGTGGTGAACTCCCTCGTCGCCGACGGGTGCAAGATCGAGGGCGAGGTGGACCACTGCGTCATCTTCCGGGGCGTCCACGTGGAGAAGGGCGCCCGGCTGAGCCACTGCATCCTCATGCAGGGCACCCACGTGGGGGCCGGGGCTACCCTCCAGTACGCCATCACCGACAAGAACGTGCTCATCAACCCCGGGCGGATGCTCATGGGCCACGAGAGCTATCCCATCGCCATCGCCAAGGGCTCCCAGGTGTAAAAGCGCCCGTCCCGCGCCGGGTCGGACGTCCGGCCCGGCGCGTCACCGTTGTCACCTATGATCCTCGCTGGGAAAGGAGACCTCTATGAATATTCTCTTCGCCGCCTCCGAGGCGGCCCCCTTTGTCAAGACCGGCGGCCTGGCCGACGTGGCGGGCTCCCTGCCCAAGGCCCTGGCCCAGGCGGGCCATACGGTGAAGGTCATTCTCCCCCTCTATGAGTCCATCGGCCCTGCCTGGCGGGAGCAGATGACCTTCCTCAAGTATTTTTATGTAAACCTGGCCTGGCGCACCCCCTACTGCGGCGTCTTTGAGCTGGAGCGGGACGGGGTCACCTACTGGTTCCTGGACAACGAGTACTACTTCCGCCGCAGCCAGATCTACGGCCACTACGACGACGGGGAGCGGTTCGGGTTCTTCTCCCGGGCGGTGCTGGAGACCCCCTGCCAGCTGGACTGGTACCCCGACGTGATCCACTGCAACGACTGGCAGACCGCCCTCATCCCCATCTACCTGATGGAGGAGCGGTGGCGCCATCCCCAGCTGGAGAACGCCCGGACGGTGTATACCATCCACAACATCGAGTACCAGGGCCGCTACGGCAAGCAGACCCTCCAGGACCTGTTCGGCCTGGACAACAGCTACTTCAACGGCAAGATGCTGGAGTACCACGACGACGTGAACCTGATGAAGGGCGCCATCTACGCCGCCGACTGGGTCACCACCGTCTCCCCCACCTACGCCCAGGAGCTGAACTACTCCTTCTACGCCCACGGGCTGGAGGGGGTCATCCAGGACTGCAACAGCAAGATCTCCGGCATCCTCAACGGCATCGACGTGGACCTCTACGACCCCTCCAAGGACGCCAAGATCGCCAAGAAGTTCTCCGCCAAGTCCCTGGCGGGCAAGAAGGTCTGCAAGGAGGCCCTGCAGAAAGAGGTGGGGCTGAATGTGGACCCGCGGGTGCCCATCGTGGCCTGTGTGTCCCGCCTGGTGAGCCACAAGGGCTTCGACCTGGTGAACGCCGTCCTCCACGACATCATGCGCATGGACCTGCAGATGGTGGTCCTGGGCACCGGCGACTGGGCCTTTGAGGAGGCCTTCCGCCAGGCCGCCGGGCAGTACCCCGGTCGCTTCTCCGCCCAGATCATGTACTCCGCCCAGCTCAGCTCCATGATCTACGCCGGGGCGGACCTGTTCCTCATGCCCTCCATCGCCGAGCCCTGCGGCCTGAGCCAGATGATCGCCATGCGCTACGGTACCCTGCCCGTGGTGCGGGAGACCGGCGGGCTGAAGGACAGCGTGCCCCCCTACAACTACGTGGATGGCACCGGCACCGGCTTCACCTTCACCGACGTGAACGCCCATGATATGCTCCACGTGCTGGAGAACGCCGTGGGCCTCTACTACGACTTCCCCAAGGAGTTCAAGAAGCTCCAGGTGAACGCCATGACCGCCGATTTCTCCTGGAATGTGTCCGCCGGGGCATATTTGGAGATCTATCACCGCTTGACAGGGAAATAAGTTTTGTTATATACTATGTGCCTGGGGCTCGGTCGAGTCCCAGGCACTTTTTTCCATTTTACGGAAAAATTTCGCTGTTCAGGCCGTCAAGGCCCTTTTGAACGACATATACTAAACCAGAAAGTCGCAAGAAAGGTAGGTCCTAACGATGGGTTATACCGCCAAACAACTGTCCAAACTGATGGAGGATAAGCTCCGCCGCACCTTTGGCCGGGACATCAGCGAGGCCACGCAGGCCGATATGTTCCAGACCTGCGCCCTGGTTCTGCGGGATATCATGTCGGCCAACCGGGTGGAGACCCGGGAGAAGAACCAGAAGAACAACGTCCGCCAGGTCCACTACCTCTCTCTGGAGTTCCTGATGGGCCGCTCCCTGGAGAAGAACGCCTTCAACCTGGGCATCCTCCCCCAGCTGAAGGCGGCGCTGAAGGAGCTGGGCTTCGAGGCCTCCGACCTCTTTGAGCTGGAGCCGGACGCGGGGCTGGGCAACGGCGGCTTGGGCCGTCTGGCCGCCTGCTATCTGGAGTCCATGTCCACCCAGGAGATCCCCGCCACCGGCTACTCCATCTGCTACGAGCTGGGCATCTTCAAGCAGAAGATCGTGGACGGCCAGCAGGTGGAGCTGCCCGACCACTGGCTCAACCTGGGCGCCGCCTGGCTGGTCACCCGCCCGGAGGACATCGAGGAGGTCCACTTCGGCGGCCACGTGGAGGTGGGCTTTGAGAACGGCCGGCACGTGGTGCGCCACTCCGGCTACACCACCGTTCTGGCCGTGCCCCGGGACATGAAGATCGCCGGGTACAAGACCACCTTCACCAACCGCCTCCGCCTCTGGGACGCCAAGAGCCCCACCCCCGTGGACCTCTCCCGGTTCTCCACCGGCGACTACCTCCGGGCGGTGGAGGACAAGGCCATGGCCGAGGCCATCGCCAAGGTCCTCTACCCCGAGGACAACCACCCCGAGGGCAAGATGCTCCGTCTGCGCCAGCAGTACTTCTTCGTCTCCGCCACCATCCAGTCCATCGTCCGCAAGCACAAGGCCAAGTACGGCACTCTGCGGAACTTCCACGAGAAGCACGCCATCCAGATCAACGACACCCACCCCACCCTGGTCATCCCCGAGCTGATGCGGATCCTCCTGGACGAGGAGGGGTACAGCTGGGACGACGCGTGGTACATCACCACCCACACCGTCTCCTACACCAACCACACCGTCCTGGCCGAGGCGCTGGAGCGCTGGCCCCAGGACCTGATCATCTCCCTGCTGCCCCGGATCTGGCTGATTTTGGACGAGATCTCCCAGAAGTACCAGCGCCAGCTGGAGCGGGAGTTCCACGGGGATATGGACCGGGTGAGCCGGAACGCCATCATCTGGGATGGCCAGGTGCGCATGGCCAACCTGTGCGTATGCGCCTGCCAGGCCATCAACGGCGTGTCCGCCCTCCACTCCGACATCCTGAAGAACAGCGTCTTCAACGACGCCTATCGCCGCACCCCCAAGAAGTTCCTCAACGTCACCAACGGCATCGACCACCGCCGCTGGCTGGCCCAGATCAACCCCAAGCTGGACGAGCTGATGCGGGAGGCGGTGGGTTCCTCTGGGGACTACCTCCTCCACCCGGAGTTGATGAGCCAGCTGGAGAAGAAGGCCACTGCCTCCACCATCCAGCGCCTGGGCGAGATCAAGCGGGCCAACAAGGAGGCGTTCTCCAACTGGCTGGCCAAGGAGTCCGGCATCCTGCTCAACCCTGACGCCATGTTCGACGTGCAGGTCAAGCGCCTCCACGAGTACAAGCGGCAGCTCCTCAACGCCATGCACATCATCTACCTCTACCAGCGCCTGAAGGACGACCCCAACTTCCAGATCACCCCCCGGGTCTACCTCTTCGGCGCCAAGGCCGCCCCGGGCTACGCCATGGCCAAGCAGATCATCCACCTGCTCAACTCCCTGGCCGCCACGGTAAACGCTGAGCCGGCCTGCAAGGATAAGCTCCAGATGGTCTTCCTGGAGAACTACCGGGTGAGCCTGGCGGAGAAGCTCATGCCCGCCGCCGAGCTCTCCGAGCAGATCTCCACCGCCGGCAAGGAGGCCAGCGGCACCGGCAACATGAAGTTCATGATGAACGGCGCCCTCACCATCGGCACCATGGACGGCGCCAACGTGGAGATGTGCCAGCAGGTGGGGGAGGAGAATATGTTCCTCTTCGGCCTGGACGCCAAGCAGGTGGAGGCCCGTGCCCAGCAGGGCTACCGCTCCTATGAGTACTACAGCCAGAATGAGGCCCTCAAGCGCATCCTGGACCAGATGACCAAGGGCTTTGACGACGGCGTGAGCTACATCGAGATCGTCAACTCCCTCCTCTTTGGCCAGGGCGGCAGCATGGCCGACCAGTACTTCCTCCTGGCCGACTTCGAGAGCTATCGGGCCGCCCAGGCCCTGGCCGGGCAGACCTATCTGGACCAGAAGAAGTGGAACCAGATGGCGCTTATCAACATCGCCCGCTCCGGCATCTTCGCCGCCGACCGGGCGGTGGCGGAGTACGCCAAGAACATCTGGAAGGTCCCCGTCCGCAAGAGCTGACCTCTCCCCCGCCCCAAAAGCGACAAAGCGGCCCCCGCCGGATGGCGGGGGCCGCTTTCTGCGTGTTCGGACGTACCCTCAAGGTCAGCCCTGGTAGCCCTGCTCCTTCAGCAGGTCCTGCTTGATCTGCCAGAGCTTGGGGCTCAGGTCCACGTAGTAGTTGTGGGGGTTCTCGAACCGCTTGACCTCGTCCCAGAGGGTCTCCATCTGCTGGGCGCAGTAGGTCCGGGCCTCCTCCAGGGTGGGCTGGCGGTAGACCAGCTCCCCGCCCCGGAAGATGGGCTGGAGCAGAGGCACGGCCACGTAGTCCTCAATGGTCTGGCCCTTCCAGGTGTCCACCGGGTCGAAGAGGTGCAGGGGGCCGGAGACCTCCTCGTCGTAGACGGTGATGTAGTCGGCAAACGCCTTGCCCGTGTCCTTTTCAAAGAGGCGGTAGACTTTTTTGAAGTGGGGGGTGGTGATTTTGGCGGGGTTCTCGCTCACCTTGATCTTGGGCACCACTGCCCCGTCTTCCTCGATGGCCACCAACTTGTACACCCCGCCGAAGACGGGCTGGGACTTGGAGGTGATGAGCCGCTCCCCCACCCCAAAGGCGTCGATCCGGGCCCCCTGCTGAATCAGGTCCCGGATCAGATACTCGTCCAGGGAGTTGGAGGCCACGATCTTGCACTGGGGCAGGCCCGCCTCGTCCAGCATCTTCCGGGCCTTCCGGGAGAGGTAGGTCAGGTCGCCGGAGTCGATGCGGATGGCGCAGTTCTGGATGCCCTGGGGCTCCAGCACCGTCTTAAAGGCCCGGATGGCGTTGGGCACGCCGGACTTGAGGACGTTGTAGGTGTCCACCAGGAGGGTGGAGGCGTGGGGGTAGAGCTTGCAGTAGGTCTCAAAGGCGGTGTACTCGTCGGGGAACATCTGCACCCAGGAGTGAGCCATGGTGCCGGTGGCGGGAGAGCCGTAGATCTGGTCGGCCATGGCACAGGCGGTGCCCGCCGCCCCGGCCAGGTAGGCCGCCCGGGCCCCCAGGATGGCCGCGTCCGGACCCTGGGCCCGGCGGGAGCCGAATTCGCTCACCGGCCGACCCTGGGCGGAGCGGACGATCCGGGAGGTCTTGGTGGCGATGAGGGACTGGTGGTTCAGGGTGAGGAGAAGGAAGGTCTCCACGAACTGGGCCTGGATGGCGGGGGCCCGGACGGTGAGGATGGGCTCGCCGGGGAAGATGGGCGTACCCTCCGGCACCGCCCACATATCTCCGGTGAAGCGGAAGGTCCGCAGGTAGTCCAGAAATGCCTCCTGGAAACAGCCCTTGCTCCGCAGATAGGCGATGTCCTCCTCGTCAAAGCGCAGGTCCTGGATGTACTGGATCGCCTGCTCCAGCCCCGCGGCGATGGCGAAGCCGCCCCCGTCGGGCACCGAGCGGAAGAACACGTCAAAGTAGCAGATACGGTCCTTCAAAGGGGTCTGGAAATAGCCGTTTCCCATGGTCAGCTCGTAGAAGTCAAAGAGCATGGTGTAGTTGTCTCTGGCCTTCACAGCGTTCACGTCCTTTCCGGGTCGCCCCGTGGTTTCCTCCATTATACGGCAAATTCTGAAAAATGCAACCTTGCCTTTTCCCCGGCGGGGGAGTACAATGGCAGGGAAAGGATGTGAGCGGGATGGACGGCGTGAAGACCCTGCGGGAGTGGATCGACCAGGCGGAGCGCATCGTCTTTTTCGGCGGGGCGGGGTGCTCCACCGAGTCGGGCGTGCCGGATTTTCGCAGTGTGGACGGCCTCTACCACCAGCAGTACGACTACCCCCCGGAGACCATCTTGTCCCACAGCTTCTTCCAGGCCCAGACGGAGGAGTTCTACCGCTTCTACAAGGCCAAGATGCTGCCCCTGGAGGCCCAGCCCAACCCCGCCCACCTGGCCCTGGCCCGGCTGGAGCGGGCGGGCAAGCTCACGGCGGTGGTCACCCAGAACATCGACGGGCTCCACCAGGCGGCGGGCTCCCAGGCGGTCTTCGAGCTCCACGGCAGCGTCCACCGCAACTACTGCACCAAGTGCGGCAAGTTCTTTGACGCCCACTACATCAAGGCCGCCCCCGGCGTGCCCCACTGCGACGCCTGCGGCGGGCTCATCAAGCCGGATGTGGTCCTCTACGAGGAGGGGCTGGACGAAGCCGTCCTGGACGGCGCCGTCCGGGCCATCCGGGGGGCGGACCTGCTCATCATCGGCGGCACCTCCTTGGCGGTCTACCCGGCGGCAGGGCTGATCCGCTACTTCCAGGGCTCTCGCCTGGCCCTCATCAACAAGGACGTCACCCCCTACGACGGCGTGGCCGGTCTGGTCCTCCACGCCCCCATCGGCCAGGTCCTGGCCCAGGCGGTGGACTAAAGAGCGCCTCCCTTAAAGCAAACAAAGCCCCGCCCCGGTCCGCGCGGACCGGGGCGGGGCTCTCTTTGGCCTGGGGCGCTTGTCTTACTCCACGCCCACCACCTGGTAGCCCGCGCCGGCCACGGCGCTCTTCAGGGCCTCCACGTCGGCGGAGCCGGTGACCTTGGCGCACTTGCTCTCCAAGCTCACCTCCACGCTGTCCACGCCGGGGACCCCCTTCAGGGCCGCGTCCACGTGGGAGACGCAGTGGCCGCACATCATACCTTCGATCTTCAGAGTGGTCATGTTTTGTTCCTCCTTTTGAATGGGTATCGCTGTCGGTTTCTCCACAGGGTCCTCCCTGTTTGAGACGTTGAAAAAGCGCAGGCGCAGGGCGTTGGTCACCACACACACCGAGCTCAGGGACATGGCCGCCGCCCCGAACATGGGGCTCAGCTGCCAGTGGAGCAGGGGGTAGAACGCCCCGGCGGCCAGGGGGATGCCGATGCTGTTGTAGAAAAAGGCCCAGAACAGGTTCTGCTTGATGTTGCGGATCACCGCCTTGGACAGGCGAATGGCGGTGGGCACGTCCCGCAGGTCGTTTTTCATCAGCACCACGTCGGCGGACTCCAGCGCCACGTCCGTCCCCGCGCCGATGGCCAGGCCCACGTCCGCCCGGACCAGGGCGGGGGCGTCGTTGATCCCGTCCCCCACCATGGCCACCTTGTGGCCCTCCCCCTGGAGGCGGGCCACCTCCCGCTCCTTGTCCGCGGGCAGGACCTGGGCCACCACCTTCTGGATGCCCAGGCGGTCGGCGATGGCCTGGGCGGTGCGGCGGTCGTCCCCGGTGAGCATCACCACCTCCAGCCCCAGCGCCTCCATCTCCCGGAGGGCCTGGGCGGAGGTGGGCTTCACCGTGTCCGCCACCGCCATCAGCCCCAGGCAGGCCCCCTCCCGGGCGAAAAAGAGAGGGGTCTTCCCCTGCTGGGCCAGGGCCTCGGCCTGGACGCTGAGGGGGGAGATGTCCACCCCGGCGGCCTCCATGGCCGCCCGGTTGCCCCCCGCCAGGGCCCTGCCGCCCGCAGTTGCGGACACGCCCCGGCCGTGCTGGGCCTGAAAGTCCTCCACGGGGACGGGCCGCACCCCCATCTCCTGGCCGTAGGCGGTGACCGCCTTGGCCAGGGGGTGCTCGCTCCGCGCCTCCAGACCGGCGGCCAGGGCCACCAGCTCCGCCTCCCCCACCCCGGGGGCGGGGACCACGTCGGTGACCTGAGGCCTGCCCTGGGTGAGGGTGCCGGTCTTGTCCAGCACCACCGTGTCCACCTTATGGAGGGTCTCCAAGCTCTCGGCGGACTTGATAAGGATGCCGTACTCCGCCCCCTTCCCCGTGCCCACCATGATGGCCACGGGGGTGGCCAGACCCAGGGCGCAGGGGCAGGAGATCACCAGCACCGCCACGGCGGAGGTGAGGGCCATCTCCACCCCGTGGCCGGTGACCAGCCACACGGCGGCGGTGAGCAGGGAGATGCCCATGACCACCGGCACGAACACCCCCGCCACCCGGTCGGCCAGCTTGGCGATGGGGGCCTTGGACGCCCCCGCCTCCTCCACCAGGGCGATCATCTGGGCCAGGGTGGTGTCCGCGCCCACCTTGGTGGCCTCCAGGGTGAAGGACCCCCAGGTGTTCAGGGAGGCGGCGATGACGCTGTCCCCCACCCCCTTGTCCACCGGGATGGACTCCCCGGTGAGGGCGGACTCGTCCACGGCGGAGGATCCCTCCACCACCACGCCGTCCACCGGGACGCTCCCGCCGGGGCGAACCACCACCCTGTCCCCCACCCGGACCTCCTCCACGGGGATCTCCACCTCGCCCCCGTCCCGGAGGACGTGGGCGGTCTTGGGAGTCAGGTCCATGAGCCGGGCGATGGCCTGGCCGGTCTTGCCCTTGGAGCGGGTCTCCAGGTACTTGCCCAGGGTGATGAGGGTGAGGATAGTCCCGGCGGACTCAAAGTAGAGGTCCATGCTCCACTTCATCACCCGGTCCATGTCCCCGTGGCCCATGCCCCAGCCGATCTGGTAGAGGGCGGCGATGCCGTAGACCACCGCGGCGGTGGAGCCCACGGCGATGAGGGTGTCCATGTTGGGGCCGCCGTGGAAGAGGGCGGTGTACCCCACCCGGTAGTATTTCTGGTTGATGACCATAATGGGGATGGTGAGCAAAAACTGGGTGAAGGCCATGGTGAAGGCGTTCTCCACGCCGTGGAAACAGCCGGGGATGGGCAGACCCATCATGTGGCCCATGGAGAGGTAAAAAAGGGGCAGCAGAAAGCACAGGGAGGCCACAAACCGGGCCTTCATGTTCCGCAGTTCCCCCTCCATGGGATCGGCCCGCCTGACGCTCCCCCCGGTCCCGGCGGGAGAAGTCCCGGCGGCGGGACCTCCGGCGGCGGGGGTGGCCCCGTAGCCCGCCTTGGTCACCGCCTCCACGATGGCCTGGGTGGTGACCGTCTCGTCGTGCTCCACGGTCATGCTGCCCGCCAGCAGGTTCACGTTCACCTCCGTCACGCCGCTCAGCTTCCGCACCGCCTTGTCCACGTGGGCCTGGCAGGCGGAGCAGGTCATGCCGGTGACGGTGAATTTCTCCTTCATGCTCCAGACCTCCTCATGAGATCAGTTTGCCCAAAAGGGCGGTCAATTCCTCCACCTTCGCCTCCCGCTCGGCGTCCGTCCGGGCGTGCTTGACGCAGTGGGACAGGTGGGCGGTGAGGATCTCCCGGTTCACCCGGGCCAGGATGGACTGGCAGGCCATCACCTGCTGGGAGATGTCCAGGCAGTACCGGTCCTCCTCGATCATGTTCAAAATGCCGTCGATCTGTCCTCGGGCGGTCTTCAAGAGCCGCTGGACTTTTTTGGCGTCGGCCTGCACAGCCTCCCGCTCCCTTCCCCCGGCCCGGAGGCCGGTTTTTTCCGGGGCTTGCCCCATCCCTTGTTCTCTTCAGGACACCCCCCTGGGGTGTAGTATTCACTTTACCGCAAAAGCGGGCCTTTGTCAAGGCCCGCTTTTGGTTTTTTCTGGTGGGCGTCTGGAGCGGTCTCTGTTACTTCCGGTCCTCCAGGGAGACGTAGGGCACCGGCGACATCACCGCCCGGTAGGCGGGACGGATGATCTTGTTGCCGGGGTTGTAGACCTCCTCGATGCGGTGGGCGCACCAGCCCACCACCCGGGCGATGGCGAAGAGGGGGGTGTAGAGCTCCGGGGGGATGTTCATCATCTTATACACCAGGCCGGAGTACATATCCACGTTGGCGCACATGACCTTGCGCTCCCCCCGAACTTTAGCCAGCACCTCGGGGGTGAGGCGCTCCACCGTCTCAAAGAGCTGGAACTCCTTGGAGTAGCCCTTCTGGGCGGCCACCTTCCGGGCGAAGTCCTTGAGCAGCACCGCCCGGGGGTCGGAGAGGGTGTAGATGGCGTGGCCCATGCCGTAGATGAGGCCGGAGTGGTCCCCCGCCTCCTTCCGGGCGATCTTCTCCAGGTAGGCGGCCACCTGGTCCTCGTCCTCCCAGTCGGCCACGTTCTCCTCGATGTAGCCGAACATCTCCATGACCTTCTTGTTGGCGCCGCCGTGGCGGGGGCCCTTCAGGGAACCCACGGCGGCGGCGATGGTGGAGTAGATGTCCGTCCCGGCGGAGGAGAGCACCCGGCAGGCGAAGGCGGAGTTGTTGCCGCCGCCGTGCTCCATGTGGAGCACCAGGCACAGGTCCAGGAGCTTGGCCTCCATCTCGGTGAAGCGGTTGTCCGGGCGGATGGAGCGCAGGAAGTCCTCCGCCAGGGACAGGCCCATCTTGGGCCGGTGGAGGTAGAGGCTCTCGTCGTCGTAGTAGTGGCGCTTCACGGCGAAAGCGTGGGCCACGATGGTGGGCACCCGGGCGATGAGCTGGAGGGCGTGGAACAGCTCGTTTTCCAGGCCCCGGTTCTCCGGGGCCTCGTCGTAGGAGTAGAGGGCCAGGACGGAGCGGGCCAGCTTGTTCATGATGTCCGGGCTGGGGGCCTTGATGATCATGTCCTCGGTGAAGCCGGGGGGCAGGGTGCGGAAGCTGTCCATGAGCTGGGAGAACGCCTCCAACTGCCGGACGTTGGGCAGGCGGCCGAAGAGGATGAGGTAGGTCGTCTCGGCAAAGCCGAAGCGGTCCTGCTCCCGGAAGCCCCGGATGAGGTCGGTGATGGAGATACCCCGGTAGAAGAGCTGGCCCTCCATGGGCACCTTCTCGCCGTCCTGGATGTAGTAGCCCCGGACGTTGCCGATCTGGGTCACCCCGGCCACCACGCCGGTGCCGTCGGCGTTGCGCAGGCCCCGCTTCACATCCCACTTGGCGTAGTAGCTGGGGTCGATGAGGTTATATTGGGCGAAATCCCCGCATAGGCTTTTCAATACTTCATGCTGGGACAAGGACTCGGTGCGTTCTTCCATGGTGTGCCTCCTTCTGGTCGCGCGCAAGTGCCCGCAGGCGGTATTTCCTGTTATTGTACCCTTTTGTCCGGGGAAAGTCAACTGAAAAAGGAGGCGCGGCGTATGGGGGAAAAGCGGACGGCGGCGGCGGGGCTGGTGAGCCTGGCGGCGGTGTTCGCCCTGGCGGGGGTCTTCTTCCCACCCCCGCCGGGGGCGGCGGCCCCCCTCCCCCCTGTCCCGGGCCAGCTCGCGGCGGAGGCGCCGGACGGACAGGGCGGCCCCCTCCCCTCCGGCCAGACCCTGCGCCTGCTCCTGCCCGACGGGCAGGTGGCCCTGGTGGGGCTGGAGGACTACGTCTACGGGGTGGTGTGCGCTGAGATGCCCGCCTCCTTTGAACCCGCCGCCCTGGAGGCCCAGGCGGTGGCCGCCCGCACCTATGCCCTGCGCCGGGCGGACAGCGGCGTCCACAGCCCCGACGCCCAGGTCTGCGCCGACCCCGCCTGCTGCCAGGCGTACACCGCCCAGGACCCGGAGAGCTGGGGGGACCAGGGGGCGGTCTACGCCGCCAAGCTCCGCGCGGCGGTGGCCGACACCGCCGGAGAGGTGCTCACCCAGGACGGCGCGCTCATCGACGCGGTGTTCCACGCCTCCTCCGCCGGGGCCACCACCCCCGCCCAGGCGGTGTGGGGCGGGGCGGAGCCCTATCTGGTGAGCGTCTCCACCCCGGAGACGGTGGAGACCGTCCCCGACCTCCGGCAGGAACGGGCCTTCTCCGACCAGGAGCTGGAGGCCCTGCTGGGCTCGGCGGAGATCGGGGCGGTGACCTACGGGGACTGGGGCGGGGTGAGTACCGTCCAGGTGGGGGGCAGGGCCCTCTCCGGCCAGGAGGCGCGGCAGAAGCTGGGCCTGCGCTCCGCCCGGTTCACCGTAGAGCGCCGGGGGGAGGTCACCGTCTTCACCACCCTGGGCTACGGCCACGGGGTGGGGATGAGCCAGCGGGGGGCGGACCTCATGGCCCGGGCGGGGGCCGACTACCGGGAGATCCTGGCCCACTACTACCCGGGCACGACGCTGGAGCGGCGGTAAAAGGCGGAGAGGCGGCACAGCCGCCTCTCCGCCTTCCCTATCCTATTCCCCAAAGGGGCGCTGGCCCCGCTCCCAGCGGCGCTTGTTGAGGCGGTAGTAGGACGTCTCAAAGCTGAGCATACACACCCAGCCCACCGCGCTGGCCGCGGCGAAGCCCACGATGCCCATCCGGGGCACCAGTACGTAGCTCAGCGCCACTCGGGTGAAGACCTGGATGGAGGTGCACAGCAGGGTGACCCGCATCCGCCCGCACCCCCGGAAGAAGCCCTGGATGCCGTTGGTCAGGGCGGGCAGGAGGTAGAGAAAGCCCATGACCGTCAGGTAGGAGCGGCCCATGGCGATGGTGGCCGGACTGCTGTCCGCCTCCACAAAGAGGTTCATGATGGGCCCCTGGAGCGTCTCCGCCACCAGGCAGATGGCGGCGAAGTAGCACACCTCCAGGCACAGGCCCGCCCGGAAGCCCCGGTACACCCGCTCCCGCTCCTGGCCCAGACGGACGCCCCGGCCCCGGTGCTGGGCCACGAAGGTGGTGATGGCCTGGGAGATGGACTGCTCGGGGATGGTGGCGAAGTCGTCGATGCGGGTGACGGCGTTGAAGGCCGCCATGGCGTCCACCCCCAGGGCGTTGATGCACCGCTGGACCAGGAGCTTGCCCACCGGTTGGCAGGCCCGCTGGAGGGCGGTGGCGGTGCCGTAGCGCAGGGTGGTCTTCAGCAGGGTCTTGTCCAGGCGCACCTCCCGGGGGGTCAGGGCCAGGGCGGGGATCTTCCGGTAGATGTACGCCGCCGACAGCGCCGCAGAGGCCCCCTCCGCCACCACGGTGGTGACAGCGGAGCAGACGATGCCGAAGCCCAGAAAGCCGATGAAGAAGATGTCCAGCCCGGCGTTGAGCAGGGAGGAGAACACCAGGAATTTCAGGGGGGTCTCCGTGTCCCCCACGCTCTTCAGAGCGGCGGCCAGCGTCTCGTAAAAATAGGTGAAGGGCACCCCCAGGAAGATGATGCGGGTGTAGGCCATGGTGATGCCGAAGATCTCCTCCGGCACTGCCAGGGCCCGGAGGAGGGGGGCGGCGAACAGCACCCCCAGGCTCACCAGGGCCAGGGAGAAAAAAAGGCCGAAGAGGAGGACGGTGGACATCTCCCGCTTCAGCTTTTCCCGCTCCTCCGCCCCAAAAAACTCGCTCATCAGCACCCCCGCCCCCATGCTCAGGCCGGAGATGCCCAAAATCAGGATGTTCATAATGGGCCCCGCCGTCCCCTCGGCGGCCAGGGCGTCGTTGCCGATGAACCGCCCGGCGATCACCGAGTCCACCAGATTGTAGGACAGCTGGAAGAAATTGCCCAAAATCAGCGGGGTGGCGTACCGGGTCAGGTTGTCCCAGACGGGGCCCCGGGTCATGTCATGCTGTGCCATCGCGCGCCTCTATTCCTCCATGTTCTCCCGGGCCTCCTGGGCGGAGTCCTCCCCCGCCACGTGGAAGTAGTCGTTCTCGTCCCAGCCGTGGCGGCGGCGGTGGCCGATCAGCGGGGTGAGCACGCCGTAGAGGACGATGGCCAGGATACCGGCGGAGAAGCCGTTGTTGTAGAGGTTGACCCCCTCCGCGGCCACCCCCGCCCGGAGGACGATGCAGGAGTGGAGGAAGCCCGCCAGCACCCCCACCGGCCAGCCGAAGTGCCCGGACAGGGGGGCCAGGGTGGTGCCGAACAGACCGGCCAGCTGGATGGAGGGGTTGGACGGGGAGTGGAGCAGCCGTCCCCCCAGGCCCACCCCGGCCATTACCGGGATGATGTTGGCCGGGTGCTTGCCGAAGGCGGCGAAGCCCAGGATGCTGAAAAAGCCCCCCATGATCGGCCCGTTGAAGTCCGCCCCGGTGAGGAGGAGGTAGACCATGGCCACCCCGCCGCACAGGCCCATGTTCAGGAGGGTGGGGGCCAGGCCGAAGGTGAGCAGGTAGTCGCTGGGGGCCC
>CANQMK010000032.1 GCA_947624895.1 uncultured Oscillospiraceae bacterium | reverse complement strand
CGTCATCGACCCCGACAAGTGCATCTCCTGCGGCTCCTGCGCCGAGCAGTGCCCCATGAGTGCCATCGCTGAGGAGTAAAAGCGGAAAGCCCCGGAGCGCCCTGTTATCAGGGCCTCCGGGGTCTTTTTTTGTTTCTGTGGCATTAAAATGGCATTACAGCATGGAATTTTCCATATCTTCGACCGCTTCGGCGGTCGTCTGATTATATAGGTGCCCGTATATCCGTAGGGTGGTCTGCACGTCCTCATGCCCCAGGCGCTCCGAGATCATCAGGATGGGGTATTTCTTGTTTATGAGCCATGAGGCATGGGAGTGGCGGAGATCGTGGACCCTGATCTTCTTCACCCCGGACCTCTCGCAGCCTTTTTTCATCCAGGAGTAGAAAGCCGACTTCGTGTAGGGGAACAGCCGGTCATCCGGCTGGGGCTTGTAGAGGGCGTCCACGTACCGGCGCAGCAGCGCCGCCAGCTTCGGGGCGATCTCTATGACCCGGGCGCCCTTGTCCGTCTTTGGGTCGTCAATGACTTCCTCCCCCTCGATGGAGTGGAACCCCTTTACAATACGGATGGTCCTGTTCTCGAAGTCCACGTCCGCCACCGCCAGCCCCAGGAGCTCGCTTATCCGCATCCCGGTCCAGAATAGCACCGTGAAGGCCACCTCCGCGGAGAAGTTGGGCACGCACTGGATGAACCTGTTGAACTCGTCCACAGTCCAGAAGTCCATCGGCGTCGTCTTTTTCTTCCCCATGGAACCGGCGTCTTTGGTGGGGCTCTTTGGGAGCTTGTAATATCGGACGGCGTAATTCAGGACCGCCGCGAGCTGGTTATGAATGGTCCGGGCATAGGTGGGAGAGATATTGTGCTTCAGGACCTCCGCCTGCCAGGCCCGCACCGTGGCCGGCGTGATCTTGTTCACGGGAAGGTCTTTGAAGTAGGGGACCACCCAGCGGTCCAGAATGTTGTCCTTTGTCTGCATCGTGTTCCGGCGCAGCCTGGGCCGCATATCCGCCCGGTAGAGCTCCACCAGCGACCCGAAGGTCATGTCGCAGCTCCGGGCCTCCGCCGCCAGAAACTCGCGCTCGAAATCCTCCGCGTCCTTTTTCCTGGCAAAGCCCCTTTTCTTTTTGAGCCGCCGCCGGCCCTGCCAGTCCGTGTAGTAGAACGAGGCAAACCAGGTCCCCCGGTCCTTGTCCTTATAGGCAGGCATCAGACGGCCCACCGGGAGACCCTGGGCACGTCCTTCAAGCGCACGCCCTCGCGCCTCTCATACTCCGCTATGATCGCTTCAAGGTCAGCGGCGACATCATCATACCCGGCCGCACGGGCCGCGTCCAGGCGGCGCTGGAGGCCCGAGAGGACCTGGGCCCTGCTCCGGGCGCAGATCGGGCAGAGCCCGCCGGTGATGTCCGCGACGTTCACTTCCAGGCCGCAGGAGCGGCACGCTGCATAACCGATCATCCTATATGCCCCCATTCTCCGCGCCGGGAAACATCTTCTCGGCCTCATATATCCGTGTCAACAAGTCCCCGCGTTGGCGCGTGTCTGCATCAGGGAGAAGGCACTCCCTTTTCTGCCTGCCCCGCAGGACATCAAGCGGAACCCACCGGCACCGGCACCCTCTGTGTCTGCGCTCGTCCACCATGGCGGCCAAGCGGAAATCATAGACGGCCCCGGCCATATGCTGGCAGCCCGGGCACGCGCAGCCGTCAGCCAGCTCCCAGCGAAGATGATAGACGCCAAACTCGGCGGCCATATCCTTCGGCGCCATCCCCCGGGGTATCTCCTCGGACTTCTCTGGCGTGACCGCCTCAAGATCAAAGGCGGGGCCGGTCCGCGGCCTCGATCTAATCTCCTCGATCTTTTCCGCGAGTTCGTCATCCGTCATCTTTTCCAGGTCGCCGCCCAGGACATCCCTCACGGCATCCCTAAGTGAAAAGCCCACGCTATCTCCTCCAGTCCTTAAAGTTTATCACCCTACCAGCTCGCCGGCGGCGGGGGGCTCCCCTGCCCCGCCGGCCAGCGGGGCGACCATCTCTTGCAGACGGCCCAGGAGCAGCAGTTGATCACGCTCCGGCAGCTGTTCATATAACGCCAGCATTTCCCGCCCGTTCTCGGACATCCCGAGGGCGGGCGCTTTTTTTGTTTCTCCTCCGGTCAGCAGATACTCCAGGGAGCAACCCAGGAGGTCACAAATGGGAGGTATATACTTCGCTGGCGGGTCCGTGTTGCGCTGCTTCCAGTTGACGACGGTGTTAGACTTCACGCCCAGCGCCCGGCACAAGTCCGCCATTTTGAGGCCCTGGCGGTCCAAAATATCGAATACCCGTTCGCAGATCGTCATGCTCTAACCCTCCCTAAAAATAAGGAAAAAATCTTCCCAAATGGGACGAAAATGCTTGACTATGCTCCCATACGGGAGTATAATATCAGTAGAAACAGGCCCAAGAAATAAGGAACGCGAAAGCGCATACGCCCCCACCCGGGCGAGAAAGGACACGAAATGGAGATATTCGAGACCCGCAACTGGAACACCATTGGCGTCCGCGCCATGTGCGTCAACATGGGGCTTTACACCAATGGAACCAGCTCGGAATACGAGGCCCTGCTCAACTACGTAAGAAACCACCGCACCCCGTCCCTGGAGGACATCTACCACGTAGCCAAGGACATCGACCTTCATAGCGAGGGCCAGACCGTCACCGGCATCATGTATGTGCTGGCAAACGACGTGATCAAGAGCTGCTTCGACATCGAGTATTAAATCGACATCCCGCCCCGGAGGCACGAGGGCGAAGGAGGATTCAAATGGGAGTACGCAGACAGTGCAACCGATATACCACGCAGCCCTGGGGAAAGGACGAGGCCGACGTCATCAGGAGAGCCAAGAGGTACTTCAACTACTTCCCCTTCGCGTTCATCATCGTCAAGCGCAGCGATCTTTTCTTCGCCAATCCGCCGGCACTTCCCCCGTTCAAGGACCCGGAGGGAGCCCGTCTCTACAAGAAAGTGGACGGGCGCTGGAGAGAAATCAACAAGTAAACGACTTCCCGCCCCGGAGGTAACGAGGGCAGAAAGGATATGACAATGGAACTGAAATATATCGAGACGAAAGAGAAGATGACCGAGGGCGGGACCCACTACGTCCGCGACATCTACACCATCGGAGCCTACACCGTCGAGGTGGACAACGTGGCCTACTCCGACGGCATGACCCACCGGGACATCAACGTGTCCCTCCCCTACACCCCAGGCGGCGAGCGGTCCTATCTCCCCGAGATTTACTGCTATGACGGCTTCATGGGGAGCGAGAAGCCCCGCTTCAAAATCCAGACCGTGGCCTACGGGGCCATGGAGATCGAGGAGTACAAGAAGTTCCTGGAGGCCCAGCAGACGGCCATGGAGGTGGCCGAGGTGCTGACCGAGCAGATTCTCAAATGAGGAGGCCGACATGAAAGCCGTTTTCCTGCTGCTGGGCGCCTTTTGGGGCATCATCGTCCTGGGGTGCATCCTCGCAGACTACGTATTCCCCCACATCCCCTTCCTGGAGCGGATGATCAACAATCTTCCCCTCATGAGGGACGAGCCCGCCGCCGGCGGGAGAAAGGACTACCAATGACCACCTACTACATGAACAGCGTTCTGGACCCGGAGTGCCCCTGGCGGTCCATCCCGGACACCGAGGAGAACATCCTGCGGGACCTGGAGCGCTACACCCTGGACCCCATCTTCGAGCGGTACGGCGACTTCGTGAACCGTCATCCCCAGTGGCTTCGTGAGTACGCCGAGAAGTACGCCGGCCTGACTTCGATCTCCGGCAACTTCCTGACCCACTCCCACGCCTTCCGGGTCTACACCGACGACGAGGCCCTGATCTCCCGCATCGAGGCCGCCGTCCTGCGGAACAAGGCCACCCCGGCCTACCAGCAGGCGAGAGCCCAGCTTCTCGCTGATCAATGAAAGGAGTACGACCCATGGCATACGACATCAAGGACAAGATCGCCAAGCTGCTGGCCCTGGCCGACAGCCCCAACGAGAACGAGGCGAAAGTCGCCCTACTCCGGGCCCGCGAGCTCATGGCAAAGCACAAACTCCGCCCCGAGGAGTGCGTGCCCGCGGAGAGCTTGAAGGTGGTCCGCGAGACCGTAGGCGTCACCTTTACCAGGATGACCAACCCCTGGGCCGCCAGCTTGGCCGGCCTCATAGCGGAGCATTACTGCTGCAGGGCGTTCGTGGAGCGCTACAACGGATGTAAGATCAACACCATCGGCATCGTGGGCCTGGAGGATGACTTCGAGATCGCCAAGCGCATCTTCAAGTACGCCTACGACTGCGTGATCAACGAGGCCAAGGCGAAAGTCCACCGGCACTCATGGGACGAGCCCGGCACCTACCGGCAGGCGTGCAACGCCTTCGGCACCGGCTTCGTGATGGGCCTCAAAGACGCCTTCCGCGAGCAGGAGGCCGAACATCAGGAGTGGGGGCTCGTGATGGTGGTCCCCAAGGCCGTCACCGATTCCATGGCAGACATGGGGAAGCCCAAGTCATTTGGCAGGGGCTTCGAGAACCCCGACGCTGAGAGCCTGACAGCCGGCTATCATACCGGCCGGAACTTCGACCCGAACAGCAGACTTGATGCTGCTGCGGAACCCGCTTTGATAGGAGGTTGACCATGTGCAAACTCTGTGACACCTACGATTTCCGGCGCATCGGCTATGACTTCCCCGAGCTGCACAAGGGAGCTGCGGCCGACATCTACTTCGCCGGCAGGGGGGAGATCGTCAGCCTGGTGGAGCGATTCAAATTCTGCCCGGTCTGCGGGAAGGCCCTGACCGAGGAACACTTCAAGCCCGTTACCTTCCTCACCTACAAGGGCCGCGATAGTTGGTCCCGCCCTGTGTATGAGGCTGGCGGCCGCCTCTATGTGGACACCGAGCCCGTGAGCGACGCCACCCCGCCCGCTATCTGCACCAAGTACGGAAACGCCTTTGACGGCGAGCCGGATAACCCCGTGGAGGGGCGCTTCGTGTTCCTCCCCAAGCGCGACACCTGGCATTAGTATAGCAAAGCGCCACCCGAAAAACAAGCCAAAGAAACACGATAGAAAAGGAGGTAGACCCCACATGAGGAAGGCAAAAACCGAGTTCGGAATCGAGGTCAGCGTCTTTAAGGCCCAGACCGGGCTCAACCTGAAAGAGATTGCAGCCGGCGCCAATGTGAAGTATTCGACGCTGGTGGAGACCACGACCGGCCGCTGCACCGGGACCGAGCTGGTCCCGAAGGTCCGCCGGTTCATGGCGACCTACCAGCCGCCCGCGGAGGGCACTGTATGAACACCGCGGCCGACATCTACTACACCCCGGCCGACGTGATGCAGATCATGGACTACTCCAAGAGTAAGGCCTACAAGGTCATAGCAGACCTCAACAAGGAGCTGGAGGCGAAGGGCTACTTGACCCGCCGGGGAATGGTCCCCAAGCGCTACTTCAACGACCGTTTCGCCTTCACCGCCGCCACCGAGAACCCCGGGCCCACCCGGCCCGCAAAATCATCTATCAAGGAGGACAAGAAATGTACCGCTACTACTCAACCGAGCGCAAGGCCCTGGAGGTGACCGTCCCCTACGGCGCCGCCGCGCTCCACAACTACGGCGACGAAGGCACGACCTTCGACCGCCTGGGCCATGTTTGGGGCTATGCCGACTATGAGAAAGAGCTGGCCGCCGAGGATATGGCGAAGTATCAGCTCACGCCCGCGGGCCAGGCCCCGACCTACTACCCGATCAGCGAGGAGACCGCCCGCCGGGCCAAGAACGCGATCAGCTTCTCCGACTACATCCAGGGGAGCGCCACGGAGGACTACCGCCTCATGGTGGACAAGGCTGCCTACATGGCCTACCGGCACAAGCAGAAGGTGGACCCCATGTTCCACGCCAAGATCGACCGCCTGCTGGACCTCTACAGCCGGAAGCTGGCGGAGAACCTGAACAAGCACTATTCCATCGTGGCGAGCTGCCCCTCCATCCTGATCGCCGGCGGAAGCGGCTTCCCCGTCCGCAAGAAGCAGAAGCAGAACGCCCGGGACGAATCCAACATGGAGGAGTACCGGCAAATCCAGGGCCTGCTCTCCAAGATCAAGAGCGTGGGCACTGGCGGTATCAGCTCCGATGACCCTGACGCCCTGGACAAGCTCCGGGCCAAGCTGGACCGCCTGGTGCAGCATCAGGAGCTCATGAAGGCCGCCAACGCCGCCATCCGCATGAAGGACACCGAGGCGGGCGACGCCAAGCTGGAGCTGCTGGGCTTCGATGAACGGGAGATCGCCCAGCTTCGGGCCCCGGATATGTGCGGCCGCGTCGGCTACCCGGCCTACGAGTTGTCCAACAACAACGCCAACATCCACCGCATCCAGGAGCGTATCAAGGAGCTGGAGAAGCGGGAGACCGAGCCCGCCCCGGACGGCTGGACCTTCCCCGGCGGCGAGGTGGTCGTCAACACCGAGGAGAACCGCCTCCAGGTCTTTTTCGGCGGGAAGCCGGAGCCCGCCATCCGGGACGAGCTCAAGAGCCACGGCTTCCGCTGGGCCCCCTCCCAGGGCGCTTGGCAGCGTCAGCTCACCGACAACGCCCTGCGGGCCGCGAGGAGCCTGTCCTGCCTGCGGCCGGCCGAAGCTGTTTCCTGATACTGGAATAATACCACGAAAAGGAGGCGGACAAGGTGCCTTTGGACGACACAAAAAAGACCCCCGATTATCTCCGCGAGGCACGTCTGCGGGCCGGATATGTCAGCCGGAGCACAGCATCCATGATTGTGCCATTTTCACAGGAGACCATCGGGCGCCATGAGCGCGGCGAGGTCAAGATCGAGCCGGAGGACGCCATCCTCTACGCCAAGGAGTACGGGGCCCCGGACCTGCTGGTCCGCTACTGCGCCGACTGTCCAGTGGGCCGGTACATGGGGAAGCAGGCCACGGACCGGCCCCTGCCCCTGGCGACGCTCCGGGTGACGCGGATGATCTCCGACGGCCAGAGCATAGCTGACCGACTGGAGCAGATCGCCTTCGACGGCACCATCGACGAGGCCGAGCGCGAGGACTTCGGCCAGGCATTGACCTACCTGCGGGCCCTGGAGAACACCATTCACGACATGATTCTCCTGGGCTACGCCGCGGGCATAGAAAATGCCGGCCCTGTTGCAGCAGGGACCGGCAAAAGCGCGGGGTAAATCCAGTTACCTCCATGATACCACCTCACCCGGGCCCCGTCAAGCCCGACATTTGAAAGGAGGTCCATCATGGACAACATGACATCCATCTTGCAGCTCAACCAATATCCCAAGGAGAAGTACAACGTCCTGGTCCCCGTGACCACCATGCAGGCCGCCAGCAGCTTGCAGCGCATCGTGGTCTCCCAGGTGCAGCTCGATACCCGCCAGGACAGCTCCAACAAGGGCCCCAGCCGGGACATCTATTTCGAGAAGTCCAGCAACTCATTCGCCATCACGAAGGTGGGCGGCATGAAGCTGGCCGCTGCGGCCAACATCAGCATCGTGTCCACGGAGCCCGGCCGGACCGAGGCGTGCGCCCGGTGCATCGAAATGGCCCGGGCCACGGGCCAGGCCCGGAGTTGCGGCAACTGCCCCCACGTCTATGACGTGGCTGTGACCGTCACCATCCGGGTGCCTGAACCCTCCGGCGGTTTCCGCCTGATGCAGGCCACCAAGGAGATCGACATGACCCTGGAGAAGGCGAGCATGAAGTCGGAAAATCAGTACAACCGCTTCCTGCCCCACCGCACCGCCATAGCGGAGAGCAAGGCGTTCATGCGGGCCATCCGGGCCGCCCTGGGCCTGGCCGGGACGTACAGCCTCCCGGACCTGCAGAAGCCCTTTATCGTCGCCAGGATGGTCCCCAACCTGGAGGCCCCGGAGATCAAGGAGGCCGTGGCGGCAAACTACCTCCAGTCCATGGGTATGCTGTTTGAAATGCCCGCCGGCGCCGGCCAGATCGCCGCCCGCCAGGACCCGGCCCTCCCCGCCCCCGAGGCGAAGCCGGAGACCGTCGGTGAATACCCGGACGAGCGCCCGGGCGACTACGAGCCCGGATATGACGCGCCGGAGGACGACGGGCCCCCGCCCTGGCTGGACGAGCCGGAGCCCCAGGACCCCATCGTTCCCCTCAACGCCCCGGAGGTCTGCGCCGACTGCCGGAGGCCCATCACGGTCCCCGAGGGGAAAAGCTGGAAGATCGCGGACATCATATCGTACAGCCGCCGCATCTTCGGCCGGCAACTCTGCACGGAGTGCCAGAACAAGGCCAAGGCCGGGAGGACACGGGCATGAAGATTTTACATACCGGCGACATCCATCTTGGGGACCTGAACGGCCCCACCAAGGACGGCCGCAACCTCCGCCGGGAGGACACGCTGCGCTGCATGGACGCCGTGATCGACACGGCTTCCAGCATCCGCCCTGACCTGACCATCATAGCCGGGGACCTGTTCAACAGGTCCCGGGTATGGGCGGACACCGCCCTGGAGGACGTGAACGACGCCCTAGACCGCTTCATCCGTCCCCTCTGCGAGGAGAGCGGCCATGTGGTCCTGCTGTTCGGCACCGACAATCACGACAACCCCCTGGCCTTCGAGGTGATCGACAAGGCCGCGGGGGACCTCCCTAACCTGCACGTCGTTTCCCTCCCCCAGGTCTTGAACCTTGTCACCCCTGCGGGGCAGCCGGTCCAGATCGTGGCCGTCCCCGGCTTTGATAAAGGCCGCCTCCGGCTGTTCTGCCCCGGGGCCGACAAGGAGCTGGAGAACCGCAACGCCACCGCCCTGATCAACGATGTGGTCCTGGGCCTGGCGACCCAGCTTGATCGCAGCATCCCCTCCATCCTGACCGCCCATTATACCGTCGCTGGCACGTATGGAGGCAACGGGAGCACGTTCATGGCGGGGCAGGATATTGTCATTACCCCCGCCACAATAGACGCCGCAGGCGTCGATCTGGCGTGCCTGGGGCACATCCACCGGCCCCAGCGCCTCGTGTGCCACGCCCCGGCCTTCTACTGCGGGTGCCTGAATCAGCTCACCTTCGGCGACGAGGACGTGCGACACGGCTTCTACATCCACACCCTGGACGACGACCGCTATGTTACCAGCACCTTCGTCAATACGCCGGAGCGCCAGCACCTCACCTACCGCATGAGCCCCGACGACGTGCAGACCTTCAATGAGATCGGGGAGCTGCGGGGAGCCCCCAGCTTCGCCGATAAGATCGTCCGGGTCCGCTATTCCTGCACCTCCGAGCAGGAAAAGGCCCTGAACCGGGCCGAGCTCCAGAAGTTCATCATGGCCGCCGGCGCCTTCCACGTTGCGGAGATACTGCCCGAGGAGGTGGAGGACCTGGACGCCAAGAACGACATGACCGAGCATGAGGGGCCCACCGAAGCCCTGGCCCGGTGGCTGGACCTGAACAACGTGCAGGAGCCCAGGAAGTCCGCGCTGATGACCCTGGCGGCCCCGATCATCAAGCAGGCCGACGACGGCCGCGACGCCGACCGCCATACCGGCGCCTTCGTCCCCCTGTCCATCCAGGTCACAAACTACCGCAGCTACACCGCCGCCACCTTCGATTTCTCCCCGGTTCACATGGCCATGGTCAACGGTCAGAACGGCGTCGGCAAATCGTCCCTGTTCATGGACGCCATAGCCGACTGCCTCTATGAGAGCAGCCGGTCCGAGGACATCGGCGGATGGGTCCGGGACGGCACCAAATCCGGGTCCATCACCTTCACGTTCTCCATGGGCGCCCAGCAGTTCCGGGTCATCCGCACCCGCACCAAGAGCGGCCGGGGCACCCTGGCGCTGCACCGCCTCAACGCCGAGACCGGCGAATGGGAGGACAACAGCGACACGACCATGAAGCTGACCCAGGCGAAGATCGAGCGCCTGCTGGGCATGGACTGTAACACGTTCTGCTCTATAGCCCTTATCCGGCAAGACGCCTATGGCCTGTTCCTGGAGGCCAGCAGCGACCGGCGGATGGAAGTGTTGAGCGCCCTGCTGGGCCTGGACATCTACACCCGCATGGAGGAGCTGGCCCGCCTCCAGGCTAAAGACATCCGCCGGGAGATCGCCGCCACCAAGGAGCGAATCGCCATCCTCAAGGAGAAGGTGGAGGAGAAGGTGGGCCTGCTGGAGCAGGACAACGCCCTGGCGAAGGAGGCGGCCGACGCCGAAAGCCGCATATCCGAGTATGAGGCCACGATCAAGGAGGCCGAGCAGAAAGAGGCCCTGCGGCAAGAAATTCTTGCCCGCCTCGCAGAAAAGACCCGCTTGCAGGAGGACACCGCCGCGGACCTGGCCTTGAAACGGGCCAAGAGGGCCGAGCAGATCGGGCGCCTGCATGACGCCACCGAGGCCGCCGGTCGATTGCAGGAAGCGCAGGAGGCCGTGACCCGGCTGAACGAGCTGAAAGCCCGCTTGGCCGAGCTCACCGAGGACCTGAACAAGAGCCTGGACCTGGATGCCCGCAAGGCCAACCTGGAAAGCATCCTCGACACGGACCGCTTTTTCCTCCAGAACATGATCGACCAGCGGGCCGCCGAGGTTGAAAAGCTCGCGGAGAAGGACGAGGTGGAGGCCGCTGTTGCCGAGCTCAAGAAGGTCAACGATGAAATTTCTGCCGCCCAGGACCGGCTCAAAGAACGCGAGGCGACGCGGGAGGTATACGCCGCCGCCTTGGAGCATCGAAAGAACTTTGAGGACGGCTACCAGGATGAACGAAACCGCATCGTGAACCTTATCCGGGACGCTGAAAAGGCTGTCTCTCGCCTCCAAGACAGCGGATGCCCGACGCCGGAAGCGGCGACCTGTAAATTCCTTTTTGATGCCCGGCAGGCCGCTGACGATCTCCCCAAAGCACGGGAGGACCTGGTGGCTCTGGAGGCCCAGCATGAGGAGCTGCTGGCCCCCTTTGATAGTGCGGTCAGTGGAGTGGAGGCAAAGCTGGAGGCCATCGGCAACCCCGCCCATGATCTGACCCAACTAATGCTCAAGCAGGGCCGCCTCCAGCGAACGGCCGCCAAAGCCTCCGCCATCGAAGCGGCCGAGCGTCATATCGCCACGCTGGACGCCGACATATCCAAGTCAGAGGCCACCATCCAGGATGTCCGGGAGAAGATCGCCGCCGCCACCGCGGCCCGGGAGGCGCTGGAGCCCGTCGTTGACGAGGCCGCCCGCCTCCAGTCCGAGATCACCCGCCTGGAGCCCTTCGTGAAGGTCCTGGAGGAGTGCAGAGTGGCCGCGGCCACGGTCAGCAGCCTGTCCCCGGTCATCGAGCAGATGCGCGGGGAGATCACGACCATGGAGGCGAAGCTGGAGGCCATCAAGACCGAGGCCCAGGAGATCAGGGCCAGGGTCCCGGAAGGGTCTGACATCGACCTGGGCTTCTACCAGATTTCCCTCTCCAACCTCCGCAGCAAGGCCAACCGTTACGCCAGTGAACGGGGCGCCATCAAGGCGAAGCTGGAGCAGGTGGCCGAGGCCGAGGAGCAGACCGCGAAGCTCCGGCAGACCGTTTCCGGCCTGGCCTCCATGCTGGACGACTACGCCGCCCTGGCCCAAGCCTTCGGTCTGGATGGAATCCAGTACATGATCATCCGGGGCGTGGTCCCGGAGATCATGCGCCAGTCCAATGACATCCTGGCCTCCATGACCGGCGGCCGCATGGCGGTGGACATCCGCACCGAAAAGGAGCTCAAGAGCACCAAGCAGATGACCAACAGCCTGGAGGTCTGGATTTCCAGCATCCAGGGCACCGTCCGGCCCTACTTGAGCCATAGCGGCGGCGAGAAGGTCAAGATCGCCCTGGCCGTCACCCTGGGCCTGGCAGACGTGAAGGCCCGCCGGGCCGGCGTCCAGCTTGGGATGCTGTTCATCGACGAGCCCCCCTTCCTGGACGCCGACGGGACTGAGGCATACGCCGACGCCCTCTCCAATATGGCCGGCCGGAATCCTTCTATGCGTATCCTGGCGATCAGCCATGACCCCACTATGAAGGCCCGGTTTTCTCAAAACATCATCGTGAGCGCCGGTGAGGACGGCAGCACCGTGAGTATGGAGCTGTGACCCCTTCGATCTCACGGAAAGGAGGCCTATATGCCAAACAGGATATTGAAGGAAAGCACCTTCACCAGCGACAAAATATCCTCTCTGTCAGATTTTGAGTTTCGGCTGTGGGCTGGATTGATCACGTTAGCAGACGACGCCGGGCGAGGTGACGCCCGCCCGGCCGTCATCAAGGGCCGCGTCTTTCCTCTCCGGGAACGGGTGACGACACGCGACGTGGATGATGCACTTCACAGTCTGGCGGCCAAAGGCTGCGTTTCCCTCTACACTGTGGGCGGGAAGCCCTACTTTTGGTTCCCTACTTGGAGCGAGCATCAGCGCATCAGAGATCGCAAGCCCAAATACCCCGGGCCGGAGGACGCTGACCCGACGCCTCAACCCCCCGCAGATCATGACCACGACCCGCCTGCTGCGGACACTGGCGGCGAGTGGCCGCCACTGGCGGCCAACGGCGGCCAACGGCGGCCTGAATCCAATCCAATACAATCCAATACGAATCCTAATCCGAATCAGGAATCCAACGCGCACGCGGGCGCGCGCGAAGCTGCTGGCTCTCCGGCTGTTGAAAATGTTGAAAACTCCCACGACCCCAATAACCCCTTCGACTGGGACCCTGATAAGTTCGCGCACATGGTCCGGCTATATCAGCGCCATCACTGGGAGCTTTCGGACTGGATGCAGCGCTGGGCTGACGCACATCAAGACTTACTAAAGGAGGCGACCCATGATGACCCCTAGCTTCGTAGGCCCCAGGCAACGCCACCGGCGACAGCGCCGGAAGGCCAAGATTGCCATGCTGGCGACGGCCGTGCTGTTCCTGACGATGGTATCGTCCATGGTGGCGGCCCGTCCCCGGCCGGAGCCGGAGCCCGGACCGGCTATCGCGCCCCCCTGGCAGTTTGCCGTGGCCCGCAACGTGGCCCGGCTCTCTGCGGACCAAGGCGAGCTGAAAGTCTACCTGAACCGCTGGCCCACCTGCGCCCTTGCCATCCTCCAGGCCGCTGGCGTAGACCCGGAGGAGTACGGCCGCAAATACCCCGAGTTCGCCGAAATGATCACCAGCCCTGACGCCCTGACCCTGGAGGACTACTGCGAGCTGTTCCCGCAGTATGAGGAGCAGCTGACCAAATTTGCGGGAGGTGACTGACAATGGCCGAGATCATGTGCAGAATCTTCAACTGCGACACCCGGCACGGGAATTACTGTTGCCGCCAGTGCAAAGACCGGCGGACCTGCAAGAACCCCTGCCAAAACCATCCGAGCCGCTGCAAGAGCAGCATACGAAAGGAGGCGCCCGCCAATGGAAAATGACGAGGTGTTCACCATCCCGGCCCGGCGGTGCCGCCGGTGCGGCGGCCTGCTCACCAGCGCCCAGGGTATCAAGGACGGATACGGCGCCTGCTGTCTGCGGAAGATGCGCCAGGAGGAAAAGGCCCGGGCAGAGCTGGAGGACCAATGCAGCTTATTCGGGGAGGAGGGCCAGGATGAAGGAGTTTGACCCCGCCGGGAAGTGCGGCTCATGCGGCCACTACAAAGAGCAGCCCGGGACCCGGACCGGGCGGTGCCAGGCGAAAACCGACGTGCCTGGGGGCGCCCCCTGGTGCGGTGCCTTCGCCTCATTCTTCGGGGAGATCGACCCCCACCCGCTGGTGACCCGGGGCCAGCGGAAATGTAGTCTGTATCAGGAAAGGGGTGGAGACCGTGGGCGTGAGGCGTAAGACCACAAACCGGCTGATACTTTACCGCACCTGCGGAACCTGCGGGGCCAGCTTCTCCACGACGGCGGACACGCCCTTCGTGAGGCAGATACCCCACATCGAGGGCAAGGGCCTAAAGACCGTCTATTTCTGCTCCGAGGGCTGCAAGCTGGCGAGCTACAAGCACCTGTTCGACGGCCACGAGGCCGACCGCCGCGCCGCCCGGTACGCCCGGCGGGACATCAAGGCCAAAAACAAGAAGTTCTACGCGGCCCACGCTGAGGAGCAGCGAGCCCGCCGTCGGTCTCAGTATTGGGAGGACCCGGAGGCCGGTAGGGCCGACAGCGCCTACTACCGGCACAAGCGGAAGCTGCTGTCCCAGGAGGTGCAGGCATGAGTGATCTTGAACAAAAAGCGATAGCAAGGTTAAAAGATGCCTCAAGGTGGTCTCTAAAGCTCTACAAACAGCCAATCATCATAACGGACAGTGGCGGGAAAGACAGCGCCGTATGTAAGGCTTTAGCTGCCAGGGCCGGGATTCCTTATGAGGTGCAGAACAATCACACCACCGCCGACGCCCCGGAGACCGTTTACTTTTTGCGGGATGAAGCCAAGCGTCTGGAAGCAAAGGGCGTTAAATACACGATCAACTATCCGACATACAAAGGGAGGCGGACTTCGATGTGGGCGCTGATACCCCAAAAGAGGATGCCCCCGACAAGGCTGGCGAGATACTGCTGTTCCATTCTCAAAGAGGGAGGCGGCCGGGGCCGCTTCATAGCAACCGGCGTTCGCTGGGCAGAGAGCGTGAAACGGCAAAACCGAGGCCAGTTTGAAACGATACAGTCTGACCCGTCAAAGAGAATCATCCTCAAGAACGACAACGACGAGAGGCGCAGG
>CANQMK010000031.1 GCA_947624895.1 uncultured Oscillospiraceae bacterium | reverse complement strand
TTCACCGTCACCGGGCTGAAGGCCGGGTACTACATCTGCGAGGAGGTGGAGAGCGATGGGGACCACGTCATCGACTCCGCCCCTCAGTCCTTCTACATCTCCGGCAAGGATCAGGACATTATCACCCTCTACTTCAACAACAGCCCCAAGGGCTCCGTCTTGGTCAGGAAGGTATCTGCCAGCGACGGCTCGCCCCTCTCCGATGTGGAATTCCTGGTGACCACCAGCAACGGCACGGTCGTCGGGAACGCCAACGGCAAGTATGTGACTGACAGCTCCGGCAGCTTCCTGGTGGAGGGCATCGACCCCGGTACGACCCTTGTTGTCAAGGAGACCAGAGCGAAGCCCGGATACCTCCTGGATGACACGCCCCAGACCGTGGAGGTCAAGGCCGGCGTCACCGTCACGCTGGAGTTCCGGGATAAGCCTGAGGGCGGCCTCATCGTCCATAAACTCTCAAGCGGGGACAAGAAGACGCCGCTTGAGGGGGTACAGTTCAAAATAACCTACGCGGACGGCCGATTTGCGGACAACAAGGGCGGCCAGCTCTCCTCCAACGGTCTCTACTTCACCGATGAGAACGGCCTGATCGTCCTGGACGGCATCACCGGGACGCTCATCGTCACTGAGGTGCAGACCGTCCCCGGCTACACCATCGACCCGGCGAGACAGAGCCAGACCGTGGTCATCAACCCCGATGACACCCAGGAGCTATGGTTCTACAACACACCCACGACCACCCTCGTTCTGGAGAAGTATTTGGAGGGAACGACCACCCCCTTAAAGGGCGTCACCTTCCTGGTGACAGATTCCTCCGGCAGGGCCATCGGCAGCTCCAACGGCGAGTATATCACCGACGAGAACGGGCGGATCGTCATCAATGACCTGACCCCCGGCACCACCGTCGTGGCTCGGGAGATCAAGACCCCGGACGGCTATGTGCTGGACTCCACCCCCAAGACCATCCTCCTCAAGAGCGGCGAGGTCAATACCCTCCGCTTTTACAACAGGGCCGCCGGGACGTTGGTAGTGGTCAAACTGGATAAAAATGACAAGACCCCTTTGGAGGGGGTCGAGTTTGAAATAACCTATTCCGATGGCCGCTATGTGGACGCGGACTACGGCCGCCTCTCCAGCAAGGGCCTCTACAGGACCGACGCCAACGGCGAGATCCGTATCCCCGGCATTGTTGGCACGGTCATCGTCACCGAGACAAAACCGCTGGACGGCTACATCGTCGATGAGGGCACCCGTACACAGACCGTCCAGGTCAACCCCGGGGATACACAGACCATCGTGGTGTACAACACCCAGGGTTCCAGCGCCCTCATACACAAAATAGATTCTGTGACCAACCGAGGGATCTATGGTGTTACCTTCCTTTTGAGCGACGCCAAGGGCAACCCGGTCGGTACCTACCAGAGCGACAACAACGGCTACGTCTACATCGACAAGGAGCTGAAGGACGGTAAGTACACCATCCGGGAGATCGAGTGCGCCGAGGGGTATATCCTGGACACGGTGCCCAAGACTGTATATATCCAGTATGGCGGTTGTGAGACCATCGTTTGGAAGAACACGCCCATCACGGGGCAGATCCAGATTACCAAGACCAGTGCGGACTACAACATCAACAACGGCTGGCCCGCGGGGACGGTGCTCCCTGGGGTGGAGTTTGAGATCTACGACCGGGCGGGGAACCTGGTGGATACCGTCAAAACGGATAAGAACGGTGTGGCCCGATCCAAGCCTCTACCTCTGGGGCGGTACAAGATCGTGGAGTCCAAAGCGGCGGATTTCTATGCCCTGGACAAGACGCCCATTGAGGTGGAGATCGAGTTTGCCGGGCAGATCGTCAAGGCGGCTATGACCAACAAGAGCACCTTCACCAATGTCTCCATCACCAAGCGGGGGTACAAGGAGGTCATGCCGGGACAGACCATCCGCTATGACTTCTCGGACATCGGCAACAACTCCTCCGTGGCTCTGGAGTCCTTCTACTGGAGGGACACCCTGCCTATCGGGGCGGTAAGACTGGACAAAATCACCACCGGCACCTGGAACGCGCCGGGGAATTACAAGATCGTCTACAAGACAAACCTCAGCAGCGGATACCGGCTCCTGGCGGACAACCTGTCCACGGCCCGGAACTATACTCTGGATGCCTCCCCCGCCGCTCTGGGCCTTGCCAACGGCGAGGCTGTGACGGAGTTCATGGCGGTCTTCGGCGTGGTGCCCGCCGGCTTCCGGCAGGTGGAGGCCCCCAAGGTCACCTGCACGGTGCTCCAGGGTCTGACCAACGGCGTCCAGTTCACCAATGTGGCCGATGTGGGCGGCGTGTACAACAATCAGTGGGTCATGGCGGTGGACCGCTGGGTCACCACCGTGTACACCCCCACCGATCCCACGCCTCTGCCCAGGACGGGGTATTGATGTCATGGACCAGAATACAAACGCCGTGGAGCGGCTGGAGAATAAGCTCATCGCTTGTTACAAGGAGACCTTCCATGAGTGGCTGTTTATGCCCAAGGACTACCTTGTGTCGCGGGCGGAGGAGATCGCGTCGATTCAGCGGGTCCTGCGCCAGCTCCCGAAGGTAGTGACCGAGGAGGACGCCCAATGCCTTCTCCGCTTCAAGGACCCCCTGGAAGTCGTCAGCGACAAGTGGCTGGCTGAGAATGGCATGGGCAATATGCCTGGGGAGGCTATGTGCCACATCCTTTGGGAGCTCCGGGACAAGCAGGACGCGGTGCAAGACTATGAGCTTGAACCAGGATTTGAGCCTGCAGATGAACCGTCTCAGTCCTTCGCACCGCAACAGACACAGCAGATGTCCATGTGACAACAACAACACAGCATCCTTTTCAACATCGGGCCGTCTCTTTCGCAGGGGCGGCCCACTATTTTTTTATGGAGGTATATGAATGAAGCGCAAAAGACTTGTACAAATCTTCGTCCTCACGGTCGCGGTCTTCGCCCTGGCTGTCCCGGCCTTCGCGGCCGGCAACACCGGGAATGTGGCGGGCGCCGTCGAGAGTACCTGGGACGCCACGGCGGCTCAGATCAAGACGGTGGTCAACAACGTGGTCTTCCCGGCTATCGACATGATCCTGGCCATCTTTTTCTTTGTGAAGCTGGGCACCGCCTACTTCGACTACCGCAAACACGGCCAGTTCGAGTGGGCACCCCCGGCCATCCTTCTGGCCTGCCTCATTTTTACGCTCACCGCCCCCACCTATATCTGGGGCATCATTGGAGTGTGAGGTGGATGCCATGAACTTTTTTGAAAACGAACTTCGGAGAATGGTTGGTACCGTCTACCCTAACGCCAAGTACATTGGCCGGGCGGCCTATGTAGACCTGGGCGGCGGGAACCAGGCGAAGTTTCTGATCACCACCCAAGGGGTCGCGGATGAATATACCGCCCTGAAGGCCAAGATCGTCAACAAGACGCAGGGCACCATAGACACCATGTTCATCCGCTTCGAGGATGTGTTCTCCCCCAGGAACGGCTCCAACACCCACGCCTGGACGTATAATGGCAAGACCGAATGGTACAACTTTATCCCCGACAACTGGGACTACGCCGCCATGAATAAGGTCGTCAAGGAGTACACCGGGCTCTTCATGATCCAGGACCCTGCCCCCAGGCAGGAGCAGACCATGTGTTGAGGGGGGATACCCATGTTTATATGGGACTTCGTGGTCTCCACGGTCCTCTCCCAGATCTTCGATTGGTTTTACGATGAGATCGTGGGGTTCCTGGGCAACTTCTTCGCACAGATGGGCGGCATGGGGGTGAAGCTCTTCGAGCTGGAGTGGGTCACGGCCATCGTCAGCTTCTTCTCCAAGCTGGGCTGGGCCCTCTTCGCCGTGGGGGTGGTGGTCAGCTGCTTCGAGTGCGGCATCGAGTACAGCTCGGGCCGGGCCAACATCCGGCAGACGGCCCTGTCCGTCATCAAGGGCTTCATGGCGGTGAGCCTCTTCACCGTGGCCCCTGTGAGGCTCTACGCTCTGTCCATCTCCCTCCAAGGGGACCTGAGCCGGGCCATCACGGGCTACACCACCATCGGGGAGGCGGCCTCGGAGGTGATCGAGCAGTTCGACGGCCTGGGCAGTATCATCGGCGGGATCACTGGGGAGGGGGTCGGACTCATCGTCAGCCCCTTCATGAACCTGTTCTGCGTCATCCTCATGGCCTACGCTGTGGTCAAGGTGTTCTTCGCCAACCTCAAGCGGGGCGGAATCCTGCTGATCCAGATGGCGGTGGGGAGCCTGTATATGTTCAGTGTCCCCAGAGGGTACGCGGACGGGTTCTATCAGTGGATGAAACAGGTCATCGGCCTATGCCTGACGGCCTTTTTACAAGCCACCATCTTAGTGGCGGGGCTCATGGTGTTCAAGACAAACGCCCTGCTGGGGCTGGGCCTCATGCTGTCCGCCGGGGAGGTGCCCCGGATCGCCGGGACCTTCGGCCTGGACACCACCACCAGAGCCAACATCATGTCCGCCGTCTACACCGCCCAGGCGGCCATCAATACCACCAAGAGCATCGTGGCGGCGGTGGCCAAGTGATGGCAGGCGGAAAAGTGTTCACCATGGGCAGTCTCTTCGACGGCATCGGGGGCTTCCCCCTGGCGGCGGTCCGGGCGGGCATCAAGCCCCTGTGGGCCAGTGAGATCGAGGCGTTCCCCATGGAGGTGACAAAGCTCCACTTCCCCGACATGGTCCATGTGGGGGACATCACCAAGCTGGACGGCGCGAAGCTGCCCCCGGTGGACATCATCTGCGGGGGCAGCCCGTGTCAGGACCTCAGTGTGGCCGGAGCGAGAGCCGGGCTGGCCGGTGAACGCTCCGGCCTCTTTATGGAGCAGTGCAGGATAGTAAAGGAGATGAGAGATGCCGATGCAAGATGTGGACGGACAGGTGTGTCTGTTCGACCAAGATTTATGGTATGGGAGAACGTCCCCGGAGCCTTCTCCAGCGGTGAGATCAAAGGGGAAGACTACCGGATCGTCCTCGAGGAGATCCACAAGATCAAGTACGGTACCGTATATGTTCCTGGACCTCACCCCTGGTCATGGGGATCTGCTGGGCGAACCCTACTGGGAGATGATCTATCCCTCGCCTGGCGCGTCTTGGATGCCGAATACTGGGGTGTGCCCCAGAGACGTAATAGAATCTTCCTTGTCGCAGATTTTGGAGGACAATGTGCCCCCTGGATATTATTTGACGGCAAGGGCGTGTCTGGGGATACTGAAACGGTCAAGGCTCCACGGGAAGCCTCTGCCATTACATCTGGAGGTGGCCCTGATGATCCAGGCTGGGCTTATTCCGCCCCATGTCTTGAAAGTACAGCCCGGTCAGGCTTACCACATCAACCAGAGGGATGAGGGCATCGACCTCCACGGCGTGTCCGGGGCCCTGATGCACACCCAGAATATGCAGATGCAGACCTTCGTCACACAGCCTGGGAACTGTCTGAACCCCTGGGACACCCAGCAGTCCAGAATATTTACCCCCAACGGCAAAGCGCCCACCCTGGCTGGAGCAGACGGAGGCGGCGGCAGGAACCCGGCGGGGCTCCTGTTCACGGAGGCCCTGTCGCCGGATACTTCGGAAAACGACTCCACTATGCTGCCGGACGTCCTGTGCCTCAATGACCAGGGCGGAGCGGTCATGGAGTACACCGAGGACATTTCAGGCACACTCAGAGCCCAGGAGCACGGGCACCAGCCCTTGGTGTATGAGAACCACGGCATCGACTCCCGGTATACCGGTCCCCACGACGTGGCTCCCACCATGTCCGCCAGATACGGAACAGGCGGGAACAACCTGCCTCTGGTGGAGCAGGACGCCTCTGTGACATCGACAGAGCTGGCGGAGGAGTATATCCTGTCCGCCCGTATGTGGGTAGATAAATGTATAGAGGCGGAGACGTCCCATACGGAGGGTGCCCTCCAGTATGCGGAGGCCATGGAACAGCATCTCCAGAGTTGGGAGCCCGGAAAGACTCCCCTCCTGATCCGCCGCCTCACCCCGTTGGAGTGTGAGCGGCTCCAAGGCTTCCCGGACGGGTGGACGCAGCTCCCCGACGCCTCGGACTCCGCCCGGTACAGAGCTTTGGGCAATTCTGTGGCCATGCCCTGTGTGGAGTTTGTGATGCGGGGGATCGCCAAGGCGCTGGAGGAAGCGTGACCCATTGTTGGTTATGCTTCATTTCCGGCAGTTTCTTTGTTGGGTTTGGGTATGGCTTTCCGCAGTACCTTTCGGTATACTTGCTTTACTCAAACGAAAGGAGGAACACCCATGGCAGACGGGAAAACAAAAAACCTCTGCGCCCAGATCCCGGAGGAGCTCCACAACAGGGTGAGCGCCGAGAGGGAGCGCAGGGGGCAGACACTGAGCCAGTATGTGACCTGGCTCATCGAGAAATTCTACGAATACGAGAAAGGAACGGTAAAAATGGATAACGGAGAGACCAGGACCCTGGCGGTGCAGATCCCCGCGGAGCTGTTCGACGAGCTGGACAAGTATCTGGAGGAGCGCAAGCTCAAAAAGAAGACCTTCCTCATCGACCTCATCCGCAAGGCGCTGGACGAAGCCAAGACCGTCCAGTGAGGCGAATGGCCCCACTCCCCCGTGCTGACCGCACGGGGGATTTTTATATAGACAAACAGAACGGAGGTACTCAATTTGTATATCTACCCAGACAATCTGAAGGCCAAGGCGCGGCTGTGGCTTTGGGAACTGAAGGATCTGGCGGTGACGGGCGGGGCGGCGCTGTTGGCTGTGTTCGCTCTGTCCAGGACCGGCAGTTTCGTCCCTCTGCTCTTCGCCGCCGTCTACGCCTTTTTGACCATTCGGTTGGAGGACGCCAGCGTGCTGGATTTCCTACGGCGGGCCGCGCTGTTTTTGTTCCTGCGGCCCCAGCGGTACGAATGGAGGCCAAGAGATGCGGATCAAATGGCGTGAGGAGAGGGAGCGCCGGAAGCTCCAATCCACCCGTCAGCTCATGGGCATCCAGGAACTGACGGACTGCGGCGTCAAGACGACCAAGGGCGAGTTCGCCTATTACCTCATCCGCCCGGACAACCTCTCCGTCCTGTCCGCCGAGGGCATCAGCGGCAGGGTCGGGGCCCTGATGGGACTCCTGCGGAGCACCAAGTCCGTGATCCTCCGGGCTCTGGACTCCAGGGAGTCCTTTGACCAGAACAAGATATGGTACCAGCAGCGGCTGGAGGAGGAGACTAACCCCGCCATCCGGGAGCTCCTCAAAAAGGACCGGGCCTACCTGGACCAGATCCAGACCCTGACGACCTCGGCGCGGGAGTTCGTGCTGTGCGTCCCCGTGGAGCGCCAGGGCGGCGAGAGCGTCCAGTCCATGCTGACCAACATAGAGAAGACCTTCAGCAATGGCTTCCAAGCGGTGCGGCTGGCGGGCGAGCAGGACATCAAGCGGCTGCTGGCGGTGTACTACCAGCAGGATGTGACTACAGAATACTTCGAGAGCGTCGACGGAGAGAGGGCGGTGAGAGAGCGTGCCGAAAACGAAAAAGCGTAAGAAAAAGCCGGTCCACCTGGCTCCCAAGACAAAAAAGCCCTTCTGGAAACTGTTCAGGCGGAAGCCCCCCGCCAAGAAGAAGGCAGAGGATAAACCGGTGATCACCGAGGCGGAGCCCGAGGCACCCCCCAAGGACTTCCTGGACATCATCGCCCCCGGTGCGGTGAAGTTCAGCACGGACAGCTACATCCTGGGCAACTCCTATCGGACGGTGTTCGCCCTCCGGGGCTACCCCACCAGCACCGAGGAGCTGGCCCTGCTCCGGCATCTGGGGGACAAGAGCGGCGTGACCCTGTCTATCTACGCCCGCAGGGTGGACCCCATGGAGGAGAACAAGATCCTCCACAATGCCAGCAACAAGAACCGTATGAGCCGGGCCAACACCAACGATGTGAAGCAGGCTGTCACAGCGGAGATGAATCTCCAGGACGTGACGAACCTCATCGCCTCCATGCACCACAACAACGAGCCCCTGATGCACTGCGCCGTGTTCATCGAGCTGGCGGCCAGGGATCAGGAGGGGCTCCGAAACCTGACCAATGAGGTGATGGCGGAGCTGGTGCGGTCCAAGCTCAGTGTGGACCGGATCATGCTTCGTCAGCAGGAGGGCTTCAAAGCGGTGAACCCCGCCGGCTTCAACTGCTTCGGCAGTGAGTACGAGCGTGTCCTGCCAGCCTCCTCCGTGGCCAACCTCTACCCCTTCAATTACTCCGGCAAAACGGACCCCCACGGCTTCTACATCGGCAAAGACCGGTACGGGAGCAACATCATCGTGGACCTGGACAGGCGGGCCGAGGACAAGACCAACGGCAGTGTCCTGATCCTGGGTAACTCCGGCGAGGGCAAGAGCTTCCTGCTGAAGCTGCTGTTGGAGAACCTCCTGGAGTCCGGCAAGACCGTGATCTGTCTGGACCCGGAGCATGAGCTGGTGGACCTGTGCCGCAACCTGGGCGGATGCTTCATTGATCTCATGGGCGGTAAGTACATCATAAACCCGCTGGAACCCAAGCTGTGGGATGTGGACGGGGACGACAGCGACGATGACACGGACACACCGGACACCTTCAAACAGCGGTCCCGGCTCAGTCAGCACATCTCCTACCTCAAGGACTTCTTCCGGGCCTACAAGGACTTCTCCCAGTGGCACATCGACACCATCGAGCTGATGCTGGAGCGGCTGTACCACAAGTTCGGCCTCAACGACTTCACGGACTTCAGCAAGGTGGGTCCCACGGACTACCCCACCCTGTCCGACCTCTACGCCGTGATCGAGGAGGCGTACAACAACTATGACCGGGAGCCCAACACCCTCTACACCAAGCAACTCCTGCAGGAGGTGATGCTGGGTCTCCACTCCCTGTGCGTGGGGGCGGAGAGCAAGTTCTTCAACGGGCACACCAACATCACGTCAGACCGGTTCCTGGTGTTTGGAGTGAAGGAATTGTTGAACAGCAGCTCGAATGTGAAGGACGCCATGCTGTTCAACATCCTGGCCTACCTCAGCGACAAGCTCCTGACCCAGGGCAACACCGTGGCGGCTCTGGACGAGCTGTACATCTGGCTCTCCAACCGCATGACTATAGAGTACATCCGCAACACACTGAAAAGAGTGCGCAAGAAGGAGTCCAGCCTGATCATGGCCTCCCAGAACTTAGAGGATTTCAACGTGGACGGTATCCGGGAGCTGACCAGGCCCCTCTTCGCCATCCCCACCCACCAGTTCATCTTCCACTGCGGCGCTGTGGACAAGGAGTTCTATCTCTCGAACCTCCAGCTGGAGCCCAGCGAGTATGAGCTGATCCGCTACCCGCAGGTGGGCGTGTGCCTGTACAAGTGCGGAGCCGAGCGGTTCCTGCTGGAGGTCCACGCCCCGGAGTACAAACGGGCCCTGTTCGGCTCGGCGGGAGGGAGGTGAGAACATGAATACCATTGATTTGGAGATATGGGAACCCAACCCGGATGATCCGAGGTATATGCGGTATGTGGGCCAACCTGTGGCGGAGGATGTGTTTCATGAGCTGGAGAACCGCCTGAAGATGTCCGGTTATCTCCCCGACGAATACTTCCTCATGGATATGGACTGGGAGGATGGCCGCCAGATCCCTAAAGGCTCGAACATCTTCTGCACCACGGACTATGGTGGCAGCGAGGGCGTCTATGTGGACGTGTACCTCAAATGGTACGAAGAGGGTAAGCCCTGCATCCGCAGCTTCGCCACTGGCAAGACCCTTGGCGAATCCGGGTACGATCTGGACAGGATGTTCCTGACGGCCTCCGCCATCACAAAAGCCTTTCACGGCGAGGGATGGAGGCCCCCGGAGAATGGGATCATCTTGGACCTGGATCCAGAAGCGAAGAAAGCTCTTACAGAGATCCTGGCAAACCAGGAACAGCGTCATGAGCTCCGAGGCGTGATGGAAAGCCTGGGCATTCCTGTTCAGCAGGAGCAGTCCGCTTCGGTCCCTGACGGTCCCAAGATGGAGATGACCCTATGAGCGCCGCCCTGGCGAAACTGGCGGCGGCGCTGCTGTCCAGTGAAAAAGGACGCAAGGCTGTGGGCTGGGCGCTGGTGGCGATCTTCTCACCGGCGATCCTGCTCATAGCCTTTCTGTGTTCTGTGGGCTCCGGCACCGCCAGCCACAACAACGCCGCCATCGACGCCATCTTCTTCGGGACACACTTCTCAGACAACGTCCCCCAGGAGTACCGGGACTACATCAGCGATGTCCGGGCGAAGTTCGAGGAGCTGGATGTCTCCATGGACTCAGTCAACGAGATGATGGAGGATGGCAGCCTGGATTCGGTGCGGGTCAAGGCCATCTATCTCACCCTCTGCACTGGCGACGAGGAGCCCCCGGAGAGCCATGATGGTTTCCTCAGCTGCTTCTATGACACCGAGGAGCGGACAAGAGACGTGCCTGTGGAGGAGAACGGGGAACCCAAAGTGGATGAAAACGGGGACCCCGTCACCCAGCAGGAGACCTACACCGCGGCGGTCCAGCGGTCCATGGACGAGGTCTACGAAGCCCTGGAGGAGCTGCTGGGCCGGGAGATCACAGAGACGGAGAAGCGGAACATCGAGGAGATCTACATCAGGGTCGCGGGTCAGGATGACGCTGGGGAGCCCGGCTCCGGGGGCAGTGCCGAGAGGGGCCCTGGGGTGGGGACGGTCATAGACATCTCCGGCTTCACGGACCCCTCCACCAAGAACGCCCACGACCTGGCGGCCTACGCGAAGCAGGCATGGGAGAACGGCTGGGGCTATGTCTGGGGCACCTGCGGTAAGGTGCTGACGGACAGCGCCTTCCGGTCCAAGCTGGATCAGTACCCGGAGCAGGTGGGCGGGTATGAGGACTTCATCCGCCAGAACTGGCTGAACCGCCGCACCACAGACTGCAACGGTCTCATCAAGGGCTACGGCTGGCTGGACACGGAGACCCTGGAGATCCAATACGGCACCAACGGTATGCCCGACTGCACCGCCAACGAGATGTTCAACCGCGCCACGGTCACCGGCCCCATTGACACCATCCCGGAGATCCCCGGCATCGCCGTCTGGCACCGAGGGCACATCGGGGTGTACATCGGCGGCGGCAAGGTCATCGAGGCCATGGGCACCAAGTGGGGCGTGGTGATGACAGACCTGAGCTCCGGCAGCTGGACCAACTGGCTGGAGATACCGTACATTTCATATGAGGAGTAAACAAATGAAGAAGATAGACCTGACCATACAGTTCGACGACGACAAGCTGGACGCGCTGACATTTTATTTGCGCAAAAAGAACACCGCCCCCCTGAAGGAGTTGTCCAAGACCATGGATACTCTCTACCAGGAGACTGTCCCCCAGGAGGTCCGGGAGTACATCGAGAGCAAGATCCCTGCCCCCTCCCGTCCTAAACCCAAGCCCCCGGCGAAACCCGCCGTGCCTGTCCCGGCGAAGGAAGATGGGAAGAAGGCGGATGGGTGATGTACACGGTCTATATGGTGACGGGGACAGCGGAACACCAGCAGAAATTCTACATCGTGCGAGGGGCCATGCCTCTGGCACGGATGTCCACGGAGGTCCATGACGTCCCGCCCGGCGCGAGGGAGTGCTCCCCCGCTGTGTTCCGGGCCGCGGCGATGGAGCTTATGTCCGGTACCAGACGGACCTCCGGTGTTTACCACATCGACCTGAAGTCCGGGCAGGTCTCCGCCCTGAACCCCTGGGGTGGGTGGAGGTCCCGCAGTCTCGGTGAGAGGAAGGTGGGACCGGCCAATGGGTGAGAGCAAACAACTCCCCTCTGCTATCCGCCTCCTCCAGCGAGGCGAGGAGCCGGTCTGCCTGCTCGTGGATACGCCCGTCACCTACCTGGACATGGCCGACGCGGTGAATGTGTTTCGGAGAGATCCCGGCAGCGTGATCTTCGGCGATGTCAAGCGGATCGACAAGGACAGGTTCCAAGAGCTCGCTGTCAGTCATGTGGAGGCTCTGGGTGAAGTGGCCGGGGTCTACCGGGTGGATCTCTCAGGAGGAGTGACCTCCGTACTGGACCCAGGACGCGGCTAGAGGTTGTATGACCTGGACGATGTGTGCCGTGCGGCTCTGTCCGCGGGGTCGCCGACCACCGTGCCCCGCCAGGAGCGGCAGGAGAGGTTCGACAGAGCCCTGCGGGAGGAACCCTTCAGCATCCTGCTTCCTGTCACTCTCACGGCCACCCGTCCTCTCACCGAGGAAGATTTCATTCCCGAAGACAGCATCGAGGAGATGGACGACCATCTCAACTTCTACCTCGCCATCAACTGCGATGTGGACGCTCTGTTCGGAACACACTTCGATCAATGCGACAGCTGGCTGAATGTGTACGCCAACTATGATCTTGGCTCCGGCGAGATGGATGACTATCTGGAAATGACCCTCTGCCGCTATGACGATGTGGACGTCCCTCTGAGATACCGCCTCACCTACGACGAGCAGGAACTGCTCCTGGCCAAGGTGCGGGACTACTGCCAGCACTGCGGCACACCGCTGGAGGAGTGGCGTGGAGAATACCTGGCGGAGCACAGCCAGAATGCCGCTCCGTCTGCGACGATGGAGCAGTCGATGTGACAACAACAAAATATATATACAAGGAGTGTGAAAACCGATGGCAAACAGCAGAGAAGTGTCCATCTGGGTGGATGAACGCTGGGCCAGGGCGATTGAGGAGCACCTGCCCAACCACGACCTCCAGGAGAAGATGGTGGAACTGCTGGAGGGGCTGATCGAACAGCTCCCGGAGCAGGTCCGGGAACCCATCCGGCAGGAGATCGCCGCGGAGGACGCGAGATGGGCGGCGGAGCGAGAGGCCAACAGGAGGTTCTCCGCCATATGGATAACAAGCCGCGGGCAGGAGAGCTATGTCATCAGCGAGGGTGGCACGGACCTCCTGCATCTTGCTGGGAGCGTCCGTCAATACCTCGGCCAAGGCGCGGACGGTCAGTTCGCGCCTCGGCTCTACAGAGCGCGGGAATGCGGAGCGGCAGAGTTCCAGTCCGCTGTCGCGGAACGCATGGAGGGCACCGGAAGGGTAGTCGGAGTGTTCACGGTGGACATGGATGCCGAAAAACTCTCCGCCCTCGATGAGAGCGGAGGCTGGCATCAGTACAGATTCCGCGACCTCTCCGCGGCGGCCTACGCCGCCAACCGCAAAACGATGGAACGGCCTGAGCGGCGGCAGGAGATATTCGAGGAGAAGCTGCACGGCAAGGAGCTGACGCCCTTGACCGAGGCACAAAGTACAGCTCCTGTGATGGAGCAGACCATGTGAGGTGACAAGAATGGATCAGGAAAACAGTGGACCGACTGCGGAGCGTCTCGAAGAACTCCTCGAAGAACTCCGCGCCGAACTTCAGGCGGTGAACAGGAGGATCGATGCTCTGCTGTCCGGGCAGAACCTGGAGGAGGACTCCTCGCTCCCCCTGAACATACATCCCTCTATCTTCAAAGGCAGACGTCCGATCTCCGTCCGCTTCCCGGATGGCAGAACGGTCACGACAAAGACCTGGAAGCAGGTCGCCTCCGTGATCCTCACGGACTGCAACAACGACCCCGTCATGCACGCCAGGCTATTGAGTATCTCCGGGAAGGTCTTCGGACGGGACAGAGTCCTCCTGGGAGATAAGGAGGGCATGGATGTCCCTGTGAAAATAGACGAGGGCATGTATCTCGAGACCAAGTTCGACACGGAGTCTCTGCTCTACGTCCTGAAGGATCGGATACTCAAACCTGTGGGTTATGACTGCGGAGGCATCAGCATCCAATGCCGCGACCCCGAGCAGACCATGAGCGACCAGCGGCAAAGCGGCGGTCCCTCCATGACGGGACAGTCCATGTGACACGCCCCGTCGCGGCGCTGTTGGCGCCGTGGGCGGACTTCGAGTTGAGGGTGGGGCGTGGACTCGACCGGAGCAGCGAAGCCGTGTCCGGCGGCAGGGCGGAGGAATACCAGGTTTTTGCCCCGGTTCGAAAATTGTACAAGATAAAGAGCCGCCGTCGTGCGCGACGGCGGCTCGCCCACAAAGCCCCGCAGTGCGGGGCTTTTCCGGGTTTGGAAGGCGCAGTCGGGTTAAGACAGGCTGCGCTTTTTCCGCAGTCGGAAGTGGCGGAAATGCCCGTGTTTCCAGCGGTTTTTCCGCTGTCAGAGAGGAGGTTTGCGTATGGAAGACGAAATAAAGAAGAAAACAACGATTTGGCTCCATCCGGCGACCATCAGTCGGATGGATGGGATGCTGTCAAAGGCCAACTGCCAGAGCAGGAGCGAGTTTACTGAGAAGTCCCTGAAGTTCTACATGGGCTACTTGGAGGCGAACGATGCCTCGGAGTTCCTGGGCCCCGTACTGTCGGCGACCATCAAGGGCATCCTGGAGAACAACAACAACCGGCTCCGCTCTCTGCTGTTCAAGTGGGCGGTGGAGCTGAACATGGCCTGCCACACCATCGCAGCGCACTTCCGGGTGGACGACATCGACCGCCAGGAGCTACGAAGGTTCGCGGTGGACGAGGTGAAGAAGACCTGCGGTCAGGTGAGCTTCGACCACGCGCTGGATGTGCAGCGGAGGATCTGATGTGACGTGGCTAAGATCATTTTCATTTCTCCCTACCTCAAGGGCGGAGAGGACAGGGCAAGGCTTGCACACCGCGCCAAATACATCGCCACCCGTGAGGGTGTGGAACTGCTGAAGTCTGAGCGTGGGGAGGAACCCGCCTCAAAGAAACAGCGGGAGTACATCTCCCGTCTCATCAAGAGCTTTCCACAGTCCAAGGAGCTGGCAGAGTATGAGGACTACCAGATGTCGCACTCCAAAGATTCCGCTGCGGAGTTCATCGACCAGGTGTGGGAACAGTTCGTCACGCCCATGGATGAGCGTGAGAATTTCATGGACTACATCTC
>CANQMK010000030.1 GCA_947624895.1 uncultured Oscillospiraceae bacterium | reverse complement strand
TCGTCGGTCATCTCCTCCTTGGCGTAGAGGGCGTCCTTCTCCTTGCCGATGTCGTAGAGGCGGCGGTTGCCCATGATCACCGTGTCCATCACGGTGAAATCGTCAAAGGCGTTCTGGTCCTGGCGGAGGATGGACATGCGCACCTTGGGGTCCACGAACACCTCCCCGGAGGTGGGCTCCAGCTCCCCCTCCAAAATCTTCAGGAAGGTGGACTTGCCCGCGCCGTTGGCGCCGATGATGCCGTAGCAGTTGCCCTGGATGAACTGCAGCTCCACGTTTTTGAACAGGTAAGAGCCGCCGTACTGCAGGGAGAGATCGGTCACTGTAATCATAGCTGTCTCCTTGAAACTCCATAAATACCCAGAATAGAATTATTATACTACGATTATAAAAAGAATACAAGAGAAATCTCCCAAAAGGGCAAGCCCTTTTGGGAGAGATTTGCGGCCCGCCGCGGCGCACGGCTGGGCGTTCCGTCAAGCGGAGCAAAAAAGCCGGGGGAGCGGCGGCGCTCCCCCGGCGGGTCAGTTCTCCTTGGGCGGGTGGGGACGGCGGCGGCGGTGATGGCCGCCGCTGTTTCCGGCGTGGTTCTGTCCCCCCTGGGCCTTGGGCTGTTGGGTCTGGCCCTTGGCCTGGCCCTTGCCCCCCTGGCCGCCGGAGCGGCGGCTGTGGGCGTGGGTCCGGGCGGCGTGTTCCGCCCCCCGCTGGGCCTCGGAGGCCAGCAGGTCCTCCAGCCGCTGGGCCAGGCTGTCCCGGGGCTGGTCGGCGGGGCGGCGCTCCTCCTCCGGGGGGATGTAGCGCAGCTTTTCCAGCTCCTCTTTGGGGGGGAGGACGTAGTCCTCCGGCCGCTTCCCCTTGCCGGAGCGGACCACCCGCACCTCCTGGTTGTAGTAGGTCTTGGGCTGTTCGTCGCCCCCCTCGATGCGGACCTTCACCCGCTCCCGGAGGAGGTTCACGTCGGTGACGTTCCCCGCCCCGTCGGGGGTCTCCACAAAGGACTCCTTCTTGGGGCACCGCTTCACCGCGTCCTCATAGGCCCCCTGCTCGTACTTCAGACAGCACATCAGCCGCCCGCAGGCCCCGGAGATCTTGGTGGGGTTGAGGGAGAGGTTCTGGGTCTTGGCCATCTTGATGGACACCGGCTGGAACTTGTCCAAAAACCGACAGCAGCAGTAGGGCTGGCCGCAGATGCCGATGCCCCCCAGCATCTTGGTCTCGTCCCGCACGCCGATCTGGCGCAGTTCGATCCGGCAGTGGAGGGCGGAGGCCAGGTCCTTCACCAGCGCCCGGAAGTCCACCCGGTTCTCGGCGGTGAAGTAGAAGAGGATCTTCCCCCCGTCGGGGGCCGGCTCCGCCCGGACCAGGTTCATCTCCAGACCCCGCTGGGCGATCTTCTCCCGGCAGATGGCCATGGCCTCCTTCTGCCGCCTGCGCTCCGCCTCAGTGAGCTCCCGGCGGGGCGGGACGGGGGGCGTCTCCGGGGGCTTGTCCTCCTCCCCCGCCAGGCGGAGCACCGGGCGGAGGGGGGCCAGCAGGGTGGCCTCGTCCACCAGGTGGTTGCCCTGGGTACACACGGCGTACTCCGGCCCCTTGGGGGTGGAGACGATCACCCCCTGGCCGGGCTGGATCTCCAGCTCGCCGGGGTTGAAGGTATACTCCTTCCCCCCCTCCCGGAACCGGGCCTCGATCACTTGGGTCATGGGAGAGCACCTCGCTTCCTCGTAAAGTCGCTCACAGGTCGTCCCCCTGGGCGGCGGCCCACAGCCGCCCCCAGAGCGCGCCCATGTTTCCGTTCCTCTCTCCGGCGGCCACCGCCTCGCCCAGGGCCTGGGCCACCCGCACCGCCCGGGCGTCCCGACCGGCCAGGGCCGCCTGTCGGGCGGCCTCCCACAGGGCCAGGACCTCCTCCCGCTTGCCCTTCTCCCAGGGGACACACTGGCGGGCCATCTCCCAGGGGTCCTCCCCCAGCAGGGCCCGGGCCAGTTCCGCCCCCCGCTCCGCCAGCTGGGGGTCGGCCCCCGCCTGGGGCTCCAGGCGCAGAAGCTCGCACCGGGAGCGGACGGTGGGCAGCAGGGCCAGGGGGTTCTCGCTGAGCAGGAGGAAGGCCCCGTACTCCGGCCCCTCCTCCAGCACCTTCAGAAAGGCGTTCTGGGCCTCGTCGTTCATCTGCCAGGCGTTCCGGATGGCGTAGACCTTCCGGCGGCCCTCGTTGGGGCGGATGTACACGTCCGCCCGGAGGGCCCGGATCCGCTCCACCGGGAGCTGGCGCCGCTCGGCGGGCTTCTCCACCCACTGGAAGTCGGGGTGGATGTCCCGCTCCACCTTCCGGCAGGGCCTGCACGCCCCGCAGGGCCGCCGGTCCGCCCCCTCGCACAGCAGAGCCATCCCCAGCGTCCGGGCCATCGCCTCCAGCCGCGCCTCCGGCGCGCCGCAGAGGATCCAGGCGTGGCCCAGGGCGTCCGCCTCCGCCCGCCGGGCCAGGGCGGGGGGCAGGGCGGGGCGCGCCTCAACAGCCTGTCCGCTCACCGCTCCGCCTCCTTCTCCTCGTCCAGAATGGACACGTCCTCTCGTACATTATAGCCCACTTCCCGCAAATAGGCCAGCCCTTTTTTTGTCACCCGCTCCCCCGGGGCGATCACCGGCACACCGGGGGGGTAGGGGGCCACCTGCTGGAGGCACACCGCCCCCGCGCTCTCCCCCAGGGGGCGGAGGGTCCGCCGGGCGGCGGACATGGCCGCGGCGGGGGAGAGGACCACCTCCGGCGCCGGGGGCTCCGGAGGCTCCAAGGGGGGGCCGTAGACCCCCGGCCAGGTCCGCGCCGCCTCCTCCAGCCCCGCCCGGAGGCGGCGCAGGTCCTCCCGGGTGTTCTCCCCGCCCAGCAGGAAGACCACGTGGTCCCGGTCCGCCATCTCCGGCCAGACCCCCCGGCGGCGGAGCAGCTCCGCCACCTGGCGGCCGTCGGCGGCCCCGGCCCGGACCAGCAGGGTGAGGCGCAGGGGGTCCGTCTCCGGGCCGTCCAGGGCGGGGAAGTCCCGGCGCAGAGCCGCCGTCTCCGCCGCCGCCCAGCGCAGGCGCTCCACCCCCTCCGGGCGCTCCGCCCGGGCCCGGGCCCAGTCCAGGGAGGCCAGGATGGGGTAGGAGGGGGAGGAGGTGCCGCACACCGAGGCGGCCCAGCGCAGGTCCCGGGGGGTAAAGCTCTCGTTGGCGAAGAGCAGCGCCCCCTGGCCGTAGGCGCTCATGGTCTTGTGGGCGGAGCTCACCACCAGGTCCGCCCCGGCGAAGGGGGTCCCCTCCATCAGGAAGGGCAGGTGGCACCCGTGGGCGGCGTCCACGATGAGCCGCCCCCCCCGGCGGTGGACCACCTGGGCGAGGGCGGGGATATCCGATAACACGCCGTAATAAGTCGGCGATGTGATACAGATTGTTTTCACCTCCCGCCCCCGGGCCGCGGCGGCGTCCAGGGCGGCGGCCACCGCCTCCGGCGGGATGGGCCGGTCCTGGCGGCGGGGGAGGTAGAGGGGGTCCAGGTCCCACATCCCCAGGGCGTTGTAGACGCTCCGGTGACAGCATCGGTCCACCAGGACCGACCGGTCCGTCCCCCGGGCACACAGGAGGAGGGCGGCGTGGAGGCCCTGGGTGGAGCCGCCGGTGAGGAACTGGCAGTGGGGCGCGCCCCAGGCCTGGGCCCACAGGGCCTGGGCCTGGGCGATGGGGTCGGGCCGGCCGGTCCGGGGGTCCGCGCCCACATAGAGGTCGCCGGTGTCCGGCAGCTCGGTCACGTCCAGGGCGGCGGGGCGCTCCAGGCCGGGAAAGCCCGCCATGCGCCCCTTGTGCCCGGGCATATGAAAGGGGGCGGGGTCCCCGTTGGCGTGGGCCAGCAGGGCGTCCAACAGCGGCATCTCCACAGGCGGCCTCCTTCCCGGGATAAAAAATCGGGGCCGGGTCACCCCCGGCCCCGGACAGCGTTCACGGGGGAACTTGTCGGGCTGTTACTCCTCCTCCCCCTGGGGGAACTCCTCCTCCTCGTAGCAGATCACCGTGCGGCGGTTGGGCTCGGTGCCCACCGAGTGGGTGGTGATGTGGGGGTAGCCCTGGAGGGCGGTGTGGATCACGTGGCGCTCGTAGGCGTTCATGGGCTCCAGGGTCACCGACTTCTGGTAGCGGATGGCCTTCTCCGCCTGGCGGCGGGCCATGTTGGCCAGGGCCTCCTCCCGGCGGGCCCGGTAGCCCTCCGCGTCCAGGTGGACCCGCACCCGCTCCCGGCGGTCCCGGTTGACGGCGTAGCCGGTGAGCTGCTGGATGGCGTCCAGGGTCTCCCCCCGGCGGCCGATGATCCGGCCCAGGTCCTCCCCCTCCAGGCGCACCTCATAGGCCCCCCGCTGGGAGAGCTCCACGGTGACGGTGCACTCCACCTCCATGTGCTGGAACAGCCCGGTGAGGAAGGCGGTGATGGCCTGGGAGGCGTCGTCGTCCACCGGCTGGGTGGGCTCCGGCTCCAGCACCGGCTTGGGGGCGGGCCGCTTCTCCTTGGGGGCCTTGCGCTCCGGCTTCCGCTCCGGCTGGGGGGCGGCGGGGGCCTCGTAGACCACCTTCTCCGGCGCGGGCTCGGCGGGGGTCTCCGGGACCGGCTCCGGGGTCGGCTCGTCGGGGGCCTCGTAGGTCACCCGCACCCGGGCGGGGGTGGCGCCGATGCCCAAAAAGCCGCTCTTGGCCCGGTCCAGAATTTCCACGGACACGTCGTCCCGGTCCAGGCCCAGCTGGGCCAGGGCGGACTCGATGGCGGCCTGCTCGGTCTTGCCGGTGGCTTCCAGATACTTCGTCATGGGGTTCTACCTCCTGTCTTCCGGGGACTTACGCGTCCTCCTTCGTCTCCTCCCCATCGGGGGATGCCGCCTCCGGGGCGGCGGGCTCCGCCTGGGGGGTCTCCTGGTCCCCTTCGCCTTCCGGCTCGTCCAGGGTGGCGGCCAGGGTGTCGGCCTCGTCCAGGAGGTCCTGGGCGCGGCGCTCCTCGGAGGCCTCGATGGCCTTTTCCACGTCCTCCACGCTGCCGGCGGCCAGCTGGGCCATCTCGGCGGCCACCTGGGCGGTCACGTCCGCCTCCAGCTGGGCCTCCTCCCGCTTTTCCGCCCGCTCCGCCCGGGCCTTCTCCACGGCCTCCTCGTCGATGGGGTGGTCGGGGTCCCGATAGGGGGTCACGCCGCCGTAGCGCGCCGGGTCATAGGCCCGGCCCCGGGCGTAGGCCCGGATGCCCACGGCGGAGGCGGAGTTGTCCACGCCGGGGGCGGCGGGCTTGTCCTTCTTCTTGCCCTTCTGCTTCTTCTTCTCCTCGATGCGCTTGGCCCGCTCGGCGGCCAGGGCGGCCTTGCGCCGCTTCTCCTCCTCCTTGTCCAGGATGGCCTGCTTCCGGGCGGCCTCGGCGGCCTCCTCGTAGTCCTTCTTCAGCAGCTGGCCGGAGATCGCCTCCTGCACCATGGACAGCAGGGAGTTGACGATCCAGTACACGCACAGACCGGCGGGCATGATGTAGCCGATCCACAGGGACATGAGGGGGGAGAAGACGTAGAGCATGAAGTTGGCGTTCCCGGCGGGGTTCTCCGCGTTGGGGTTGCTCATCTTGTTGGTCTTCTGGGTGACCACGCTCATGAGCACGCTCAGGGCGGCGGAGAGGATGGGCATGAGGGTCAGGCCGATGTTGTTCCAGGTCAGGCCGTCGGGGTAGGTCCAGAACTTCCAGGTGGGCACCATGGACAGGTCCACGCCCAGGAAGTTGAAGTTGATGGCCATGGCGTCCGGGGCCACCGCCTGGACGGAGGCCAGGTTCTCCCGGGTGATGAGGGAGGCCATGTAGAGCTGGTTGTACCCCGCCATGGCGGTGGAGTTGGTGAGGGCGTTCTTCGCCGCCTCCGTCCCCGCCCGGACCCAGCCGTGGTCGATGGACGCCTGGGCCCAGTTCAGGATGTTGTTGCCCACCTCCACGATCTGATCGGCGGTCATGTTCATCATGTGGGTCATGGGCTGGCGGATGATGGCGTAGAGGGGGATGAGGATGAGCAGGGGCAGGAAGGACCACAGGCACCCGCCCATGGGGTTGACCTGCTCCTTCTCATAGAGCTTGGCCAGCTCCTCCTGCTGTTTCTGCTTGTTGTTGGCGTACTGCCGCTGGATGCGCTGGACCTTGCTCTGGATGGCGGAGGTCTTCACCATCCCCCGCTTGCCCTTCAGGGAGAAGGGGAAGAGGATGATCTTCACCACCAGGGCGAAGAGGATCAGGGCCAGGCCGTAGTTCTGGAAGAGGTTATAGAAGAACACCAGCAGCAGGGCGAAGGGCTTCAGGATGATATTCAAGGGCGTTTCCTCCCGTCGTGTGTGGGTGAGGGGGCCTTACCGCTTGGGCGGCACCGGGTCATAGACGATGGAGCTCTGGCGGTGGAAGGGGTGGCACTTCAGCACCCGGCGCAGGGTCAGCCACCCGCCCCGCCACGCCCCGTGGACCTCGATGGCCTCCAGGGCATAGGCCGAGCAGGTGGGGATGAACCGACAGCAGGGGGGCCGGGCGGGGGAGACGTACCGCCGGTAGAGCCGGATGAGCCCCAGCAGCAGCGCCTTCACAGCAGCAGCCCCAGGCGGCGGAGCAGGGACCCCAGGTGCCGGTCCAGCTCCCGGAAGCGGGCCTCCGCCGCGGCGGACCGGGCCACCAGCACCAGGTCGTAGCCCGCCTTCACCGTCCCCTCCCGGAGGCGGTAGCTCTCCCGCAGGCGGCGGCGGATGCGGTTGCGGACCACCGCCTTGCCCACCTTGGCGCCCACCGTCAGGCCCAGGCGGTTCTGCTTCAGACCGTTGGGCCGGGCGTAGAGGACCAGGGTGGGGGTGGCGGCGCTCTTCCCCTTGGCGTAGGCCCGGCGGAAGAGGTGGGGGGCCTTGATGGTCAGCGTCTTCTTCACCGCGCCCGCCTCGCTTCCTTTCCGACTATGCCAGTTAGGGGCGAGAGGGATGGCTCCCCCCGCCCCTGATCGACGTTCCTCCGTGCAGGCCGGACATTAGTGGCTCAGACGCGCGCGGCCCCTGGCGCGCCGCCGGGACAGGACCTTCCGGCCGTTGGCGGTGGCCATGCGCTTGCGGAAACCGTGGACCTTGGAGCGCTGACGCTTCTTGGGCTGATAGGTACGGACCATGTGGGATACACCTCCTAATTTGTGGTGGAAACTCCACCTATCCACAACAGCTTGTAACGCTGCGGGTCGCATTGTCGCCAAAAGGCCCAGTTATTATATAGGATAAGCCCCCCCTTGTCAATCTTTTTTTGCGGGGGGAACGGTTGCTTAGACGAGACGCCCGTCGGGGGGTCGAGCCGACCGCTTGACTGGAAGGGGGACGGGGCAGGTCCTGCCGGTATGGCCCCGGGGGGTCGGACCGGTCGCTTGGCTGGAAGGGGGACGGGGCAGGTCCTGCCGGTATGGTCCCGTGGGGGCCTGGCGGCACAGCCGTCCATCGGCGGACGTTCTTCCCCGGCCCGCCTGGCAGGTCTCCTGTTAAAAATCCAGGTTTCCGGCGTATTTGGCGTTTTGCTCGATGAACTCCTTCCGGGGCTCCACCTTCTCCCCCATGAGGACGGTGAAGGTCTCGTCGGCGGCGATGGCGTCGGAGAGGGTGAAGCGCTTGAGGATGCGCCGCTCCGGGTCCATGGTGGTCTCCCACAGCTCGTGGGGGTCCATCTCGCCCAGGCCCTTGAAGCGGTTGATCTCCACCTTGGCGTTGGGGTTGTCCGCCCGCAGTTCGGCGGAGACGGCGTCCCGCTCCTCGTCGGAGAAGGCCACCCGGACCGTCTTCCCCCGGGTGAGCTTATAGAGGGGGGGCACGGCGGAGTAGACGTAGCCCCCCTCGATGAGGGGCCGCATAAAGCGGAAGAAGAAGGTCAAAAGCAGGGTGCGGATGTGGGCGCCGTCCACGTCCGCGTCCGCCATGATGATGATCTTGTGGTAGCGGAGCTTCTCCACGTCGAAGTCCTCCCCGATCCCCGCCCCCAGGGCGGTGATGACCGGGTTGAGCTTGTCGTTGCCGTAGACCTTGTCCGCCCGGGCTTTCTCCACGTTGAGCATCTTGCCCCACAGGGGGAGGATGGCCTGGAACCGGGCGTCCCGGCCGCCCTTGGCGGAGCCACCGGCGCTGTCGCCCTCGACGATGTAGATCTCCGTGAGAGACGGGTCGCGCTCGTTGCAGTCGGCCAGCTTGCCGGGGAGGGTGGCCCCGTCCAGGGCGGTCTTCCGCCGGACGTTCTCCCGGGCCTTCCGGGCGGCCTCCCGGGCCCGGGAGGCGGTCATGGCCTTGTCGATGATGGCGCGGCCCTCCTGGGGGTGCTCCTCCAGGTACTGCTCCAGCTTGTCGCTGACGATGTTGTCCACCAGCGTCCGAATTTCGCTGTTGCCCAGCTTGGCCTTGGTCTGGCCCTCGAACTGGGCCTCGGTGAGCTTCACGGAGATGACGCAGCACAGCCCCTCCCGCACGTCCTCGCCGGAGAGCTTCTCGTCCTCCTTCAGGAGCTTCATGCGCTGGCCGTACTGGTTGAGGACACGGGTGAGGGCGGTCTTGAAGCCGGTCTCGTGCATACCGCCCTCGGGGGTGTGGACGTTGTTGGCGAAGGAGAGGATGGTCTCGGCGTAGGAGTCGTTATACTGCATGGCGATCTCCGCCATGGAGTCGTCCTTGGCGCCGGACATATAGATGACTTCCCCCGTGACGGCGGTCTTGGAGCGGTTGAGCCAGGTGACGAACTCCCGGATGCCCCCGGCGTAGCGCATGGTGTGCTCCTTGCCGGGTACCGGGTTGCCCTCGGCGTCGGTGTGGGGCCGCTCGTCCCGGGTGGTGATGGACAGCCCGGCGTTGAGGAACGCCTCCTCCCGCATCCGGGTGTGGAGGGTCTCGTAGTCGTAGACCGTGTCCTCGAACATCTCCGGGTCGGGCTTGAAGACCACCTCGGTGCCGGTGCGGTCGGTCTTGCCCACCACCGTCATGGCCTGGGTGACCTCCCCCCGGGCGAACTTCATCTCGTAGATCTTGCCCTCCTTGTGGACCCGCACCTCCAGCCACTCGGACAGGGCGTTGACCACGCTGGCGCCCACGCCGTGGAGGCCGCCGGAGACCTTGTAGCCGCCGTTGCCGAACTTGCCGCCGGCGTGGAGGATGGTGTACACCACCTCCAGGGCGGGCTTGCCCGTCTGCTGCTGGATGTCCACGGGGATGCCCCGGCCGTTGTCGGTGACCTTGATGATATCGCCGGGGAGGATGGTGACGGTGATGTCGTCGCAGTACCCGGCCAGGGCCTCGTCGATGGCGTTGTCCACGATCTCGTAAACCAGGTGGTGGAGGCCGGAGGAGCTGGTGGAGCCGATATACATCCCCGGGCGCTTCCGCACCGCCTCCAGCCCCTCCAGCACCTGAATTTCCGACGCGCCGTACTCGTGCTCCACGTGGGTGGCCTCCTGGACCTCCCGCATCTGCTCTTCCTCGTTCTCCAGTTCCAGTTCCTTGTCCTTATCCATAGCGACCTCCGAAATTGTCCCAAGTTTACATCTTATTAATCATATCATATTTTTTCTGGTTTCGCAACAGCGGCCAGCCGTTTTTGAATGGTGGCGTGGATCCGCTCGCAGACTTCCAGAAAGGAAGTGTCAATTTCCCGATTGGTGAAACGAAGGGTCTCTAACTGACAGCGGCTGAAGACCGCGGTCCGCTCCCGGTCGTCGGCAAGGCCCCGCTGGGAATAATGCTGGGAGCCGTCCACTTCGATCACCAATTTGGCGCGGGCGCAATAGAAATCGACGATGAAAGAGTCTATGATCCTCTGCCGGTAGGTTTTTACGGGGTAGCGCCGCAGAAACCGATACCACAGTTTCCGCTCCTGGGGAGTCATGTTTTTCCGCAACTCCCTGGCGCGGAAGAGAAGGCGGTCGTTCTTGGGGACCGGCATGGGTGTCACTCCTTGTCTGAATAACGTCGCGCAAACGCGATTGCTTCTCGCCTCCCCGTTTGGACAACGCCGTGCAAACGCAACTACCTCTCGCCTCCCCCTCTGGGGGAGGTGGCGCCGCGTAAGCGGCGTCGGAGAGGGCGACGATGCAGGCGCCCCCAAGGGGGTCTGTGGAAGGAGGCTCGCCCTCTCAGTCAGCTTCGCTGACAGCTCCCCCAGAGGGGGAGCCGAGGAGGTTGTGCGGCGCTGCACCTTGGAGGGCGCCAAGGGAGTTGTACAGCACTACACCTTGCGGGGCGCCAAGGGGGGTGTACAGCACTGCACCTTGCGAGGCGCCAAGGGGGGTGTGCAACACTACAACTCACTCCCACCGCTCCTCGCCCAGGCGGCGGCACAGGAGGGCGGGGGAGATGGGGGAGAGCCAGGCGTCCTCCTCCCCCACCACCAGGGAGACGGGCAGCCGCTCCCCCAGGGTGTGGAGCGCCCCCCGGGCCTCCAGCTTCTCCAGGGTGTCCCGGGTCCGCTTCTGGCTGGTGACGTGGTCCAGGTCGAAGACCCCCACCACCCCCTCGAAGGGGACCACCGCCCCCTGGCCCAGCTGCAGGTACATCAGACCGCCCTCCCGTCCTGGATGTGGAACCGCCGGGCGGAGGGGAAGTCCCCCTCCTCACAGCAGGTGATGAACACCTGGCCCCCCTGGATGCGCTCCAGCACGAAGTCCCGCCGCCGGGCGTCCAGCTCGGAGAGCACGTCGTCCAGCAGCAGCACCGGCCACTGGCCCGCGTCCCGGTAGAAGAGCTCCCGGGCCCCCAGCTTCAGGGCCAGGGCCGCCGTCCGGGTCTGGCCCTGGGAGGCGTACTCCTTGGCGCTCTGGCCGTCGATGGCGATGTCCAGGTCGTCCTTGTGGGGCCCGGTGAGGCACATCCGGCTGTCCAGCTCCGCCTGCCGGTGGGTCTGCTGGTGTTCCAAAAGACCCTGGAAGATGGCCTTGCTCCCCGCCAGGGGGTCGGCCACGGTGGAGACGGTGCGGTAGGCCAGCTCCAGCCGCTCCCGCCCGCCGGAGCACTGGGCATGGATGGGCGGGGCGTGCTCCATGAGCCGCTTGACGAAGTGGGCCCGGTAGTGGATGAGTACCGCCCCGGTCTGGGCCATGCGCAGGGAGAAGTCGTCCAGCGTGTCCAGCAGGTCGGGGTGCTCCGGCCAGTCCCGCAGGATGCGGGTCTTGTGCTCGTGGAGGCGCTTGTACTCCGCCAGGGCCACGGCGTACCGGGGCCGCAGCTGGCAGATGTGCTGGTCGAAGAACCGCCGCCGCTCCGCGCCCCCGGCCTTCACCAGGAAGAGGTCCTCCGGGCAGAAGAGGACGGTGCGCAGGTGCTCGGCCAGCTCCGCCGCCGTCTTCAGCCGCACGCCGTTGGCCAGCAGCTGCCGCCGCCCGGTCCGGGCCAGGCGGGCCTCCAGCTCCACCTCCCGGCTGCCGTTCCACACCCGGGCGGCGGCGAAGCCGTGGTCCACCCCGAAGGTGATCAGCTCCCGGTCGTACCGGGCCCGGTGGCTCCGGGCGGAGGAGAGGTAGGCCAGGGCCTCCAGGAGGTTGGTCTTCCCCTGGGCGTTCTGGCCGTAGAAGACGTTCACCCCCGGGGCAAACTCCAGCTGGAGGTGGGGGTAGTTCCGCCAGAAGTCCAGGGTGAGGGCGTCTACCCGCATAGGAGATAGCACTCCCCGGCGAAGTCCACCCGGTCCCCCGGGCGGCACTTCCGCCCCCGCTGGGTGCACACCTCGCCGTTGACCGCGACCTGCCCGGCCTGGACGGCCTCCTTGGCCTCCCCGCCGGTGCCCACCGCCCCGGCGAACTTCAGCAGGGCGTCCAGCTTGATAAATTCCGTGGTGATGGAGACCTCTCTCATCCCAGCGCCCTCCCTCCGGTCAGGTCTGTCAGATCCCGCTCACTCCCCGGCCCTCAGCCGGACGGGGAGGACCAGGTAGAGGAAGCTCTCGTCCCCCTTCTCCTCCGGGAGGATGACGCAGGGGGAGACGGGGCTGCCCAGCTCCAGGCGCACCCTGTCCGCCGGGGCGAAGCGCAGGGCGTCGGAGAGATAGCGGTTGTCGAAGCCGATCTCCAGCCCGTCCCCGTCCCCGGAGATGGGGCACACGTCGGAGGCGTCCCCGATGGCGGACTTGGTGGTGATGAAGAGGTTGTCCTTGCCAAAGGTACAGCGCAGGGGGTTCTTCAACTTGTCGCTGAGGATGAGGCTCACCCGCCCGATGGAGGCCAGCAGGTCCCGGGTGGCCCCGGTGACGGCGATCTTGCTGTCCTTGGGGATGGACTGCTTGTAGTTGAGGAACTGCCCCTCCAACCGGCGGCAGACCACGATCACGTCCCCCACGGTGAAGAGGATGTGGGACTGCCCCTGGGCGATGGAGACCGTCTCGTCCGTCTCGGCGCAGATCTTCTCCACCTCCCCCAGGGCGAAGCCGGGGACCACGAAGGAGTACGCCGGGTCCCCCAGGTTCTTCACGAACTTCTCCCGCCGGAGGGCCAGGCGGAACCCGTCCAGGCTCACCACGGTGAGGGTCTCCCCCTCCACCTCGAAGAGGGAGCCGGTGTGGACCGGCCGGATGTCCTGGTTGGACACGGCGAAGATGGTCTGGCCGATCATGCTCTTCAGGTCGCCCTGGCGCAGGATCAGCTCGTTCTCCCCCTGGACCTGGGGCAGCTCGGGGAACTCCTCCGGGTCGATGGCCTGGAGGGTGTAGTGGCTCATGCCGCAGTCGATCTTCACCGTCAGCCCCTGGGAGGAGAGGGTGATGGGCTCGTCGGGGAGCTTGCGGACGATCTCCCCGAACAGCCGGGCGGAGAGGACCAGGGTGCCCGGCTCGTCGATCTGGGCGGGGACGGCGGCCTGGATGCCCGTCTCCAGGTTGTACCCGGTGAGCCGGAGGAGGCCCCCCGCCTCGATGAGAATGCCCTCCAGGGCCGGGATGGAGGTCTTCACCGCCACCGCCCGCCCGGTGGTCATGATGGCGTTTTGCAGCAGGCTCTTCTCGCAGGTAAAACGCATGATCTTTCACCTTCCCTTTCCGCCGCTCCTACCACGGCGTCTTTCTTTTTTGAAAAAAACAAGGTTTCTTATTTAGTCGCTCGTATTAGGGGCGAGGAAACTGTGGATATCCCCCTGGACCCCTGTCCCGGCGGGGGTTTCCCCCTCCACAGAGGGGACGTGGAAAACCCAGCCCTTTTGTGGAGAAAATGTGGAGAATTTGGCCTTCCACATCTTTTCCACTCCACATCCACATCTCCGGGGGAGGAAATGTGGGACTTCTACTCGAACTTCCCGTTGATGGAGCTCTTCAGATCCCGGATGATCTCCCCCATGTCCGGGTCGGTCTTGATGAGGGTCTCCACCCGCTTCACGCTGGAGATGACGGTGGAGTAGTGGCGGTTGTTGAAGATGGCGCCGATCTCCTGGAGGGAGAGGTCGGTCATGTTGCGGATGAGGTACATGGCCACGTTCCGGGCGGAGGAGGTGTTCTTGTTCTGCCCCTGGCCCTTCACCGTCTCCGGGTCCAGGTCGTAGAACTGGGAGACCTCGCTGATGATCAGGTCGGGGGAGGGGAGGAAGTCGTTCTTGGTGGAGAGCATATCCCGCAGGGCGCGGATGACGTTGTCCACGTTCACCTGGGCCCCCTCCAGCTCGTGCATGGCCACCAGCTTGCTCACCGTGCCCTCGATCTGCCGGACGTTGGAGGTGATGTTCTCCGCCACATACTGGAGCACCGAGTTGGGCAGCTGGATCCCCCGGGCGATGGCCTTGTTCTTCACGATGGCCACCCGGGTCTCGTAGTCCGGGGGCTGGATGTCCGCGGCCAGGCCCCACTCGAACCGGGTCCGCAGCCGCTCCTCCAGCCGGAGCATCTCCTGGGGGGGCCGGTCGGAGGTGAAGACGATCTGCTTCTTCACGTCGTGGAGGGCGTTGAAGGTGTGGAACAGCTCCTCCTCGCTGGCGTTCTTCCCGGCGATGAACTGCACGTCGTCCATGAGGAAGACGTCCACGTCCCGGTACTTCTTCCGGAACACGTCCATGTACTTCTCCTGGGAGCGGAGGGTCTCGATGAGCTCGTTGACGAAGCTCTCGCTCTTCACGTAGAGGATGCGCCAGTCGGGGTGCAGGTCGTGGACGGTGTGGGCGATGGCGTAGAGCAGATGGGTCTTGCCCAGGCCGGAGGCGCCGTAGATGAACAGGGGGTTGTAGCTGGAGCCGGGGTTCTCCGCCACCTTCCTGGCGGCGTTGTAGGCGAAGCGGTTGGAGGAGCCCACCACGAACTTGTCAAAGGTGTAGTCCTCCGTGCCGGGGAGGAAGGGCTTTTTCATCTCCCCGGACAGCCACCGCTCCGCCTCCTTCTGGTCCACCATCCGGAGGGTGAAGGGCTGGGAGAACAGCTCGTTCAGCGCCTCCTCCACGTCCCCCTTGTACCGCTGGGCCACGATCTCCCGCTTGAACTCCTCCGGGGAACAGAGGATGAGCTCGTCCCCCTCCACCGCCACGGCGGTGACGTCGTCGAACCAGGTGCGGATGGTGGTGTCGGTAAGTCGCTGGCCCATGACCAGCAGGGTTTTTTTCCATATTTCCTGGGCGGTATTCAACAGAAAAGATCCTCCTCTCTCCACAAAAAAACGGGCGCGCGCCCGGAAAACGCACAGCAAGATACTATATATAGTAATTATACCACAATGCCGCCTCCCTTCGCAACCGCTTTCCACAAAAAGCGATCATTTTCTGAAAAATCTCCCGGGTCTGCTGTGCGTTTCCAAACCAGGCGCTGCGCGTCTGCTGAACGTTGCGCGGCGAAGCGCCGCGCCTGCCGTCTCAACCAGGGGCGGGGGTCTGTCGAAAGAGGTCCGCCCTCTCAGTCAGCTTCGCTGACAGCTCCCCCAGAGGGGGAGCCGAGGAGATAGTGCGGCACTACACCTTGGAGGGGACCAAGGGGGTCGTGCGGCGCCGCGCCTTGTCTGGACAACGTCGCGTGGACGCAATTCCCTCTCGCCGCCCCGTTTGGACAACGCCGCGCGGGCGCAACTACCTCTCGCCTCCCCCTCTGGGGGAGGTGGCGCCGCGCAAGCGGCGTCGGAGAGGGCGACGAAGCAGGCGCCCCCGGAGGAATAGCACCCCCGGAGCGGGTCTGTCGAAAGAGGTTCGCCCTCTCAGTCAGCTTCGCTGACAGCTCCCCCAGAGGGGGAGCCGAGGAGATAGTGCGGCACTACACCTTGGAGG
>CANQMK010000029.1 GCA_947624895.1 uncultured Oscillospiraceae bacterium | reverse complement strand
GAGGCGGTGACGGCGTCCTTGTCCCGGACGAAGTCGCCCAGCATGTAGCCGTAGCTCTCCTCGAAGGAGAAGATGACCTTCCCCTCGCCGGTGCCCTCCAGCTTGTCCTTCTTCTCGGCCAGGAACTTGAAGCCGGTGAAGGTGTCGTAGCTCTTCAGGCCGTTCACCTCCGCCACCTTCCGGGCCATCTCGGTGCTGACGATGGTCTTCAGGGCCACGGCGTTGGCGGGGAGGGTGCCCATGCGCTTCTTGGCGCCGATGACGTAGTCCAGCATCAGAACGCCGGTCTGGTTGCCGGTGAGCACCACGAACTTGCCGTCCTTGCCCCGGACCATCAGGCCGATGCGGTCGGCGTCCGGGTCGGAGCCCAGGATGAAGTCGGCCCCCTCCTGGTCGGCCAGCTTCACGGCCAGCTCAAAGCCCTCCGGGTTCTCCGGGTTGGGGGAGACCACGGTGGGGAAGTTGCCGTCCAGCACCATCTGCTCGGGCACCGGGATGCAGTGCTTGATGCCCAGGCGCTTCAGCGCCTCGGGGATGAGTTTGTGGCCGGTGCCGTGGAAGGGGGTGTAGACCATCTTGAAGCGGTCGGCCACCTTGGCCACCACCGCCTTGTCGGTGGCCTGCTCCATCACCTTGGCCAGGAACTTCTCGTCCGTCTCCGCGCCCATGATGGTCACCAGACCCGCCTTGATGGCCTCGGCGTAGTCCATGCGCTTGATGGAGGTGAACAGGTCCAGCTCACCCATCTTCTTGGCGATGGCGTCGGCGTGGTGGGGGGGCAGCTGGGCGCCGTCCTGCCAGTAGACCTTGTAGCCGTTGTACTCCTTGGGGTTGTGGCTGGCGGTGACGTTCACCCCGGCGATGCAGCCGTACTCCCGGATGGCGAAGGAGACCTCCGGGGTGGGGCGCAGGGCGTCGAAGATGCGGGTGGGGATGCCGTTGCCGGCCATGACGGCGCAGACCTCCTCGGCGAAGGCGCGGCCCTGGTTGCGGCAGTCGTGGCAGACGGCCACGCCCCTCTTCACCGCCTCCGGCCCCTCGGCCAGGATGACCTCGGCGAAGGCCTGGGTGGCGTGGCGGACCACGTGGATGTTCATGTGGTGCAGGCCCACGCACATGGTGCCCCGGAGACCGGCGGTGCCGAAGTCCAGGGGGGCGAAGAAACGGCTCTCGATCTCTTTCTCGTCGTTGGCGATGGACTGGAGTTCGGCCTTCTCAGCCGGGGAGAGGGCGGGGGAGTTGAGCCACTGCTCATACGTATCACGGTAAGACATTGGAAATGACCTCCGTTTCCTAATATGGTAGGGTAATTCTACCATAAAAACCGAGGTCATTCAAGAGGGGATTTTGGATATTCTATATAAAAAGTTCTATTTGTGGTAGGGGCCGCCCCGGTCGATCTGGAAGGCCCGGTAGAGCTGTTCCAGCACCATCACCCGGGCCAGGTGGTGGGGGAAGGTCATGGGGGACATGGAGAGCCGGTCGTCGGCCTCCGCCTTCAGCGCCTCGTCCAGGCCGTAGCTGCCGCCGATGAGAAAGACCAGCCGCTTGGCGCCATTTGCCCCCCAGGCGCCGCTCTGGAGCTGGGCCGCCAGCTCCTCGCTGGAGCGGAGCCGCCCCTCCACGCACAGGGCCACCAGGTAGGAGCCGGGGGCCAGCCTGGCGCGGATGACGGCGGCCTCTTTCTTCAGCGCCGCCCGGATCAGGGCGGGGGAGGGGTCGGCGGGAAGGCGCTCCTCCGGGAGCTCCACGACCTGGAGCTTGCAGTAGGAGGCCAGGCGCTTGACGTACTCCGCCGCCGCCTCCGCCCAGAACCGCTCCTTGAGCTTGCCCACGCAGATGAGCTGGATGTTCATCTCACACCTCCAGCCGCAGCCCCGCGTCGCTGAACACGGGGGCCACCTCCACCCGGGTGCCGAAGCCCGCCAGGGCCATCTCCGCCGCCGCCCGGGCCAGGGCGGGGGAGTTGTTCTGCTGGGACAAGTGGGCCAGCACCACCGTGCGGGCCCCCGCCTGGGCGGCCAGGGCGCACAGGGCGGCCCCGTCCTTGTTGCACAGGTGGCCCTCCGGCCCGGCGATCCGCCGCTGGAGAGGGTAGGGATAGGGGCCCTCCCGGAGGCAGTCCAGGTCGTGGTTGCTCTCGATCACCGCCAGGCGGCACCCGGTCACCCCCGCCTCCACCTGGGGGGTGACCACCCCCAGGTCGGTGACGATGCAGGCGCTGACGCCGTCGGGGTCGGTGAAGCGGTAGCCCACCGAGCCGGGGGCGTCGTGCCGGGTGGGGATGGGAAGGACGGTGAGCTGGTCCAGGGTAAATTCCTCCCCGGCCTGGAAGATATGTAGCCGATCGCCCAGTCCGGACAACTCCATATCCCGCCGACCCAGGATCGCCTGGGCGGCGGGAGCGGTGGCGTAGATGGGGAAGGCGGTGTGTTTGGCCAGGATCTCCAGCCCCGCGATGTGGTCCCGGTGGGGGTGGGTGATGACCGCGGCGGTGATGGCCGCCGGGCTCAGGTTCCAGTGGGCCAGGCACGCCCCGATCCGCCGGCAGGAGATGCCCGCGTCCACCAGGATGTGGGTCTCCCCCTGGGAGACCAGGGCGCAGTTGCCGGTGGAGCCGCTGGCGAAGATGGTGAGATACAGGGGGGACACCTCCTTGAAAAAAGGGTGGAAAAAAGCGGCGGACAGAGCCGCCGCCGGAAAAGCTGTGCGCGCGCGAGAGGCGGGATCAGCCCACGTTGGACTGGCCTTCCTCCTCCTCGTCCGGGGTGACCACGACCTTGATGTCCGCCCCTACGCCGGTGAGCTTGCGGACGATGTCCTCATAGCCCCGCTCGATGTGGTAGACAGAGTCGATCTCCGTGACCCCGTGGGCGGCCAGGCCCGCGATGACCATGGCGGCCCCCGCCCGGAGGTCGCAGGCCCGGACCGGCGCGCCGGTGAGCTGTCCGACCCCCTCGATCACCGCCACCTTGCCGTCCACCTGGATCTGGGCCCCCAGGCGGCGGAACTCGTCCACGTAGCGGTAGCGGTTGTCCCAGATGCCCTCGGTGAGGACGCTGGTGCCCTGGGCCAGACAGAGACAGGCGGCGATCTGGGGCTGCATATCGGTGGGGAAGCCGGGGTAGGGCATGGTCTTCACATTGGTGCGGAGCAGGGGGCCGTCCCGGCGGACCAGGAGGGACTCGTCCTCCTCGAGAATGGTGACCCCCATCTCCTGGAGCTTGGCGGTGATGCACTCCAGGTGCTTGGGGATGACGTTGCGGATGTGGACCTCCCCGCCGGCGGCGGCCACGGCGGCCATGTAGGTGCCCGCCTCGATCTGGTCGGGGATGATGGAGTAGGTCCCGCCGCCCAGGCGGTCCACCCCGCGGATCTTGATCACGTCGGTGCCCGCGCCACGGATGTCCGCCCCCATGGAGTTGAGGAAGTTGGCCAGGTCCACGATGTGGGGCTCCCTGGCGGCGTTTTCGATGACGGTCATGCCGTCGGCCAGGGTGGCGGCGATCATGATGTTCATGGTGGCGCCCACCGAGACGATGTCCAGGTACACCTGGCCGCCCTTGAGCCGACCGCCGGAGGCCACGGCGTGGATATACCCGCCCCGCACGTCCACCTCCGCGCCCATGGCGGAGAAGCCCTTGATGTGCTGGTCGATGGGGCGGCCGCCCAGGTCGCAGCCGCCGGGAGGGGGCACCTGGGCCGAGCCGAAGCGCGACAAAAGCGCGCCGATCAGGTAGTAGCTGGCGCGGATCTTCCGGGCCAGATGGTAGGGCACTACCTGATTGCGCACGTGGGAGCAGTCGATATCCACCGTGGTGCGGTTGACCGTTCGGACTTCCGCGCCAAGGTCCTGGAGAATGGTGAGGATCAGGGTCACATCGCTGATCTGGGGGACGTTTTCAATGCGGCACACCCCATCCACCAGAAGGGCGGCGGGGATGATGGCCACGGCGGCGTTCTTCGCGCCGCTGATGTCGATAGAGCCGTAGAGCGGACGACCGCCGGTGATCACATATTTCGTCAAAATCAAAACCCTCTATGAGCCGGGGCTGTGTTCCACCCCGGGCATGAGCTACCGCGCGGCCCAAGGGGAGGCGAAGGGGGCCGGTCGGCGCGGGAAAGGCGAGACAGGCGAGGGGCCCGAGAGCCCACTCACAAACCATAGTATAACACAACCGCGGAAAAAAACAAGGGAAAAATGAAATTTTTGAAAATTTTTTCCTCCTCCCCCTATCAGTTTGCCCAAAAAACGGAAAAATCAAACACACTTTCGAGAAAAGACCGGCGAGCGCCGGAGGCGGTCAGGCCCGCTGGAACTCGCCGGTGATGGCGTTGAGGAGGTAGAGATTGGTGTCCGTCTCCAGGCGCAGGACGGGGGTGAGGCGGAGGGTGCGGTTGGCGTCGGCGGCCAGGATGTAGCCCTGGGTGGCGGAGCGGATGGCGGCGCAGGCGTCCCCGGAGGTGATGATCCCCGCCCGGAAGCGCACCAGCAGGGTGGCGGTGGACAGGCACTCCTCCGCCTGGGGGTCGGGGGCGGGGGTCCCGGTGAGGCGGACGCCGGAGATGGCCCGCAGCTCCCCCTGGTCATAGAGCAGAAGGGCGGTGCAGGAGAAGACGGGCACGCCCCCCAGCGTCTCCACGGCGGTGACGGCGCTGTCCTCCACGGCGGTGATCCGGGCGTGGAAGCCCAGCCGCTCCAGGACGGCGGCGGCGTGCTGGGCCAGGTCCTGGCCGTCGGAGAGGGGGTAGGCCCCTGGGGCCAGCTCCACGGAGAAAGCCCCGTTCTCCCGGACCTCCGCCGAGCCCTGGGAGCCGGTGTAGAGGGAGACCAGGCCCCGCTGGGCGCGGACGGCGTCCTGCCCCAGGAGGGCGGCGAAGCGGGCCAGCTCCTCCTGGGCGTCCTCCTCCAGCAGCTGGGGCGGGGGGAAGTCCCGGTCGGGCATATCCTCCGCCTGGGCGGCGATCCCCCGCTGGGCCAGGAGCTCCACCGCGTCCTGGAGGGTCTGCTGGCGGTAGCGGCGGCTCTGGGCCTGCTGGAAGAGGGTGAGGCCCAGCAGGAGGACGTTGGTGATGACCAGGATGGTCAGGATGATGTTCTTCAGCTTGGCGCGCTCCATGCCGTCACGTCACCTCCTGGGTCCGGACCGCCCAGAAGGGGGTCAGGGACGGGGTCTGGCCGTCGTCGTCGTAGAGGAGGACCAGGGACTGCCCCTCCTCCGGGCCGACGAGGGCGGCGGCGGCCTGCTCCTGGGGCAGGAGCAGGGTGGGCCGGTCGGCCTGGGCGGTGTAGCGCCGGGGCCTGAGGGTGAAGGACTCCACCTGTCCGTCCCAGAGGGTGAACTGGGCGCACCACCCCTCCCGGCCCAACTGGATGGCGGCCCCCCGGTAGGCGTAGCCGTAGGAGATCACCGTGCCCGCCTCCGTCTGCCGGACCGCCTGGAGGTAGAGCCTGGCCTCCCCGCACAGCGCGCCCAGGGCGGACTCGGCCAGGGCGCGGGTGGTGTCCAGGTCGGAACCGGCGGAGGAGAAGTGGGCCCCCTCCTCGGAGCGGCGGTAGGTCAACGTGCCGGAGGTGTCGATGCGCAGGGTCTCCCCGCCGTCGTTGATGGCCCAGCCGCCGGTGATGGCGTAGAGGGGGTTGGTCTGGGGGTGGAAGGACAGGGCCCGCAGGGCCTGGGACAGCGCCTCGTTGGGGGCGCCGCCGGTGACGGCCACGGGGGTCTCCGCCGTCAGCTGGGGCAGGCTGGGGGTGACGGGGAGGACGGGGGTGTCCCACCGCAGGGCGCCGTAGTCCTCCGTCTCCCCGGCGAAGCGGGCGCCGTTGGAGGTGAGGGGGGCGGCCAGGCCCGCCAGGGCCTCAGACAGGTCGGGGGCCAGGGGACAGGCGTAGAAGGACCCGTCCCGGTCCTGGTAGCAGAGACGGCGGCCGGTGACGCACAGCCGCTGGGCCCAGGCCCCCGCCAGGGCGGTGTTCTCCTCCCCGGACAGCCAGCGGGACAGGGCGTCCAGGGGCATGGGGGCCAGATACTCGCAGTAGAGGCCGGGGGAGAGGAGGTAGCGCTCCCACTCCCGCTGGGGGAGCTCAGCCGGGGCGGCGGCGTCCTCCAGGGCCTCCGCCAGCAGGGCGGAGACCTGGGCGTAGACCTCCTGGTCGTCCTGGTCGTAGAGCATGGCGTAGCGCTTGTCCTCCCAGGTGACGCACAGCGCCGCGGGGCGGAGGGTCTGGCTGGAGAGGGCGGCGGAGCCGACGCTCTCCGGCGCCTGGGGCCGGGGGGAGAGGAGCTGGCTGAGCTGCCGGGGGAAGAGGGTGCGGCTGGCCAGGTAGACCGCCGAGCAGGTGAGCAGAAGGATGAGGAGGGTCTTGCCGCCCTCCCACAGACGCCGACGCTTCCCCGTCATGCCTCAGGCCCTCCTATGGGGAGCTCCAGCCGCACCCGCAGGCCGGGGCCCTCCTTGTCCACCAGGGAGAGGGAGCCGTGGTGACGGTCCACGATCTCCTTGGCGATGGACAGGCCCAGGCCGGTGCCGCCGGACTGGCGGGAGCGGGCCTTGTCCACCCGGTAGAACCGCTCGAAGATGCGGTCCCGGTCGGCCTGGGGGATGCCGATGCCGTCGTCGTCCACCTCCAGCCAGACCCGGTCGCCCTGGGCGCCCACCGTCATGGCGATGTGGCCGCCGTTGGGGGTGTACTTGATGGAGTTGGAGACGATGTTCACCATCACCTGGACGATCCGGTCCCGGTCACCGACCACGTCGGGCAGGCGGCGGGGGGCCTTGAGGGTGAGGGTGTGGTTGTGCCGCTCCGCGTCCAGCTTCACCGAGCGGCACACGCCCTCGGCGGCCTCCAGGAAGGAGAAGGGGGCGAAGGTGAGCTCCGCCCGGCCGGAGTCGAACCGGGAGAGGGTGAGGAGGTCCTGGACGATGTGGGTCATGCGGTCGGTCTCGCTGAGGATGATCTGGAAGAACCCGGCCCGGGTCTTCTCCGGCAGGTCGTCCCCGCTCTCGGCCAGGGTCTCGGCGTAGGAGCGGATGGAGGTGAGGGGGGTGCGCAGCTCGTGGGAGACGTTGGCCACGAACTCCCGGCGCATCTCCTCGTTCCGGCGCTGGGCGGTCACGTCGTGGAGCACCACCAGCACGCCGCTGTCCGGACTCCCCTTGTCGAAGGGGGCCAGGGTCAGCTCCAGGGACCGGTCCTCCACCTCCCGGGAGCCGGTGAGGTGGTCCGGCTCGTCGGCCAGGGAGAGGACGTCGTAGAAGGGGGCGATGTCGGCAAAGAGCATATCATAGGTGACGGAGCTGTCCAGGGCCTGGCCCAGCAGGCGGTCGGCGGCGGGGTTGGTGTGGATGATCTGCCCCCGGTGGGAGAAGGCCACCACGCCGTCGGTCATGTGGAGGAAGAGGGTGTCCAGCTTGTGGCGCTCGTTCTCCACCTGGGCGATGGTGTCCCGGAGCTGGCGGGCCATGGTGTTGAAGTTCTCCGTGAGCACGCCGATCTCGTCCTTGCTGCCCACCTCGATCTTCTTGGAGAAGTCCCCGGAGGCCACCTGGCGCACGCCGTCGGTGAGCCGCTCGATGGGGGTGATCATGGTCTTGGACAGGAGGAAGGAGAGCAGCACGGAGATGGCCAGGCCGAAGACCAGCGCCTCCAGGATCAGCTGGAACAGCTGGTCGCTCAGGCGCTGGGAGGTCTGGCGGTTGTCCAGGATATAGATGATGTACCGCCCCGCCCCCCGGGTGATGGGGATGGCCACGTCCATATAGTCGGCGGTGGGGTCGCTGACGTACCCCTCCGAGCCCTTCAGGGCGGTGGAGAGGTTGGGGGTGAGGGGGAGCTGGGTGGTCCCGGCGTCCTCGGAGGAGGCCAGGACCTGGGCGGTCTGGCCGTCCAGGATGTAGTAGTTGCGGGTGCGGCTGTCCACCCCCAGGGGGCCCACGTAGGAGCGGAGGATGGCCTGGATCTTGGAGGGGCTGTCCTGCTCGCCCGCCTCGGTGGTGGTCACGTCCCGGACGAACTGCTCGTCGGTGAGGACGGTGGACATCTTGGAGTAGAAGTCGTCCACGTAGAAGGCGGTGACCGAGTTCATCAGGAAGGCGCCCACCACCGTCATCAGGGCCACGATGAGCAGCACCATGATGAGCACCAGCTTCATATGCAGTGAGCGGAGCATCCCCTCGCCCCCCTTCTCCCGGTGTCGGGTGAGATCAGTTGTGCTGGGACTGGAAGTAGTACCCCAGGCCCCGGCGGGTCATGACGAATTTGGGGTTGGCCGGGTCGTCCTCCAGCTTTTCCCGCAGGCGGCGCACCGCCACGTCCACCCCCCGCACGTCGCCCACGTAGCCCGCGTAGTTCCAGACGTGCTCCATCAGCTCCTCCCGGGAGAAGACCTTGTCGGGGTTGGAGCAGAGGAAGTAGATCAGTTCATACTCCCGCTGGGAGAGGTCCAGGGCCGCGCCGTCCTTGTAGCAGGTGGCGGTCTCCCCGTCCAGGCGGATGCGCCCCAGGGTGAGGCCCTGGCCCGCCCCGGCGGGGCGGGCGGGCATATCGGAGCGGCGGAGGTTGCTCCCCACCCGGGCCATCAGCTCCCGGACGGAGAAGGGCTTGGTGATATAGTCGTCCGCCCCCAGCTCCAGCCCCCGGACCTTGTCCGACTCCTCCTCCCGGGCGGTGAGCATGAGGATGGGCACCGTGTCCCCCTCGTCCCGGAGGGTCTTGCACACCTCGAAGCCGTTCAGCTTGGGCAGCATCAGGTCCAGCAGGATGAGGTCGGGCTTTCGCGCGCGAGCCAGGGCCAGGCCCTCCTGCCCGTCGTAGGCGGACAGGACGGCATAGCCCTCCCGCTCCAGGTTGAAGGTGAGGATGTCCACGATGTTGGCCTCGTCATCCACCACCAGAACAGTCTTGTCCACGGCTTGCGCCTCCTTGTCTTTACGCCTGCTCCAGGTCCAGGAACCGCTTGACCTTCAGAATGAGGGCGATGGTCTTACCGTCCTTCAGTTCCCCGGACATCACCTGGTCCAGAAGCTCGTCCAGGCTCACCCGGTTTTGCTCCAGGAACTCCCCCTCGTCGGGGTGGGTGGCCCCCAGGGTCAGGTCCCGGGCGAAGTAGAGGTGGAGCCGCTCGTCGGTGTAGCCGGGGGTGGGGTAGAAGAGGCCCATCTCGTGCCACTCCCCGGCGGTACAGCCCGTTTCCTCGCTAAGCTCCCGGCGGACGGCGTCAAAGGGGTCCTCCCCCGGCTCCAGCTTGCCCGCGGGCAGCTCGGTGACCACCTCAGCGTAGGGGTAGCGGAACTGCCGCACCACGCTCACCGTGCCGTCGGCGTGGAGGGGCAGGACGCACACCCCGCCGGGGTGGCGGGTCACCTCCCGGATGGAGGTCCGCCCGTCGGGCAGGGCCACGGTGTCCACGTCCAGGTGGAGCAGCTTGCCGTCGAACACCCGGCAGCTGTCCAGCGTTTTTTCCGTCATATCCATAGGGATCCCTCCTGTGTCTGGAACGCGCGCCCGGTCCGGGCGGCGGAAAAGGGCGCGGGTCAGCCCGGCGGCCAGGTCATGTCCCGGCCGGAGAGGACGTGGAAGTGGAGGTGGGGCACGCTCTGGCCCGCCTGGGGGCCGCAGTTGGACACCACCCGGAAATCGGTGACGCCCATCTCTTTGGTCACCTGGGAGATGACCTGGAAGATATGCGCCACCACTGGGGCGTTCTCCGCGTCGATCGCCCCGCAGGAGGCGATGTGGGCCTTGGGGATGACCAGGAAGTGGACGGGGGCCTGGGGGTCGATGTCGTAGAAGGCGTAGCACAGCTCGTCCTCGTAGACCTTCTTGGAGGGGATCTCCCCCCGGGCGATCTTGCAAAAGAGACAGTCAGACATGGGATGACCTCCTTTCGATCATGCAGGCGGGGCGGCCCGCCGGGGGCAGACCGCCGCGTAACCACTCTCTATTATATCACACGGCGGAGAAATTGCCAAGAAAAATCGCCGCGCCCGGGCACCGGGCGCGGCGACAGAGGGAACGGGGGAGGGGCGCGGCGGGTCAGCCCAGCTTCATGGAGACGAAGTTGTCCACCATGGCCAGGGCGTTGTCCACCATCAGCGGGTCTTTGCCGCCGGTCCCCACCCGGCTGACGCCGTGCGGGGGCCCCTCAGATCAAATTGCTCGGGGCGGCGGAGCCACCCCTGCGCGGTTCCGCCGCCGAGGCGGCGAAACCTACGCGCCACTGGGCGCGGCGGCCAGAGGGCCGCTGGGCGGCGGGTCAGCCCAGCTTCATGGAGACGAAGTTGTCCACCATGGCCAGGGCGTTGTCCACCATCAGCGGGTCTTTGCCGCCGGTCCCCACCCGGCTGACGCCGTGCGGGGGCCCCTCAGATCAAATTGCTCGGGGCGGCGGAGCCACCCCTGCGCGGTTCCGCCGCCGAGGCGGCGAAACCTACGCGCCACTGGGCGCGGCGGCCAGAGGGCCGCTGGGCGGCGGGTCAGCCCAGCTTCATGGAGACGAAGTTGTCCACCATGGCCAGGGCGTTGTCCACCATCAGCGGGTCTTTTCCGCCGCCCATGGCGGACTGGGGTTTGCCGCCGCCGGAGCCGCCGGCGATGGCGGAGACCTGCTTGACGATGTCCCCGGCCTTGACGCCCATCTTCACCGCCTCGTCCCCGCAGATGGCCAGGAAGGTGATCTTGCCGTCGTTGACGCTGGCCAGCACGGCGCACAGCTTGGGGTCCTTGTCCCGGAGCAGGTCGCCCATCTGGCGGAGCTTGGCGGCGTCGGCGTCGGGCACGGTGGCGGTGAGGACCTTCAGGCCCTTTACCTCGTGGGCGGAGAAGAGGATGTTCTCCGCCTCCCCGGCGGCGGCCTGGGCCTTGAACTTCTCCACCGCCTGGTGGAGCTTCTTCAGCTCCTCCACCGTCTGCTGGGCCTTCTCCCGCAGTTCGGCGGGCTTGGACTTCAGGGCGGCGGCCACCTGGAAGAGCATCTCCTGGTTGCGGTTCATCACCTCCAGGGAGAGGCGGCCGGTGGTGGCCTCGATGCGGCGCACGCCGGAGGCCACGGAGAACTCGCTGCTGATGTGGAACACCCCGGCCTTGGCGGTGTTGTCCAGGTGGGTGCCGCCGCAGAACTCCACGGAGAAGCCGTCCCCCATGGTGACCACCCGTACCCGGTCGCCGTACTTCTCGCCGAAGAGGGCGATGGCGCCCTTCTTCTTGGCCTCCTCGATGGGCAGCTCCTCGGTGGCGATGTCGTACCCGGCCAGGATGGCCTCGTTCACCAGGGCGGAGACCTGGGCCAGCTCCTGGGGGGTCATGGCGGAGAAGTGGGTGAAGTCAAAGCGGATGCGGTCCGGCTCCACCAGGGAGCCGGCCTGGTGGACGTGGTCGCCCAGCACCTGGCGCAGGGCGGCGTCCAGCAGGTGGGTGGCGGAGTGGGCCCGCATGACGGCCTTCCGCCGGTCCGGGTCGATGGCGGCGGAGACTATATCCCCCACCTTGAGGGAGCCGGCGGTCACCGTGCCGTAGTGCATATACTTGCCGCCCTTGTTCTTCTGCACGTCGGTGACGGTGAAGGTGACACCCTCGCCGCCGATGGTGCCGTGGTCGGCCACCTGGCCGCCCATCTCGGCGTAGAAGGGGGTGCGGTCCAGCACCACGATGCCCTCCACGCCGGCCATCATCTCCTCGGCCTGCTCGTTCTCCACCACCAGGGCCACCACCTTGGCGTCCTGGATGGCGGCGCGGTCGTAGCCCACGAACTGGGTGGGGGGGACCTCCTTGCCGAACTCCACCCCGGCCCAGCCCAGGTCGCCCAGGGCCTCCCGGGCCTTCCGGGCCCGCTGGCGCTGTTCCTCCATCTGGGCGTGGAACTCCGCCTCGTCCACTGTCATGCCCTGCTCCTGGGCCATCTCGATGGTCAGGTCCACGGGGAAGCCGTAGGTGTCGTAGAGCTTGAAGGCGTCCGCGCCGGAGAAGGTCTTGTCCCCCTTGGCCTGGTGCCCGGCCAGCATGTCGTTGAAGATGCGCAGGCCCCCGTCGATGGTCTTGGCGAAGTTCTCCTCCTCGGTGCGGATGACCTTGGTGATGTACTCCTGCCGCTCGGCCAGCTCGGGGTAGTGGCCCTGGTTGTTTTCGATGACGGTGGCGCAGACCTGGTAGAGGAAGGCGTTGTCCACCCCCAGCAGCTTGCCGTGGCGGGCGGCCCGGCGGAGGAGGCGGCGCAGGACGTAGCCCCGGCCCTCGTTGGAGGGGAGGACGCCGTCGCAGATCATGAAGGTGGCGGAGCGGATGTGGTCGGTGATGACCCGCAGGGAGACGTCCTTCTCGTGGCTCTCGCCGTAGTGGGCGCCGGTGATCTCACTGACCTTGTGGGTGATGTTCATCACCGTGTCCACGTCGAAGAGGCTGTCCACCCCCTGGCACACTACCGCCAGCCGCTCCAGGCCCATGCCGGTGTCGATGTTCTTCTGCTTGAGCTCGGTGTAGTGGTCCTGACCGTCGTTGTCGAACTGGGAGAAGACGATGTTCCAGACCTCGATATACCGGTCGCAGTCACAGCCCACGGTGCAGTCCGGCTTGCCGCAGCCGTACTTCTCCCCCCGGTCGTAGTAGATCTCCGAGCAGGGGCCGCAGGGGCCGGAGCCGTGCTCCCAGAAGTTGTCCGCCTTGCCGAACTTGAAGATGCGCTCGGCGGGGATGCCGATCTCCTCGTGCCAGATGCGCCAGGCCTCGTCGTCGGCGGGGGTGGTCTCGTTGCCCTCAAAGACGGAGGGGTAGAGCCGGTCCGGGTCCAGACCGATCCACTCCGGGGAGGTGAGGAACTCCCAGGCCCAGTGGATGGCCTCCCGCTTGAAGTAGTCGCCGAAGGAGAAGTTGCCCAGCATCTCGAAGTAGGTGCCGTGGCGGGCGGTGTGGCCGATGTTCTCGATGTCCCCGGTGCGGACGCACTTCTGGCAGGTGGTCACCCGGTGGCGGGGGGGCTCCTCCTCCCCGGTGAAGTAGGGCTTCATGGGGGCCATGCCGCTGTTGATGAGCAGCAGGGAGGCGTCCCCCTGGGGGATCAGGGAGAAGCTGGGCAGGCGCAGATGGCCCTTGCTCTCAAAGAACTTCAGGAACATCTCCCGCAGCTCGTTCACGCCGAAAAACTTGGGCTCAGACATGGGTATCTCTCCTTACGCGAAAAATTTTTTGTTTTTTGGGGGGGAGGGTGGGGCCGTAAAAAAACGCTCCGCCCCTGTCTGTCAGGGACGAAGCGTGTGCTCCGCGGTACCACCCAGATTGCCCGAAATGGGCCACTTGTCATCCGATAACGGGGATGGGGCGTCCGGCTCGTCGCCGGCGGCTCGGGGTTGGCGGCCCGTCATCGCCTCTTTTGCGTTTTGCCCGTTTATTGTATCAGCTTTCCCAGAATTGTCAAGATGTTTTCACATCTCCCGCAGCTCGTTTACGCCGAAGGACTTCATAGAAAAAACCTCCAAATGTAATGTAGAAGAGGTCAGGTCAAGCCCCATTTTAGCCATCTTCCCCCCGGTTGTCAAGGAAGAATGGCGGGTCGGGGTGATCGGGGTCGGTGGGGCGCTGGCCCCGGCGGGGGAACAGGCCCCAGAGGCTGGCGTCGCGCCAGGTGTCCCGGAACCTCCGGCCGGTGCACATCCAGGAGAGGCCGGGGATGGAGCTGAGGACCAGGGCGAGGAGGACGCCGCACGCCAGGGCCAGGAGGTAGAAGACGGACATCCGGGAGAGGGAGCCCAGCAGGTAGCTCCCGGTCAGCCGCCCCCAGAGCTCTCCGCCCGCGAGGAGGACCAGCGGGTGGGCCAGATAGACGCCGAAGGAGCAGTTGGACAGCAGGACGAGGACGGGGGAGCGGGAGGGCCGCGCGCCGAAGAGGGACTTCATCAGCAAAAACACCCCCGCCGCCCGGAGCGCGGTGAAGACGCAGAGGTAGTCGGTGAAGCGGTGGGAGTAGGCCCCCAGGTGGACGCTGTCCAGCCAGGTGGCGGCGAAGACGGCCAGGGCAGCGGCCAGGGTGCCCCAGAGGAGCACGCTCCGGCGGGGCGGGGTCTCCAGCCGGTCCAGATACGCCCCCAGCAGGAAATAGCCCAGATAGCCGCCCACCGCGTTGAGGTTCAGCGTCCAGTGCTCGGTCAGGACCTCCTGCCACACCGATGGCAGAAAGGCGCGCAGGGTGGGCAGGCCCAGGGTGAGGCACAGCCAGAGCAGGAGGAGATACCGCCACTGGGTCCGGCTCAGCCGCTCCGCCATCGGACGGAGCGCGGGGAGCAGGAGGTACATGGGGATGAGGGCGTAGAGGAACCAGTAGGCCGTGTTGGCGGGGGCGTGGAGGATGCCCAGCAGGCCGGTCCGGGCGGCGTCCCAGCCCTGGGTGACGCCGGTGTAGGCCAGCATCACGGCGCTCCAGGCGGCCAGGGGGATCAGCACCCGGGGGACCCGGCGGCACAGGACCGCCCGGGGGTCGGCGGAGGAGCGGGCGGAGAGGGTGAGCGCGCCGGACATCATAAAAAAGAGCGGGACGGCCAGGCTGGCGAACAGGTTGATCAGGTGGCTCGTCAGCCACAGCAGGCTCCCGTCCGGGGCGCCGAAGGAGTTGTAGGCGGCGTGGAGGTAGACCACGGCGCACATACACCCGACGCGGGTCAGGTCCAGATCCAGGCGGCGTTTCACAGCACGATCTCCTCCCCGCCGCGGCCGCGCGCGGCCCGGCGCTTTGTTCACATCTCCCGGCGGCCCTCCAGGGCGCGCATGAGGGTGGCGTCGTCGGCGAATTCCAGGTGGCCGCCCACCGGCACGCCGTAGGCCAGGCGGGTCACCGTCACCCCGAAGGGTTTGAGCAGGCGGGAGAGGTACATGGCGGTGGCCTCCCCCTCGGTGTCCGGGTTGGTGGCCATGATGACCTCCCGGATCTCCCCCTGGCCCACCCGCTCCAGCAGCTCCTTCACCGCCAGGTCGTCGGGGCCGATGTGGTTCATGGGGGAGATGACCCCGTGGAGGACGTGGTAGAGGCCCTGGTACTCCTGGCTCCGCTCCAGGGCGGCCACGTCCCGGGCCTCCGCCACCACGCAGACGGTGGAGCGGTCCCGCCGGGAGCTGCGGCACAGGGCGCAGGGGCCCTCCCCCTCGGAGAAGTTCTGGCACACCGGGCAGCGGTGGATCTCCCCTTTGGCGGTGAGGAGGGCCTGGGCGAAGGCCTCCACCTCCCCCTGGGGCAGGCCCAGCACGAAGAAGGCCAGCCGCTGGGCGGACTTGCGCCCCACCCCGGGGAGGCGGGCGAACTGCTCCACCAGGGCGTCCAGGGCGGGGGGAAAGGCATTGTTAGCCATGACAGCCACCCCGCAGGTCGGCGATGGCCGCCGCCCGGTCCCCCTGGCCGAACACCGCCGAGCCGGCCACGAAGGTGTCCGCCCCGGCGGCGAAGGCCGCGCCGATGGTGGACGGGTCGATCCCCCCGTCCACCTCCAGGCGGCAGGCGGGGTTGTACTTGTCGATGAGGGCCCGGACGGCCTGGATGGTGCTCAGCTGGTCGGCCAAAAACGCCTGGCCGCCGAAGCCGGGCTCCACCGTCATCACCAGCACCATGTTCAGGTCCGGGAGGTAGGGCAGGATGGCCTCGGCCTTGGTGATGGGCCGCAGGGCCACCCCCTTTTTCACCCCCAGCCGCCCGGCCAGGTCCACGGCGGCCCGGATGCCGGAGGGGTGGTCCGCCTCCAGGTGGAAGGTGAGGTAGTCCGCCCCCGCCTGGGCGAAGGTCTCCACGTAGCGCAGGGGCTTTTCGATCATCAGGTGGACGTCCAGGGGCATGGCGGTGGTCTTGCGCAGGGACTGGACCACCGGCACGCCCACGGTGAGGTTGGGCACGAACTGGCCGTCCATCACGTCCACGTGGAGCCAGTCGGCGGTCTGGACCGTCTCCAGCTCCTGGGCCAGGTGGCAGAAGTCGGCGGAGAGGATGGAGGGGGCGATGAGAGGCGTCATGTGGGGCACTCCTTCCCTTGGCGGCATAGGATGGTGCAAGCGGCTCGGCTCCCGGGACGGCGGCCGGTCCCCCAGCCGCCCACGGCCCTTGCCTGCCGCTACGGCCCGGCGGGTCCGCCGCACCTAAGATATGCCCCCCGGCGGCCCATCTGGGCCGCCGGGGGGTCGGTCTGTCAGTTGTAAAAGTCGGCGGTGTTCACCAGCCGGGCCTCGTAGCCCTCCCGCTTCAGGGCGGCCAGGATGGTCTGCTTGTGCTCGTGGCCGAAGGCCTCCAGGGTGACCCGCAGCTCCACGGCGCTCTGGCGGTTGATGGAGACGAACTGGTTGTGCTCCAGCTTGATGACGTTGCCGTTCTC
>CANQMK010000028.1 GCA_947624895.1 uncultured Oscillospiraceae bacterium | reverse complement strand
CCGCGGGGATATTCCAACGTGCAGAAGGTCAATGTCTCCGGCCTTTATCTTGTCACCGACCAAGAGGGGCAAATGGGATTGATCAATGACCGTGCGGAAGAACTCATCCCCTGCGGCGGAATCGTGGATATCCAAACCGCCATCGAGCGTCCAGATAACGACGCGTGGGATCTGGAGGCTAAAAACGAGGTCGAGGATGATCTCTATGTTTTGTATGATCAGGATATGTGGGCGCTATATCGCGCGTCAAGCGGCAAATTGATCACGGATTTTGAACCCTGCATAGAAGACGGTCCCTCCGTGCGCGATCTTCTCCTTGGCAGGGATGGGTATGCTTTAATTGATGAGGAAGCGGACACTTTATATTTGGTCGCCCAGAAAGAGGGCGCCTATCAAGTATCGGAATATCTTAGCCTTACGTGATCTCTGTAAAGCAAAAACAGGCTGCGGGAAAGTTTTCCCACAGCCTGTTTTGCTTTTTTGTTTTATTGCATCAGGGAGCAGACCAGGCGGGTGTAGGCGGCTACGTCTTCCAGTTCCAGACCGGCGCCCAGGCAGGCTTGGGCGTAGAGGAGCTCCACGTAGTCCTTTGCCTTGGCCTCGTCCTCCGCCTTGGCCTTTTGCAGGGCGGCGAAGACGGGGGCGTCCGGGTTCAGCTCCAGCACCCGCTGGGCCTTCATGGGGGCCTGGCCCTCCACCTTCTCAAAGTACCGCTCCATCTCGAAGGACATGGGCCCGTCGGTGGTCATGCACACCGGGGCGGACTTCAAAATGCGGGAGAGGCGCACCTCGTGCACCCGCTCGCCCAGGGTCTCCTTGCAGAAATCCAGCAGGTCCTTGTTCTCCTCCTGGCGGCGCTGGTGCTCCTCCTTCTGGGCGTCGGTCTCCGGGAGGGCGTCGGGGGCGGAGACGGCCTTGAAGGGCTTCTCTCCCTGCTTTTCCAGCACCTGGACCACAAACTCGTCCACGTCCTCGGTGAGGTAGAGGACCTCGTAGCCCGCGTCCAGAATTCGCTCCACCTGGGGCAGGGTGGCGGCCTTGTCTTTACTCTCCGCCCGGACGTAGTAGACGAAGGGCTGGCTCTCCGGCATCCGGGCCTGGTACTCGGCCAGGGTGACCATCTCCTCCTCCTTGGAGCTCCAGAAGAGCAGCAGGTCCCGCAGGAGCTCCTTGTTCTGGCCGAAGTCGCTGACCACGCCGTACTTGAGCTGGGGGCCAAAGGCCTTCCAGAAGGTGCCGTACTTCTCCCGCTCGTCTTTCAACAGCCGCTCCAGCTCCCCTTTGATTTTCTTCTCCAGGTTGGCGGCGATGGTCTTCAGCTGCCGGTCGTGCTGGAGAATCTCCCGGGAGATGTTCAGGGAGAAGTCGGGGGAGTCCACCACCCCCCGGACGAAGCGGAAGTGCTCGGGCAGGAGGTCGGCGCACTTGTCCATGATGAGCACCCCGGAGGAGTAGAGCTGGAGGCCCTTCTGGAAGTCCCGGGTGAAGTAGTCGTAGGGCGCCTGGGCGGGGATGTAGAGCAGGGCCTTGTAGTTCACCGCCCCCTCGGCGGAGACCTGGACGCAGGACAGGGGGTCCTGCCAGTCGCCGAACTTCTCCTTGTAGAACTGGTTCCGCTCCTCCTCGGTCACGTCCTTCTTGGGCCGGTTCCACAGGGGCACCATGGAGTTCAGCGTCTCCCACGCCCGGTGGGTCTCGTACTCGGGCTTGTAGTCCTCCGGCTTGGGGTCGGGGGCGGGCTTCAGGTGGGTGTGTTCCAGCTCCATGCGGATGGGGTAGTGGATGTAGTCGGAGTGCTTCTTCACCAGGGCCTCCAAATAGTGGGGGTCCAGGTAGCTGTCGTAGTCCTCCCCCTCCCCCTGGGGCTTGATGTGGAGGATCACGTCCGTCCCCGCCGCCTCCCGGCTGTCCTCCTGGATGGTGTAGCCGTCCGCGCCGGTGGAGGTCCAGCGGTGGGCGGCGTCCTCCCCGTAGGCCCGGGAGAGCACGGTGACCTGGTCGGCCACCATGAAGGCGGAGTAGAACCCCACGCCGAACTGGCCGATGATGTCCACGTCCTCCCCCTTGCCCTCCTCCATCTCCTTCTTGAACTGGAGCGAGCCGCTCCGGGCGATGGTGCCCAGGTTCTTCTCCAGCTCCTCGGCGGTCATGCCGATGCCGTTGTCCGAGATGGTCAGGGTGCGGTTTTCCTTATCGGGGACGATGGCGATTTGAAAATCCCCCCGGTCCAGGCCCACCTTGTCGTCGGTGAGGGCCTTGTAGGCCAGCTTGTCAATGGCGTCGCTGGCGTTGGAGATCAGCTCCCGCAGGAAGATGTCCTTGTGGGTGTAGATGGAGTTCACCATCAGGTCCAGCAGGCGCTTGGACTCCGTTTTGAACTGCTTCTTTGCCATAGCTCTCGCTCCTATATGAAAAATTTTTTGAAAAAACACGGGTTAGCACTCTTTCTTTCCGAGTGCTAACCCGTATGATACCCCATCCCGGGACAAAATGCAAGAGCGTTCACAATTTTTTTACGTTTCTCCGAAAATTTCCTTCCGGTCCCAGCGCAGAACGTCCCCCTTGGAGGGGGCGGGGGCCTGGGAGAGGAGGCGGTAGGGCTCCTCCTCCCGCACCAAGCCGGAGGAGTAGAGCATCACCACCACGTCCGGGCGGACCCAGTCGAGGGTGCTCAGCAGGTCGCCGGTGAAGGAGCGGGGGTCGACGGTGGTGAACTGGGAGCAGGCCATGGCCAGGTAGGGGGTCAGGGCGCAGGCGTAGGAGTCCCGGATGAGCAGGACCCGGGGGCCCTGGGGGTTGTAGTAGTTGGTGACCTGGGCGAAGGGGTAGTCCCCGCCGGCGTAGTAGGTGTAGGGGTTGCCGCCGTAGAGGTCCCGCTCCTCCACCCGCTGGGGGAAGAGGACGGTCTCGGTCAGGTCGCCGAAGCGGTCGCCCCCATAGGCCCCGGTGTAGCGCAGGAGGGTGGGAAATTTGGGGGTCCAGAGGACGAAGTCGTCCACGCCGGCGTAGGCGCTGCCCACCCGCTTGCCCTGGCTGCCCAGGAAGAAGCGGGTGAGGGTGGCGCGGTCGTAGGAGGCGGGGTCGGTACAGCGCTCGTCGATGGCGATGGGCTGGCGGCTGGTCTCCTGGCCCGCGGCGCGGGTCTGGTCATACCCCTCCAGCCGCTCCGCCAGGGCCTGGAAGGCGGTGAAGGCGGCCTGGGGGGTCCAGTGGTGGTCGGTGCGGTAGAACCAGTCCCCCCAGTCGCCCCCCGCGTCCCGGAGGGTCTGGCGCAGGTCCAGGGCGTCCACCTCCTTCTCCGCCAGGACGGCCAGGAGGCGGTCGGCACAGGCGTTGGAGGTGTCCTCCGTCCCGTAGGGCAGGCCCTCCGCCCCCGGCTCCAGCTTGGAGGGGGCCTGGCAGTAGAGCAGGGGGATGTCCCGCTGGGCCAGGGCGGTCTGGAGGCGCTTCAGCTCCCCCGCCTGGACCTGGGGGTCCGGCTCCCCTTGGCCCAGGAAGGACAGGCCGCCGTCCGCCAGCCGGACCACGGTGTAGGTCGGGTCCGCCGTGTCCTCCACCACCGTCCGACCGGTGAGGGCCTGCACGGCCCCGAAGAGCTCGATGAGGGTGTGGTCGTCCTCCAGGGCCTGGGTCACCGCCCCCTGGACGGCGGCGGTCTCCTCCGCCACCCGGTCCGGCCAGGGCTCCACCGGGGCGGGGAGGGTCAGATCAGCGGGGGCGCTGGGAAGCGCCCCCGCCCGTTCCCGACCGGGAACGGGCAGGTCGGTCTTTTGCGGGAGGTCGGGCCGCGCGTAGCCCGCGCAGGCGGTCCGCGCCTCCAGCACGCCCAGCAGGACGGTGAGCGAGCCCCAGAGCAGGATGGCCAGAAAGAGGACCGCCGTCAGGGCGTGGCGGTTCCCGAAGGTCCGTTTCAGCCGGTATGTCCACGCCACGGTCCAGCCCTCCTCTCTGTGTGTTTCGTCGGGGCGTCAGAAGTTGAAGTAGATGAAGGGGTTGTAGCTCCCCTTGACCAAAAAGGCGGCGGAGATGAGGAACACGGCGGCCAGGCTCACCGCGCACACCCCGTCCCAGGCGGGCATCAGCCCCGGCCACCCCCGCCGCTCCGACAGGCGGGCCAGCCGACCCCGGAGCCAGGTGGCGGTGGGGGCGCAGGCCAGGACGGACAGGAGCAGGACAAACCAGTTCTGGGTCAGGTAGTACCCCGTCTCCACGCTCCAGAGCTCCGGGGCCCCGGCCAGCAGCATGACGCCCAGAAAGCGCAGGGCGGCGCCGATGCTGTCCGCCCGGAAGAGCACCCAGGTGAAGTTGACGATGAGGAAGGTGACCGCCCGCCGGGCCCACAGCGGCCAGCCCTTCAGGAGGTCCCGCTGCCGCTCCGCCCACAGCAGGCAGAACCACACCAGGCCCCAGACCACGAAGGTCCAGTTGGCCCCGTGCCAGATGCCGGTGAACAGCCACACCACCAGCATATTCCGCCAAACGCCCCACTTGCTTTTCATCCGGTTGCCCCCCAGGGGGATGTAGAGGTAGTCCCGGAACCAGGTGGTCAGGCTGATGTGCCAGCGCTTCCAGAAGTCCCGGCAGGAGGAGGCCAGGTAGGGGTAGCGGAAGTTCTCCAAAAACTGAAAGCCGAACATCTTGCCCAGGCCGATGGCCATGTCGGAGTAGCCGCTGAAGTCGAAGTAGATCTGGAGGGTGTAGCACACCGCGCCCAGCCACGCCATGGACACCGAGCCCGGGCCGCCGGGGGCGAAGGCGGCGTCGGCGATGACCGCCAGCTGGTTGGCCAGGATGACCTTTTTCCCCAGGCCGATGAGGAAGCGCCAGCACCCCTGGGAGAAGCCCGCCCAGCTCTCCCGGCGGTGGCCGATCTGCCAGGCCACGGTGCGGTACTTCACGATGGGCCCGGCGATGAGCTGGGGGAAGAAGGCGATGTAGAGCCCCACGTTCAGGGGGTTTTTCTGGGCCTCCGCCTCCCCCCGGGCCACGTCCAGCACGTAGGAGAGGGCCTGGAAGGTAAAAAAGGAGATGCCCACCGGCAGCGCCACGTTCACCAGCGGCGCGTCCAGGCCCAGGGAGCGGAGGTTGGCCAGGGTGAAGGTGAGGTACTTGAACACGAAGAGCAGAGACAGGTCCCCCGCCACCGCCAGGGCCACCGGGGGGGCGGTCCCCGCCCCGCGCCGCCGCCGCTCGGCGGCCCATAGCCCCAGGGCGTAGTTATACCCCACGCTGCCCAGCATCACCAGCACGAACACCGGCTCCGCCCAGCCGTAGAAGACCAGGGAGGCGATGAGCAGAAACAGATTTTGCCCCCGGCGGCTGGACCGCAGGGGGCCGTAGTAGATCAGCAGGACGATGGGGAGAAAGACAAAGAGGAACAGGTCGCTGGAAAAGAGCATAGGACGCCAACCTCACGCAGAAGAATAGCCCAGCCGGGCAATCAACAGCCCCTCAGATCACGTCCTCCGCCTGCCGGTAGCGCTCCATCAGCTCGGAGAAGAGCTGGCCGTTGGTGGGGGGCGTGTAGGTGATGGCGTTGGCCCCGGCGGCGATGGTGGCCCGAATGGTCTCCTCGGTGGGGCCGCCGGTGGCGATGATGGGCACCTTGGGGAACTGCGCCCGGATCTGGGCGACGATGGCGGGGGTGTTGGCCGCCCCGGAGACGTTCAGAATGTCCGCCCCCGCCTTCAGCCGGGCGGCCACGTCGGTGCGCTGGGAGACCACCGTGACCACCACCGGGATGTCCAGCACCTTTTTCAGCTGGGCCACGATCTCGTTCTGGGTGGGGGCGTTCACCACCACCCCAAAGGCCCCGGATCGCTCCGCGTCCACCGCCAGGCCGATCACCCGGGTCCCCTGGGTCACGCCGCCGCCCACCCCCACGAAGACGGGCATATCGGCGGCGGTGATGATGGTCTGGGTGATGATGGGCTGGGGGGTGAAGGGGTAGACGGCGATCACCGCGTCGGCGTTGATGTTGCGGAGGATGGCCACGTCGGTGGTGAAGGCCAGGGACTTGATCCGCCGGCCAAAGACCCGGATGCCGGAGCACTGGCTGATGCAGGCGGGGATGTTGACCATGTGGGCGCGGAGGGTCCCCTCATAGGAGGGGATGTGTTTTCCGGGCATAGCGTTCTCCTTTCCAGGGGTCAGGACTGGGTCGCGGGCAGGGCCGCCCAGGCCCAGCGCACCGACTGGGGCCGGTCGTAGACGGTGACGATGTTCATGGCCTTGTCGTCAAAGCCCGCCTCCGCCAGGGCGGTGTGGACGTCGTCCCGGAGGGAACGGCGGAAGTAGAGCCGCCCGAAGCTCTGGGCGATGGCGGGCAAGAGATCGGGGGCGTACGTCGACCCGGCCAGGCTCTGGTCCAGCACCAGGCCCAGCCGTCCCTGCCACCCGGCCTGGTCCAGGGCGGCCTTCACCGCCCGGTAGGTCTGGGCCAGGGCGGCGCCGTCGTCGGCGGGGACCGCCTCGGAGAAGAGGATCTCGTCATAGCCGCTGTCGGCCAGGGCGAGGCACCACCCGGTCAGGTCCTCCTCGCCCCCCTCCCGGGCCAGGAGCGCCGCCCAGTCGGGGGCCAGCCAGGCCACGGCGTAGGGCAGCTGGGCGCAGACCTCCCGGGCGGCCTGGTGATCCCCCTGGGGGAGCTGGCCGGGGGTGGTCAGCCCGCCGGTCATGTCAAAGATGCCGCCCTGCCTCTGCCCGGGGCCCGCCCCCGCCACCTCCACCAGGCCCAGGGTGGGCTCCCGCCGGACAAGGCCGGACAGGTCCACCGCCGCCGGAGCGGAGGGGGCCGGGGTGGGGCTGGGCGAGGGGGTGGGAGAGGGGACGTCGATGACCACCTCCGGCTCCTGGGCCTCGTCGGGCAGCGGCTCCGGGGTGGGCTCCCCCCTGCCCTTGCCCAGCAGGGGCAGGTCAAAGCGGAGGCCGTCGGCGGTGTAGACGGCGTAGTTGGGCAGGACCACCAGGGCCACCAGGCCCAGCAGCAGCGCCACCGCCAGCAGGATGACGATGGCGGTGAGCACCCGCCGCCCCAGGGTCTTCCGCCCCCGGTAGCTGCGATACGGGTTTCGGTTCATGCGACCACTCCTTACCCGGACATTTCGATACGATAACAGTCTAAGTATACCATATTATAAGGGAGGTGGCAATAGCTTTTTCCGCCCCCTTGCATTCCCAGGAAAGATATGGTATATTTTTTGTGTATATATTTTCTGCCGAAAACAGCGGCGGAAAAAATTTGAAAAACAGTAGGAGTTGATCTGTCCAGATGGACATACCCAGTATCGTGATGGTGGCGTCCCTTGTGGTGCTGCTGGTCCTCTCCGCCTTCTTCTCCGCCACCGAGACCGCCTTTTCCTGCGTCAACAAGATCCGGCTGCGGGCCTGGGCGGAAAACGGCGACAAGCGGGCCAAGCGGTGCCTGGACCTGGCGGAGGACTATGACCGGCTCCTCATCACCATCCTCATCGGCAACAACATCGTCAACATCGCCTCCACCACCGTGGCCACCGTCTTCTTCTCCGGCCTGCTGGGGGACCCCGGCCCGGCGGTGTCCACCGTGGTCATGACCCTGCTGGTGCTCACCTTCGGGGAGATCACCCCCAAGAGCATGGCCAAGGAGCGCAGTCAGGGCTTCGCCATCTTCGCCACCCCCATCGTGCGCTTCCTGGTGCGGGTCCTCACCCCCCTGGCCTTTGTCTTCGCCCAGATGAAGCAGCTGGTCGCCCGGCTGTTCAAGGCCCCCTCCGACGAGGGGATCACCGACGAGGAGCTGGCCGCCATGGTCACCCAGGCGGAGGACGAGGGGGGGCTGGACTCCCACGAGAGCCAGCTCATCCGGGCCGCCATCGAGTTTGACGATCTGGAGGTGGGGGAGATCCTCACCCCCCGGGTGGACATCGAGGCGGTGAGCGACGACGTCACCCCCGACGAGCTGGCCGCCCGCTTCGCCGAGACCGGGTACTCCCGCCTGCCCGTCTATCACGACACCATCGACTCCATTGTGGGCGTCATCCACGAAAAGGACTTCTACGCCGCCCGCTACCACGGCATGGACGACATTCCCGCCCTCACCAAGGAGGTCATCTTCACCTCCGCCAACACGAAGATCTCCGACCTCATGCGGGTGCTCCAGTCCAACCAGAACCACATGGCCGTCATCGTGGACGAGTACGGCGGCACCGAGGGCATCGTCACCCTGGAGGACATTCTGGAGGAGCTGGTGGGGGAGATCTGGGACGAGCACGACGAGGTCATTGAGAACTTCCAAAAAAACCCAGACGACAGCTACACCATCACCTGCTCGGCGGACCTGGCCGACCTCTACGACCTCTTTGCCCTGAAGGGGGAGTGCGAGAGCGCCACCGTCTCCGGCTGGGTGCTGGAACAGATCGGCCGCATCCCCGAGGTGGGGGACAGCTTCGACTACGAAAACCTCCACGTCACCGTCACCCAGGTGGAGCACCGCCGGGTGCTGGAGATCCGGGTGGAGGTCACCGCGCCGCCGGAGGAGCCGGAGGCGTGAGACAGGCCGCCCCCGGGCGGCGGGGACACACAGCGGGCCGGAGCGCGGGGCGTTCCGGCCTTTCCCTTGCATTTTCAGGTCCCATCCCGTATAATGGAACAAACTGAGCGAGAGGAGGGGAGCGGTCTTGGCCTGCAAAGTCCTGTCCCTGGGCATCCAGGGGGTGGCCGGGTATCTGGTGACCACCGAGGTGGACCTGTCCGGCGGCCTGCCCAACTTTGACATCGTCGGCCTGCCCGACGCGGCGGTGAAGGAGGCCCGGGATCGGGTCCGGGCCGCCATCAAGAACTGCGGCTTCACCTTCCCCGTCTCCCGGATCACCGTCAACCTGGCCCCCGCCGACCGCCGGAAGGCGGGCACCGTGTACGACCTTCCCATCCTGGTGGGCATCCTCACCGACGCCGGGCAGCTCCCCGCCCCTGCCCCGGACGCCGCCCTGGTGGGGGAGCTGTCCCTCACCGGCCAGCTCCGGCCCATCCCCGGGATGCTCCCCATGGCCATGGCCGCCCGGCGGGCGGGGGTGAAGACCCTCTACGTCCCCGCCGACTCCGCCGCCGAGGCCACCCTGGCGGGGGACCTCACCGTCTACCCGGTGGAGACGCTGGAGCAGCTGGCCCGCCACCTCCGGGGGGAGGAGCCCATCTCCCCCGCCCCGGCCTGGACCCCCGCCCCCCAGACCCGGGAGGCCCCGGACTTCGCCCAGGTGAAGGGTCAGCACGCCGCCAAGCGGGCCCTGGAGGTGGCCGCCGCCGGGGGCCACAACCTGCTCATGTCCGGCCCCCCGGGGAGCGGCAAGAGCATGCTGGCCCGCCGCCTACCCTCCATCCTGCCGGACATGACCCTGGCCGAGAGTCTGGCCACCACGGAGATCTACTCCGTCCTGGGCCTCACCACCGCGGAGGAGCCCCTCATCAGCCAGCGGCCCTTCCGCAGTCCCCACCACACCATCTCCAACATGGGCATGGCCGGGGGCGGCAACCCGGTCCCCCGCCCCGGGGAGATCTCCCTGGCCCACAACGGCGTGCTCTTTCTGGACGAGCTGCCCGAGTTCCACAAGGATGTCATCGAAGTCCTCCGCCAGCCCCTGGAGGAGGGGCGGGTGCAGATCAGCCGGGCCACCGCCACCGAGGTCTTCCCCAGCCGCTTCATGCTGGTGTGCGCTATGAACCCCTGCAAGTGCGGCTGGTACGGCCACCCCTCCGGCCGGTGCAAGTGCTCGGAGGCGGCGGTGAAGAAGTACACGGAAAAGCTCTCCGGCCCCCTGCTGGACCGGATCGACATCTTCATCGAGGTCCCCGCCCTGGAGTTTGACGAGCTGTCTGTCAAAGAATACAAAGAGGAGTCATCCGACGAAATTCGACAGAGAGTAAACGCCGCCCGGTCCGTCCAGGTGACCCGCTTCGGCCCCGACGGCCCCCCCTGCAACGCCCAGCTGGGCCCGGACGAGCTGAAGGTGTGCTGTGCTCTGGACGAGGACTGCCAGGGGATCATGCGCTCCGCCTATGAGCGCCTGGGCCTCACCGCCCGGAGCTACGACCGCATCCTCCGGGTGGCCCGGACCATCGCCGACCTGGACGGGGCGGAGGCCATCGCCCCGGCGCACCTGGCTGAGGCCCTGCAATACCGCCAGCCCGCCAACTGGATGGGGAAATAAGCGGTCTTTCCGTCCAACCACAGAAGTCGATACGAGAGGTTTTTGCCATGAAAGAGACGATCCTGCTCAAACTGGGGGAACTGGTCCTGAAGGGGGCCAACCGCCGGAGCTTTGAGGAAAAGCTGATGCACAACGCCCGCCGGAGGCTCAAGCCCTACGGGAAGTTCCAGGTCTACGTCCGCCAGTCCACCGCCTACGTGGAGCCTGTGGACGACGCCTGCGACATGGACGGGGCCTACGCCGCTATGGAGCGGCTGTTCGGCGTGGCGGGCCTGGCCCGGAGCTACCCCTGCGAGAAGGACAAGGACGCCATGCTGGAGGCGGCCAAGGTCTACCTGGCCCCCCAGCTCAACGCCGCCGGGAGCTTCAAGGTGGAGTCCAAGCGCTCGGACAAGTCCTTCCCCATGACCTCCATCCAGCTCTCCCAGTACGTGGGGGGTGAGCTTCAGGACGCTTTTCCCCACCTGAAGGTGGACGTACACCACCCGGAGCTCACCGTCTACCTGGAGGTCCGGGACTACGCCGCCTACGTCCACACCGACCCCGACCCCGGGGCGGGGGGTCTGCCCGTGGGCATGGGGGGCCGGGCGGTGTGCCTACTGTCCGGGGGGATCGACTCCCCCGCCGCCGCCTGGATGATGACCAAGCGGGGCCTGGGGCTGGAGATGGTCCACTTCTTCTCCTACCCCTACACCTCCGAGGCCGCCAAGGAGAAGGTCTTCACCCTGACCCGGAAGCTGGTGCCCTGGTGCGGTCGGCTCACCGTCCACGTGGTCCCCTTCACCAAGATCCAGGAGGAGATGCGCCGGGTGGTGCCGGAGGAGTACTTCACCCTGGTCATGCGCCGCTTCATGATGCGCATCGCCCAGCAGGTGGCCCGCCGCGCCGGGTGCGAGGCGCTGATCACCGGGGAGAGCCTGGGCCAGGTGGCCAGCCAGACCATGCAGGCCATGGCCTGCACCAACGCGGTGTGCGACCTGCCCGTCTTCCGCCCCCTCATCGGCATGGACAAGGAGGAGATCATCCGGATCGCCCGGAAGATCGACACCTTCGACACCTCCATCCTCCCCTATGAGGACTGCTGTACCGTCTTCACCCCCAAGCACCCCCGCACCCGCCCCCAACTGGAGGAGGTGGAGGCCGCCGAGTCCGGCCTGGACGTGGACGCCCTGGTGGCCGAGGCGGTAGCCGGCATCGAGCGGGTCTACTTCAACCCGGAGAAATGAGCTCCGCACGCAAAAGGAGGGCCGCGCCGGATGGCGCGGCCCTCCTTTTATGCTCCGCGGGTCTCCTCGTCCGGCGGACAGGGCGGCTCCGGTGGTTCCGGGCAGAGGGGGAGGGAAAACCAGAAGGTACAGCCCCCTTCGCCCTCCACGCCGAAAGCCGCCCCGTGCGCCAGCAGGATCTCCTTGGCGATGGACAGGCCCAGCCCGGACACCGCCCGGTCCTTCCGCTGGCGGGCGGTGTAATAGCGATCCCAGATGTAGGGGAGGTCCTCCGGGGCGATCCCCGGCCCGAAGTCCGTCACCTCCAGCCGAGCCTCGCCGTCCGCCTCCGTCAGCGCCACCCGGACGGTCCTGCTCTCCCCCGCGTGGTGGACGGCGTTGTCCAGAAAGTTATAGACGACCCGCTTGAGGCCCGCCTTGTCCCCCTGGACCCACAGCCCGTCTGTCACCGCCGTCTCCACCGTGAGGCCGTCCCGGTCACGGAAGGGGGCGAACTGGCCCGCCACCTCCCGGACCGCGCGGCTCAGGTCAAAGACGGCGCGCTCTTTCCCCGCGCTGTCCGCCCGCGCCGAGGAGAATTCCAATATCTCATTGACCAGGGCGGTCAATCGGTCCGCCTCCCGGATGATGATATCCAGGTCGTCCGTCCGCCGCGCCTCGTCCTCCCAGGAGATATCCCGCACCATCTCCGCGTAGCCCTTGATCATGGTGAGCGGGGTCCGCAGGTCGTGGGAGACGTTGGCCAACAGCTCCCGCTGGGCGTTCTGCGCCCGCTCCAGGTCCCAGGCCGTCTCCTCCAGGGTGTCCGCCAGCTCGTCCAGTTCCGCGCAAAATCCCTTGGGCAGCTCCGGGCGGTAGTCCCCCTCGGCGATCCGCCGGGCGGAGCGGGCGATCTGGGTCACCGGCCTGGCAAACCGTCTGGAGATCGCCCAGGCCAGGGCGAAGCCCAGGAGCAGGGACAGGGCGGAGACCCACAGAAGCTGGAGCCGCAGGATCTCCACCGTGCCCCCCACCGTACCCAGAGGCCTGCTGAGACAGAGGATATCCCCGCCGTCCAGGACGAGCCCCGTCACATAGGCCCCGTTGTCCTCCGTGACCACTCCGGCGCTGTCCGCGCCGGAGCTCTTCAGCGCGGCGGCAAAGGCCCCGTAGGCGTCCGGCAGGTTCCGCGCGGCCCCCTTCTCCCAGTTCATCTCCCGGTCCGGGGCGCGCCAGGGGTTTTCTCCGCCGTGCCCCGCTCGACCGCTCGCCCCGTAGAGGCCCTGATACTCGTCGGCGCTGTACAGGACATTCCCCGCCCCGTCGGTCACGAACACCAGCAGGGCGTCCTCCCCGGCCACCCGGTCGATGGTCTCGTAGAAGTCCGCCTCCCCCGCCCGCGCCGCGATCTCCCGGAGCGCCCGCTCCGCGCCCCGGATGGCCATGTCGTTGTAGAAGCGCTGTAAAAAGACCGTCTGCAACAGCCACAGCGCCGCGAAGATGGCGGCGGCGAACAGGGCGAACCACAGCCACAGCTTGACGCCGAAGGAACTACGCTTTTTCATCCAGCCGATACCCCGTTCCCCGCAAGGTGACCACGCACCTTCGATATTGACCCAGCTTTCCCCGCAGCAGCTTGATCTGCCAGTCCACCACGCGGCCGTCCCCGACGTAGTCATAGCCCCACACGGCGTTCAGGATGTTCTCCCGGGTCAGGGCGATCCCCCGGTTGCGGACCAGGTAGAGCAGCAGGTCGTACTCCTTTGCCGTCAACTCGGCCCGCTCTCCGTCTACAAAGACCTCCCGGGCCAGGGGATCGATCCGCACACCCTGGAAGGTGAGCGCGTCGGCGGGCCCGCGGCCCCGCTCCCGGGCCAGGATCGCCTTGACCCGGGCCATCAACTCCCGGGGGGAGAAGGGCTTCACCACGTAATCGTCCACGCCCAGCTCAAAGCCCATGAGCTTGTCGTATTCCGCCCCCAGGGCGGACAGAAGGATGATGGGGGTGGTCTTCTCCTCCCGGATCCTCTTGCACAGGGTGAAGCCGTCCATCTCCGGCATCATGATGTCCAGGATGATACAGGCATAGTCGTTCCTCCGGCACAGCCGGAGCGCCTCTGTTCCGGTGAGGGCGGTGTCCACCGTGTGGCCCTCATGCTCCCCAAACCGGGCGATCAGCTCCACGATATCCCGTTCGTCGTCCACCGCCAGCAGACGCGCCATATCCTCTCCCCCTGTCCGCGTGGAGGACGCCGACCGCCCTCCGCTCTGTTTTACGGCTGATAGCTTCCGCCGCGCTGGGCCCCGATCCGATAGCTGTATCCGGACGTGTCCTGGTCGTCTTCCCCGGCGTCCTCCTGCCGGTAGCTCGCGCCCCGGCGCTGTCCGGCGACGTAGCTGTACGAGGCCGCCGCCTCCTCAGACCAGGGCGTCTCCCCCACGCCGCGCTCGGCGAGGAAGGCGTCCCGCTCCTCCTCCGGGAGCTCCTCCGCCTGGGCGTAGAGGGCGTTCCGGGCGACCGCGGCGTCCTGCCCGGTCCGATAGCTGTACGCCTCCGTATCCGCCGCGAAGGCACTCACGCCCCCGGCGGCCACCAGGAGCGCCGCTGTGAGCGCGCTCGCCACTACGATCCCTTTCTTCATGGTCGATCCCACCTTTCCTATTTTCCGGCCCACGCCGGTATCCAACAGGATACGCCGGCCATGAGGAAAGAAGGTGGCGGGCGTTTGGAATTTTTGTGGAATTTCCCCCTCGACCGCCCCGCGCAGATCGTTTCCATCTCCATCCTCCTACGGAAAAAGGCGGCCTTGGACCGTCACTTTCGCTGTACATTTCCGCCCGGGCGCGGTATAATAGCCGCTGAGCGGCTATTATACAGATCATACTGCATATACCACAGCCGCGTCAGCATCACAGAAGGAGGCATGCCCTATGTCCCATACCGCGGAGATCCTCTGCGTGGGCACCGAGATTTTACTGGGGGAGATCTTGAACACCGACGCCCAGTTCCTGTGCCAGGAGCTGTCCGGGCTGGGGATCGACGTCTACTACCAGACGGTGGTGGGGGACAACCCGGAGCGGCTGGAGCGGGCGGTGGCCCTGGCCCGGTCCCGCTCGGACATCCTCATCACCACCGGCGGCCTGGGCCCCACCTGCGACGACCTCACCAAGCAGACCCTGGCCCGGTGCTTCGGCAAGAAGCTGGTTTTGGACCCGGAGAGCGCCCAGCGCATCCGGGACTACTTCGCCCGGCGCCTCCCCGGCTCTGAGATGCCGGAGAGCAACCTCCAGCAGGCCATGATGCCGGAGGGGTGCCTCATCCTGCGAAACGACTGGGGCACCGCCCCGGGGTGCATCCTGGAGGGGGAGGACTGCCGGGCCATCATGCTCCCCGGTCCGCCCAGCGAGTGCCGCCCCATGTTCCAGACCCACGTGGTCCCCTACCTCCAGGCCCTCTCCCAGGCGGTCATCCTCTCCCGCTCCCTGCGGGTGTTCGGCATGGGGGAGTCGGCGGTGGAGGCGCTGTTCCGGGCGGAGATGGACGCCATGACCAACCCCACCCTGGCCCCCTACGCCAAGACCGGGGAGGTGGAGCTGCGCATCACCGCCAAGGCCGGGAGCGAGGCGGAGGCCCGGGCCCTCATCGATCCGGTGGAGGCCCACGTGCGGGCGGTGCTGGGGGACCTGGTCTACGGCGCGGACGTGTCCGGCCTGGAGGAGGTAGTCCTGGCGGAACTGCGGGCCAAGGGTCTCACCTTCTCCTGCGCGGAGAGCTGCACCGGCGGCCTCATCGCCAAGCGCGTCACCGATCTCCCCGGGGCGTCGGCGGTGTTCAAGGGGGGCGCGGTGACCTACTGCAACCAGGCCAAGGCCGCCCTCCTGGGGGTGCCCCAGGAACTGCTGGACCAGTATGGCGCGGTGAGCCGGGAGGTGGCCCTGGCCATGGCGGAGGGGGCCAGGCGGGTCTTCGACAGCGACCTGGCCGTATCCACCACCGGCGTGGCCGGGCCCGACCCGGACGACCGGGGCAACCCGGTGGGCCGGGTGTTCATCGCCCTGGCCACCCCCCAGGGGAACTTCTGCCGCCAGGTGGACCTGGGCGGGGGCCGGGAGCGGGTGCGGGTCTCCGCCGCCCACCACGCCTTCGACCTCCTCCGCCGCCACCTGTCCGGCCTGCCCCTGGAGCTGACCCTGCCCGGCTGAGAAAACGCGCCCGTCCCCGAGGGGACGGGCGTTCGCTTTTTCAGCGGGAGGCGGGCAGGCTGTCGTCCTCCCGGATCCAGTCCTCCACGTGGACCACCCGGTAGTCGTTCGCGGTGTCCCGGATGATGACCTGGGTGATGCCGGCGTTGATGATAAGCCGGCGGCACATGGTGCAGGAGGTGGAGCCGGGGATGAGTTCATGGTCCTCCGGATTCAGGCAGGCCAGGTACAGCGTGCCCCCCAGGGTGTCCCGCCGGGCGGCGGAGATGATGCAGTTGGCCTCGGCGTGGACACTGCGGCACAGCTCGTAGCGCTCCCCCGAGGGGATCTTCATGGCCTCCCGGGTACACAGGCCCAGGTCGGCGCAGTTCTTCCGGCCTCGGGGCGCGCCGTTGTAGCCGGTGGAGATGATCTCATCGTTGCGCACCAGGATGGCCCCGTAGCACCGGCGCAGGCAGGTGGAGCGCTCCGCCACCGTCTGGGCGATGTCCAGGTAGTAGTTCACCTTGTCCCGTCTCTCCATGGAACATTCCTCCTTTGAAGCTGGGCTTTTCTCCATTATAGGGCCTTTCCCCCTGTTTCGCAAGGGAATTCACACTTTGTTCACGCTTTCGCCATGGAATAGACAAGAGGGCGGGGCTATCATAGAAGCAGCAGGCCGGGGCCCTTCGCCGCCTCCGGCCCAAAGGGGCGTGGACCATGGACTTTTTACGAAAATTTATGTATGGCCGCTACGGTGGCGACTCGCTGGGTCGCTTCACCCTGGTCCTCTATCTGGTCCTCTACCTCCTGGGCTTCCTCCTGCGCAGCGCCCCGCTGTCCCTGCTCAGCCTGGCGGTGGCGGGGGTGACCCTCTTCCGGATGCTCTCCCGGAACATCCCCCGGCGGCAGGCGGAAAACCAGCGCTTTCTGTCCGCCACCGCCCCGGTGCGGCGGTGGTGGCGCTCCGCCTCCCTCCGGCGCACCGACAAGGCCCACAAGTATTTCAAGTGCCCCCACTGCGGCCAGCGCCTCCGGGCCCCCCGGGGCGCGGGCAAGATCCGGGTCACCTGCCGCTCCTGCGGTGCCAGCTTTGAGGAGACGTGCTGAGAATTTTTCCCATTTCCCCCTCTTTTTGTTAAAAAGCCCCCTGAAGTCTCCCGCCTCCGGCGGAAAACTCCTGGGGGCTTTTCGATTTTACCTTGACACGGGGGCGCATCTGCCTTAAAATATTATTGGTTCATTATACTGGCCTTTGTGCCGGGATCACAAAAATTCAAGGAAAGATGAGGTGTAACAGGACGCATGATACCGATCGCCATTGTCATTGTGGTCGGCGTCGTCTGCCTTTTGGTGGGTCTGGTCGTGGGCGTGCCCGTGGGCATCGCCCGCCGCAAGTCCTCCGCGGAGCGGGAGATCGGCTCCGCCGAGGAGGAGGCC
>CANQMK010000027.1 GCA_947624895.1 uncultured Oscillospiraceae bacterium | reverse complement strand
CGGCCGATGCGGTGGACGTAGGTCTCGGGCACGTCGGGGAGGTTGTAGTTGAAGACGTGGCTCAGCTCCTCGATGTCAATGCCCCGGGCGGCGATGTCGGTGGCCACCAGGGCCTTGATCCGGCCCGCCTTGAAGTCGGTGAGGGCCTGGACCCGGGCGGTCTGGGACTTGTTGCCGTGGATAGCGGCGGCGGAGATGCCCGCCTTGACAAGCTCCCCGGCGATCTTGTTGGCCCCGTGCTTGGTGCGGGAGAAGACCAGGGCGTTCTTCACCTCCGGCGCGGCGATGAGGTGGGCCAGGAGCTTGGACTTGTTGGGCTTATCCACGAAGTAGAGGGACTGGCGGATCACCTCCACCGGGGAGGAGATGGGGGTCACCGCCACCTTGGCCGGGTCGTGGAGCAGGGCGTCCACCAGGGACTGCACCTCCGGGGGCATGGTGGCGGAGAAAAAGAGGGTCTGCTTCTTCTCCGGCAGGAGTTTGAGCACCCGGCGCACGTCGTGGATGAAGCCCATGTCCAGCATCCGGTCCGCCTCGTCCAGCACGAAGATCTCCACGTGGGTCAGGTCCAGCAGGCCCTGGCCATGGAGGTCCAGCAGGCGGCCGGGGGTGGCCACCAGGATGTCCAGCCCCCGCTGGATCTTGTCCACCTGGGGCTGTTGACCCACCCCGCCGAAGATGACGGCGTGGCGCAGGGGGAGGTTGACCCCGTAGGCGGCGAAGCTGTCCTCGATCTGGAGGGCCAGCTCCCGGGTGGGGGTGAGGATGAGGGCGCGGATGACCCGAGGCCCCTTCTGGGGCCGGGCGGCCAGCCGCTGGAGGATGGGGGTGGCGAAGGCGCAGGTCTTCCCTGTGCCGGTCTGGGCGATGCCCAGCACGTCCCGCCCCGCCAGGGCGGGGGGGATGGCGCCCGATTGGATGGGGGTGGGCGTCTGATACCCCTGGGCCTCCAGCGCTTTCAGAATGGCGCCGTTCAGGCCCAGCTGACGGAAATCCATAACAACATTCCTTATCTTGAATTGACGGCGGCCAGCACGGCGGACACCGTCTGCTGGAGGGTCTGGCCCTCCACGTCCACGGTGAGGTCGGCCCAGCGCTCGTAGAGAGGGGCGCGCTGGTCGTAGACCTCCCGGAGCCCCTGTCCGGGGGCGAAAGCGATGCCCCGGCTCTGGAGGTTGGTGACGCGAAGAGCCAACTCCTCAAAGCCCAGGCGGAGGTAGAGGACCCGCCCCAGGTCCTTCAGATGTTCCATGGCGGCGGGGCGCAGCACGCAGCTGCCCCCGGGGGCGATGACGGTGCGGCGGCAGGAGATGGAGAGGATGGCGTCCCGCTCCGCGTCCAGAAAGGGGTCCAGGCCGCGGCGGTCCAGGATGTCCTGGAGCAGGGCGCCCTCCCGCGCCTGGATGAGCAGGTCGGCGTCCAGAAAGTGGTAGCCCAGCGCCTTGGCCAGCACCACGCCCACCGTGCTCTTGCCCGAGCCGGGCATTCCGATGAGGGTCACGTTGTCCACCGTTCCATCTTTCCCTTCCGCTTCATAAAAAAACCGTCTGCCAAACGCAGACGGCCTTTTTATCCTTCCCTTAGCCCTCCAGCTTGTTGAGCCGCAGGGTGAGGCCGCTCTTCTTCCGGGCCGCGTTGTTGCGGTGGATGAGCCCGTGGGCGGCGGCCTTGTCCACGGCCTTCACGGCCACGGCATAGGCGGTCTGAGCCTGGGCCTTGTCACCGGCCTCCACGGCGGCGGCAAAGCGCTTCATGTCGGTGCGGAGGGTGGACCGGGCGGCCTTGTTCCGGGCGGCCTTGGCCTCGTTCACCAGCACGCGCTTCTTGGCGGACTTGATATTCGGCATACGTACACCTCCTGACCTGTGCCAAACAGATGGGCAAAATCACATTCGCATCATAGCAGATATGTATTTTAGCATCTTCGGCGGGGAAATGCAAGCCTTTTTTTCAAAAAGTTGCGGGCCTTTCCAAAAGGCCGCGGGGTCATTTTCCCCAAAGCGGGACAAGCTATTCCCAAGACGGAACGGGAGAGGGGAGCGGAGACCATGTTGACAGGACGGACCGACCTGGCGGTGGAGGCGGCGGGGACGCTGACCCAGGCCCAGGGCGTGGGCCACCGGGAGCGGATGGAGGACGGCGTGCCGGTGACGGAGGTGGAGATCTCCACCCCCCAGGCCGCCCAGCGGCTGGGAAAGGCCCCGGGGCACTACGTGACGGTGGACCTGGGCCCCACCCGGCGGCGGGAGGTGGCGGCCTTCCGCCGCAGCGCCCACGTGCTGGCGGGGGAGCTGCGGCGGCTGCTGCCCGACGAGGGGGCGGTGCTGGTGGTGGGCCTGGGCAACCGGGCCATGACCCCGGACCGGCTGGGGCCGCTGTGCTGTGACCACCTGCTGGTGACCCGCCACCTGGTCAACCAGCTGCCGGGGCAGTTCGGACTGCTGCGGCCGGTGGCCGCCCTGGCCCCGGGGGTGCTGGGGGAGACGGGGGTGGAGAGCGCTCTGGTGGCCGAGGCGGTGGCCGAGCGGGCGGACAGCGTCTGCATCATCGCCGTGGACGCCCTGGCGGCCACCTCTCTGGAGCGGCTGTGCGCCACCGTCCAGCTCACCGACACCGGCATCTCCCCCGGCTCCGGGGTGGGCAACCACCGGGCGGGGCTCACCCGGGAGACGCTGGGGATGCCGGTGGTGGCCCTGGGGATGCCCACGGTGGCGGAGGCCCACGGGGGGTGCTTCGTGACCCCCCGGGACATCGACGTGCAGGTGGCCCAGTGCGCCAAGCTCACCGCCACGGCCATCAACCTGGCCCTCCAGCCCCGGCTCACCATGGAGGACCTGGAGGCGCTCACCGAGTGAGGCGCGTCGCCTCTCCGGCGGCAGAAAACGTCTGTTGAGCGGAATTTAATGTTTTAAACACGTATTTTGTCGTGTTTTAGATTATTTTTCCCCAGGGCCGCCTTTGGTAGACTAGAGGCGAGGTGAGAAAAATGTCCAAGGAGCGGGATGTGTCTCAGCGGATGACCGACCTGTTTTACGCCATCGGCTACTACCGCCGTCGGCGGGGGCTGTCTCAGGAGCAGCTGGCCGAGGCGGTGGGGATCAGCCGCCAGCACATGGCGGCCATCGAGTCGCGGAACATGGACAGGGGCTTATCTCTTTCGCTCCTCTTCCGGCTGGCCCAGGCCCTGGAGGTGGAGCCCTACGTATTGCTCAAATTCGGAACGGAAGAATAGGGAGAAAGGGTGAAGGACATGAAGGAGAACAGCGTGGAATTTCTGCCGGTGATCCTGGGGGGCGACATCACCACCTACTCGCTGGCCCGGAGCTTTCACGCCCAGTACGGCGTGAAGTCCCTGGCGGTGAGTATGTGCAAAAGCATGATGGTCTCCCGCTCCAGCATCATTGAGAACCTCATCGTCCCGGACATGGACAACGGGGAGAAGTTCGTGGAGCGGCTGGTGGAGATCGCCAAGGGCAGGCCGGGGAAGAAACTGCTGCTCATGGCCTGCGGGGACTGGTACGTGCGGATGATCGTGGAGAACCGGGCGGCCCTGGAGCCCTGGTACGTCATCCCCTACATCGGCGAGGAGCTGCTCAACCGCCTGGTGCTGAAGGACAGCTTCTACGCCATCTGCGACGAGGTGGGGGTGCCCTACCCCAAGACCTTCGTCTACGACGTGCGGGACCCCCAGCCTCTGGAGTTCGACTTCCCCTATCCCGTCATCGCCAAGCCCGCCTCCTCGGCGGCCTATCACTACGCCAAGTTCGAGGGGAAGAAAAAGGTCTTTCGCATGAACACCCCGGAGGAACTGCGGGAGATGCTGGACAAGCTGGGCAAAAGCGGATATAATTATAAAATGCTCATCCAGGACACCATCCCCGGCCTGGACTACCAGATGCGGATCCTCACCGTCTACTGTGACCGCCACGGCAAGTGCCGCTTCTTCGCCTCCGGCCACTGCCTGCTGGAGGACAACGCCGCCATGGGGGTGGGCAACCCGGTGGCCATTTTGAACGACGTGAACCGGGAGATCATGGAAAACGCCCGGCGGCTGTTGGAGCACGTGGGTTACACCGGCTTCGCCAACTTCGACGTGAAGTACGACACCCGGGACGGCACCTTCCGCTTCTTTGAGATCAACACCCGCCTGGGGCGGAGCAATTTCTACATCACCGGCTCGGGGTTCAACGCGGTGAAGTGGATCGTGGATGACCTCATCTACGAGAAGGACTTTGAGGGGGAGGTTATCGCCGACAACGAGGACAGCCTCTACACCGTGGTGCCCAAGGACGTCCTGCTGGACTACATCAAGGACGACGCGCTGCGGGACCGGGTGGCGGAGCTGTATGCCAAGGGGGGCGATCCCTCCGGACTGCGGGGGGCGCTGTTCCCCGGCGTCCAGCGGAGGAGCCTGGTCCACGACCCCCTGGCCTACGAGGGGGAGCGCAACCTCCTCCGCCGGCTCTACCCGGCCTATTTTATGCGGAAACAGCGCCGGAAATTCAAGGGGTAAGGAGGCCACGGTATGTGTGGCATTGTGGGGTTTTGGGACGCCGCGCCCACCTATGACGCGGACGAGGTCCTCCGGGCCATGGCCGGGAGGATCGTCCACCGGGGCCCGGACTCGGAGGGGTATTTTCTGGAGAAGGGCGCGGCCCTGGGCTTCCGGCGGCTGAGCATCATCGACCTGGCTGGGGGCGACCAGCCCATCTTCAACGAGGACCGGACCAAGGTCATCACCTTCAACGGGGAGATCTACAACTTCCAGGAGCTGCGCGCCGAGCTGGAGGCCAAGGGCCACGTCTTCTCCACCCGCTCGGACACCGAGGTGGTCCTCCACGGCTACGAGGAGTGGGGGGAGGAGGTGCCCTGCCACCTGCGGGGGATGTTCGCCTTCCTCATCTACGACAGGAAGGCGGAGACCTTCTTCGGCGCCCGGGACATCTTCGGCATCAAGCCCTACTACTATTACCAGAGCGGCCAGACCTTCCTCTACGCCAGCGAGATCAAGGCCTTTCTGGACCACCCCCGGTTTGAGAAACGGCTGGACACGGCCAAGCTGGGGACCTACCTGTGCTTTGAGTACCTGCCCAACGAGGAGACGCTGTTCCAGGGGGTGCGGAAGCTCCCCGCGGGGCACAGCTTCACCTTCCGCCGGGGGGAGCTGACCATCCGACCCTACTTCACCATCCGCTACCACATCGACCAGAGCAAGTCCCTGGCCGACTGGGAGACCATCATCGAGGACACCTTCCGGGCCTCCTGCCGGGCCCACCGCATCGCCGACGTGAAGGTGGGGTGCTTCCTCTCCTCCGGGGTGGACTCCTCCTACGTCACCCGGCTGCTGAAGGACGACATGGACGTGCGGGCCTTCTCCATCGGCTACGCCGAGGAGAAGTACAGCGAGCTGGGCCACGCCACGGAGCTGGCCGAAAAGATCGGGGTGGAGTGCATCACCCGCACCGTCACCGCCCGGGAGTTTTTCGACGCGGTGCCCCAGGTGCAGTACCACATGGACGAGCCCCTGCCCAACCCCTCCGCCATCCCCCTCTACTACCTCACCCAGATGGCCGCCCAATATGTGAAGGTGGTCCTCTCTGGGGAGGGGGCGGACGAGCTGTTCGGCGGGTACAACTTCTACAAGGAGTGCCTGGACTTTGAGCGGTATATGCGCCTGCCCCAGCCCCTTCGGGACCTGGCGGGGGGCGTGGCGGCGAAGCTGCCCGACTTCCACGGCAAGCGTTTCCTCACCCGGGGCCGCCTCCCCCTGGAGCGGCGCTACATCCGCAACAACTACAACTTCCAGCACAGCGAGCTGGACCGCTACCTGGCCGTGGACTACGACCGGACGGAGCCCTGGCGGCTCACCAAGCCCTACTTCGACGAGGCGGCGGGGGAGGACGAGGTCACCCGGATGCAGTACGCCGATATGCGGGGCTGGTTGCCTTACGACATCTTGCAGAAGGCGGACAAGATGAGCATGGCCGCCTCCCTGGAGTTGCGGGTGCCCTTCCTGGACCGGGAGGTGCTGGAGGTGGCCCTGTCCATCCCCAGCCGCTACCGGGTCACCAAGGAGATGACCAAGCTGGCCCTCCGTCGGGCGGCGGGGAAGGCGCTGCCGGAGAAGAGCGCCAAAATGCCCAAGATCGGCTTTATCACCCCCCTGAACGAGTGGCTGCGCCGGGAGGAGTTCTACCAGCGGGTGCGGGACCGCTTCCACAGCCCCCAGGCCGAGGAGTTCTTCCACACAGACGCCCTGAACAGCCTCCTGGAGGAGCACCACGGGGGGAAAAACGGCGGCATGAAGCGGATCTGGAGCGTCTACTCCTTCCTGGAGTGGTACGATCAGTTCTTTGGATAACACCGCCCGTCGGGGGCGGCGGAGAGGCAGGTGAGGCCCGTGGAACAGGAGCGCGGGGAGCGGAAAAATACCTTTTTCGGCGGCATGGCCACCATGGCGGTGGCCCTGGCGGTGGTGAAGGTCATCGGCGCCATCTACAAGGTCCCCATCCGCCGCATGTTGGGGGACAGCTACACCGACTTCAGCAACGCCTATGACATCTACACCGTCCTGGTGAACATCTCCATCGCCGGGTTCCCGGCGGCCCTGTCCCGGATGGTGGCCACCAGCCGCGCCCTGGGCCGGGAGCGGCAGGCGCGCAAGACCCTCCGGCTGGCCCTGATCCTCCTCTTCACCCTGGGGCTGGGGTCCTTCCTGCTCATGTTCTTCGGCTCGGACGCCCTGGCGGCCCGGATGGGGGACACCCAGGCGGCCCAGGCCATCCGCTATCTGGCCCCGGCGGTGCTGTGCGTGAGCTGTATGGGCTGCTTCCGGGGGTACTTCCAGGGCAGCTCCAATATGCGCCCCACCGCGGTGAGCCAGGTCATCGAGGCCCTGGGCAAGCTGGTCATCGGCCTGCCCCTGGTCTGGCTGGCGACGGCCATCGGCCGGGAGAAGGAGGCCCCCGCCTTCGCCATCCTGGGGGTGACCCTGGGCTCCGCCCTGGCCCTGCTCTATATGCTGGTGTGCTACGCCCGGCGGCCCCGGGAGGGGGACCTCCAGAACGGGGAGACGGACCGGGCGGGGAAGATCCTCCGGGAGTTTTTGGCCATCGCCATCCCCATCACCCTCACCGCCTCGGCGGTGTCGGTGATCAACGTCATCGACGCCGCCCTGGTCCAGAGCCGCCTCCAGACCGCCCTGGCCCTCACCGAGGACCAGTCCCGCAACCTCTACGCAGCCTACGCCGGGGCCAAGAACATCTACAATCTGCCCGCGTCCTTCATGATGGCGGTGACCGTGTCGGTGATCCCGGCGGTGTCCGCCGCCCTGGCGGTGGGGCGGAAGGGGAAGGCCTCCCGGCTGGTGAAGGCCACCTACCACATCACCGCCCTGCTGATCTTCCCCATGGGGGCGGGGATCTGCGTGCTGGCCGAGCCCATCGTCCGCCTGCTCTACGGCCCCAAGGACGCGGAGCTGGCCGGGCGTCTGCTGGCGATCCTGGGGGTCGCCTCCATCTTCGTGTCCCTGGTGTCGGTGAGCAACGCCGTGCTCCAGTCCTACGGGCGGCAAAATCTGCCGGTGCTGGTGATGATCGGCGCGGGGCTGGCGATGCTGGCGGTGGACTACGTGCTGGTGGGCAACCCCGCCCTGGGCATCCACGGCTCCCCCATCGGCACGCTGTGCTGTTACGTCCTGGCGGCCACGGTGGACCTGGCCCTCATCCACCGTCTGACCGCCCGACCGCCCAACTACTTCCGCGTCTTCTTCGGCCCCGCCCTGGCTACGGCGGGGATGGCCGTGGTGGCCTGGGGGGCCTACCACCTGGCCCACCTGGTTTTGGGCAACACCCTGTCGGTGCTGGTGGCCATCCTCTGCGCCGTGGTGGTGTACGTCTTTTTGGTGGTGTGGCTCCAGCTGCTCAGCCGGGAGGAGCTGCGCCTCATGCCCAAGGGGGACAAGATCGCCGACCTGCTGAAGCTCCCATAACAACACCCGGGAGGGGCGAGGCCCCTTCTGAGGCCGTTGCCCGGAGCGCCTGAGAGGCGTTTGGGACAAATTAAAGCGGCTCCTGGCCTGATACCAGGAGCCGCTTTTTACGCGCTTACGCCGGGGGTGGGCCGACCTCCGCCGGGGCGTCGGCGGGGGCCTCCCCGTCAGGGGCGGGGGCATCCGCCGGGGTCTCCGGGGCGGGAGGCGCCTCTTGCGGGGGCGGGGTCGCCGGGTCCTCCGGCTGGGGGACGGGGGACTCCGCCTCCGGGACCTTGGCCCGGAGGGCGGCCAGGCGCTTTTTCATCAGCGCCAGCCAGAGCACGGCGGCCACCAGGCCCACCCCGGTCATGGTCAGGCCGATTGCCAGGTAGGGGTAGACCAGCCGGATGGTGGTCCGGCCCTGGTCCACCACCGTCAGGTTGTTCCGATCCCGGATCTCCCGGTCGGGGCGGAAGATGTCGTGGTAGCCCAGGGTGGTGTTCACGTCGTCCCGGGGGGAGTCGATGGTGATGACGTTGTCGCGGTAGTCCACGGTGATGGGCACGATCTCCCGCCGGGGCAGCTCCTGGGAGCTGAGGGTGAGGGCGTGGGAGAGCAGTCTCCCCACGGCGGGGTCCAGGGTGAGGGAGTAGTGGTAGGTGAGGCCCAGGCCGATGAAGATGACGTTCTCATTCTCTCCGGTGCCGTAGAAGTCCATCTTCCCCTCCGGCACGTCGGTGATGGTGCCCCAGACGTTCTTCAGGCCGTTGAGGTAGACCGTCTTCCAGTCCTTGTTGTACCCCTCGGGGAAGAGACTGCAGTACAGCACGCCGTCAATGGTGTCCAGGGCGGGGTAGCCGTTTTGGAAGTTCACCTGGTTACAGCTCACGTCCAGGAAGGTCTTGGAGCCGGTGTGCTCCTCGTCGGGGATGCCGTCGGCCATGATGAGGAAGCGGGTGCCCTGCTCGCTCAGGCGGGTGACCAGACCCTCGGCATCCTCCTTGTTTTCATAGGTGAAGCCGGCCAGGTAGATGACGTCGTAGCGGCTCAGGTCCTGGTCGGTGTAGTGGTCCAGGCAGGGGTCCTCCAGCTCCTCCACCGCCGGGAAGCCGATGGCGATGGTGCCCGAGCCGGAGCCGATGGCGGCGGCCCGGTAGGTGCTCACCACGCCGAAGGTGTCCGGGGTGTTGATGTGGTAGAGCTGGTAGTGGTCGTTCTCCGCCACCAGGCGGTAGCCCACCCGGGCGGCGGCGTCCCGCAGGGCGTCCCGGTCCCGCTGTCGGTTGCGCTCGCCCCCCATGCCCAGGGGCATGATGACGGTGTCGTTCCCCAGCTCCAGACAGCGGTCAAAGACGTAGAGGTACTGCTCCGACTCCGCGGCCTGGTTGATCTGCACCAGGTTGGCGTACTGGGGGGCGGCCTGGACCCCCTGGCCGAAGCTGGTGGGCTTGCGGTCCTCGCCGTATCCGGCGATCACGTAGATGCCGTTGATGTCCACGTCGTAGGGGTCGATGATGGACATACGCTGGGTGGTGATCGCCTTGCCCTGGTCGATGAGCATGGCGCTCTCCAGGGAGTCAAAGTAGTCGTTGGGGGAGGTGGGGTACTGGGCGTGGGTCACCAGGGCCACGGCGCAGAGCACCTCCACCCCCAGGAGCAGGAGGAAGGTGGTCTGGAGGGACCGCTTCAGGGACAGCCAGTAGAACAGGCTCACCAGGGCCAGGCACAGGGCGATGGACATGAACCGGGTCATCCACAGATACTGGGCCCCGGGGAGGAGGACCAGGAGCTTGTAGGCGGTGGGGGTGCTCAGCACCAGGATGAACAGGGCGGTCCAGAAGCCGGGGCGGCTCCGCCGCTGGGCGCACAGCACCCCCAGCACGCACAGCAGGAGCGCCGCCAGGCCGAAGTAGGGCGCCTCCGTCCACAGCCAGCGGTTCCACAGCCCGTGGGGGATGCCCAGGAAGGGGTTGACCGACTCCCAGATGGGCTGGAAGTAGTGGGCCATGACCTCCGAGCTGTCCAGGCCGGTGATGCCTCCCCGGAGGGAGGGATAGAGCAACGGCCCGGAGAGGAGGAAGGACAGGAGGATGGTGATGACCACCGGGCCGACGCCCACCCGCTTGTCCTTGGGCAGGGACAGGAGGTAGAAGAACAGCAGGAAGAGGGTGGAGATGGCCACCATCCCCGCCCAGCCCACGTGGCAGCAGATCAGATAGAGGAAGGACAACAGCATCCGGGGGAGGCCCGACCATTTCTTCTCATAGAGGTAGTCATAGAGGGCCACAAAGAAGACGGGGAGGATGGGCAGGCTGATGGTGCGGGTGATGACCCCCTCGCCGAAGAACATGAAGGCGTTGTTGGGGATCATGAACCACATCAGGCCCAGCGCCGCCCCCAGCCAGGGCCGGTGGTGGGTACAGCCGATGACCAGCCACACCACGGCGCAGGCGAAGTAGCTCAGGGCGATGAAGAGCAGGAAGCCCATGTCCGAGCTGCCCCCGGCCAGGGCCTGACAGCCCGCCAGAAGGTAGGCCGACAGAGGGGACCAGTACCGCCAGGTCTGCACCCCGTTGTACCAGGACATATCCAGCAGGGGGAACCAGTTCCCCTCTTGGGTGATGGAGCGGTAGAGAAATTCCCCCCGGTGGACGTAGAACATGGTGTCCACCCCATCCTTGTAGTCGCCGCTGCGGTAGGCCAAAAAGGCCAGCAGGGCGCCCACGCAGGCGTAGAGGAGCACCATCAGCGCCAGGCCAAAGGCGGTGAGCAGCCGCCGGGAGCGCCCGGCGGAGCGGAGGGTGGGGGCCTGGGCCGCCGTCACAGCGCCGTCCATCTTATTCCAGGGCCTCCGCCAGGGCCTGGTCCATGATGTCGGACAGGGCGGCCTGGGCGGACTGGTCGGAACCGGCCAGGAAGGTCTCGTCCTGGGCGTAGGAGATCACGTAGCTGCGGGTGGGGGTCTCCGAGCCCTCGATCTGCTCCAGCTGGCCCCCGGCGGCCTGGATGCGCTCCCGGATGGCCTCGCCAAAATACTCCACCAGGTTTTCCAGGGTGGGGATGATGGTGTCGAAGGGGGGGATGTGGTTCACCGTCTGGTTCTGATAGGTGGCGAAAAAGGACTCGATGGCCCGCTCATAGACGGAGAACTGGACGAACTCGCTGTTGGGCAGCACCACGTCCAGGATGAACTCCCAGGTGTGGGGGTGGGCCTCGCCCTGCTTGCCGTTGATGATGATGTAGTGACTGGCGTTGAGGTAGAACTTGAACCTATACTTACATAGAAGCCTGTTTCTCATCTTCCAACGTCCTTTCCACAAATTGCTCGAAGCACGCGGCCAGGGACTCCTCCTGGGGGTGCTGAGTCAGCGTCTGCTCGCCCACGATCCACACGCCGGGGACGCGGATGTTCTCCCGCACGGCGCTCAACTCCAGCGGCTCCACCCGCAGGAGGATGAGCAGGATGTGATTCTCGTCCCAGAAGGCCCGGAGGACCTTGTGGTTCATCTGGAGCTGGGTGAACTGGAGGAACTGGCGCTGGGCCTCCTGGCCGTTGCAGCGCAGAAGGAGGAAGGTGAGGGGCCAGGGGTCCTTCCCCTCCAGCTTCTCCCACAGCATGGGCAGGGCCTTGGCGGTGTAGGCGGTGCGCCGGGCGTCGTAGAGGTCCTCCTTGTGGAGGGCGTCGTTAAGCTTTTCCGTCTGGAGGCGCAGGGCCCGGTTGTCGGCGGCCTCGGCGTAGTACTTCCGGCGGTAGTGACCGGCCAGGAAGGAGAGGATCTCGATGCACACCACAAAGGCGCACAGGACGATGAGGGCCAGGGTGTAGAGGTTGATCTTGGCGGTGAGGTAGGCGTTGTGGTCCAGGATGGTGTAGGCGTTGGTGAGCAGGCACACCCGGTAGGGCACGCTGCGGAAGGTGAAGCGCGCCCCGGAGGCGATGTAGGACTGGGAGCCGATCTGGATGGTGTCGTGGGTGACCCGGTCCTGCTCCAGGGCGTCCATGAACTCCTTGGCGGAGACGGTCTGGTAGTAGGAGGCGGTGGTGAAGCCCTGGTAGCGGTTGGTCTCCATCACGTCCTTCACGAACACCAGGGAGCTCTGCCGGGACAGGGTCCAGTAGCGGCTGGTGGAGGCGTCCAGGGTGGCCAGGATCTCCTCGATCTGGGCCTCGTCACCCCCGCGCTTCTCCACCAGTTGGACCTGCTCCAGCACCAGCTGGACATAGCCGTCCTGCTGGGTGGCGTACACGTCCAGCACGCCCTGCTCGTAGTTGCTCATCTGGATCCAGCACAGCACCCCCACCAAGATCACGAAGGCCAGGGAGATGGCGGTGATGATCCAGGGGCGGGGCCCCTTTTTGGCCTTGGTCTTGGCCGGTTTTTTCTCGCGCTTGCTCATGCCGTTCCTCCTCTCGCCCGGTCATCAGCCCCCGGCCCCGGCGGAGGCCAGGCCCAGGAGCTCAGGGGCGAAGTGGTTGGTGTAGAAGTTGGACTTCACCGTCAGCTCCTCGTCCAGCTGGTAGGGGCCCATGGTCTCAGACAGGGTCCGCATGGGGGAGAGGAGGTCGGTGCCCAGGCCCAGGCGGTTGCCGGGGATGTGGAAGCCCAGGGCGGACAGGGTGGTGGGGAATATATCCAGGGCGCAGGCCTGGCGGTTGGTCTCCGCCACCGGCCCGTCGTGCTGGACGTTGATGAAGCAGTTGTAGACCCCCCGGTCGATCCAGTCGGTGTCCCCCACCAGCACCGCGTCCATCCGGGGGTGGTCGCCGGTGATGACGATGACGGTGTCGTCATAGAAGTCCTGCTCCTGGCACCAGGCCACGAAGGCGCCCACCTGGGCGTCGGCGCAGGCCACCACATTGGCGGCCTTTTCGCTGTGGTCGGAGCCGCACAGGGGGCAGAGGTAGCCGTCGGGGAAGTGGGTGTCGGCGGTGAGGAGGGTGAGGTTGAAGGGCTGGTCCTCCTTGGCCAGGCGCTCCAGCTCCAGCTTGGCGTAGTCGTAGAGCTTGGCGTCCTCAAAGCCCCACCACTCGTGGTAGTCCGGGTCGATGTAGCCCCGGTCGATGGCGGTGTAGTAGTCGAAGATCTCAAAGTTGCCGTGGGTGCGGAAGAAGGAGGCCCGGGCGGCGAAGTTGGCGTCCGAACCACACAGGAACTCGTTGTGGTACCCCGTCCGGGCCAGGATGTCCCCGATGGTGGTCAGGCCGGAGGCGTAGGTGTCCATCTGGGCCAGGGCGCTGTCGCTGACGGGGAGGGCGAAATGGGCCCCGGAGGCGGTGGAGTAGAGGGCGGCCATGGTCCAGGTGGAGCCCACGTTGGAGTAGAAGCCGCCCAGGGGGCTGTCGGTGCGGGAGAAGGAGAGGTTCTCCTCCGCCAACCGGGTCAGGTTGGGGATGAGGTTCTCCTCCTGGACGCCGCCCAGGTCCTGGGAGGCGTAGGTGACCTCCATGCTCTCCAGGTAGATGTAGATGAGGTTCTTGGGCTTTTCCGGGATGCCGAGCACCACGTCCTTGGGATCCACGAAGGAGTCCTCATAGAGGGAGGAGTAGGTGAACTTGGAGGTGACGAAGCCCACCAGGTCATAGCAGGCGTTGGCGTAGACCAGCGACCCGGCCAGGAGCAGGCAGGTGAGGGTGACGGCCAGCCGGCGGAGGCCCAGGATGCGCTTCGCCCGGCGCTGCCGCTGGGGCCCCTCCGGGGCGGCCAGGACGCGCTTTGCGCTCCGCCGGTCCAGCCACACCAGCACCCCCGCCACCGCCAGGACGATGAAGATGGGGGGCAGACAGGCCCACAGGGCGTTGGAGACGGTGTCTCCCCCCACCCCGGCCATGGGGCCCAGGAGGGTGTTCACGATCTCGTTCATGGAGATGTTGAAGGCGGTGGAGGCCCAGCGGACCACCACCAGGATCACCACCCCCACCAGGAAGGCCAGGCCGGTGACGACGTAGGCGAAGGGGGAGCCCCGGAGGCGCTGGTCCACAGTCTTGGGCAGGTACATGGTCTCCGGGTCGCCGTTCACCGCCTCCCGCAGGCGGGCGATCCCGGCGGTGAGGCGGGAGAAGTCCTGGCGGATGACCGCCATAAAGCTCTTGCGCTCGTCGGTGAAGGTGCGGGTCTTCCAGGAGGAGTCGGTGCCGATGGAGTTGATGACCCCGGCCAGGCGGATGAAGAAGACCAGCAGGTTAAAAAATGGCAATAGTGGGACGACCCACCAGTTTTTCTTATAGTAGGCGTGGAGGTCTGGGAACTTCTTCAGGAAGCTCAGGCTGGCGAAGAAGTAGAGGTAGCCGCAGATGGTGTAGAGCCCGAAGAGCACCCCCACGGCGGCCAGGATGGTGCTGCCGGAGAAGCCCAGGAAGAGCATACAGATGGTGGCCAGATACCAGATCATCCGGGGGAAGGCGAAGGTGTGGTCGTACATAAGGGTCTTCACGTTCACGTCGGTGAACATCTTGGCGGGGTTGAGCTTGTCGGTGTCCATGAACATCTTGGACACCTCCAGGCTGCCCCGCTGCCAGCGCTGGCGCTGGGTGTAGAGCTTGTCCATATCCTCGATGGGGTCGGTGAGGAAGATGGAGTCCACGCTGATGCGGACCCGCTCCTTCTGGACGTAGCGCATCTGGAAGGTGAGCTGGGTGTCCTCGCAGATGGTGTCGGTGTTGTAGAGCCAGGACTTGAGGATGGCGGACTTGCGGAAGGCGGAAAAAGCCCCTGAGAGGGTGTAGATGGCGTTGGTGGCGCTGGCGTAGTTGCGCCCGGCCAGGAACGCCTGGGCGTACTCCATGAACTCCAGCCTCCGCAGAAGGAGGCCGGGGCCGGAGTACGTCTCCACCTTCTCAGGGTCGGTGAGGATGCTGCCGGTGACGCAGTTGCAGGTCAGGTCGGACTCGAACAGGTCCACCAGGTTGGTCAGAGCGTGGGGCTCCAGCATCCCGTCGGAGTCGATGTGGACGATGTACTTGCCCTCGGAGTTGTAGAGGGCCAGGTTCAGCGCCCGGGACTTGCCCTGCTGGGCGTTGAGCCACTGCATGTGCAGCTCCGGGAACAGGTCCTGGCACCGGGTGAACACCTCGAAGGAGTTGTCCCGGCTCAGGTTGTTCACCAGGAAGATGCGGATGGCGCTGTTGGGATAGGTGCTGTCGTGGATGGAGCGCAGACAGGCCTCCAGGGTGTCTGCGGAATTGTAGACAGGGACGATGATGGAGATCTCCGGGTAGAGGGTGGGGGTCTCCTTTTTGTCGTACTCCTGACGCCGCCGGAGCAGAATGAAGAAACTGCCGATGGAGGGCAGGATCTCCATGACCATGGGGATGGCGATCCAGGCGGCCCAGAAGATGAAGGAGTTGAAAAATTTATTGAGAAGAACTCCCATCCCCATACTTGAAACTCCCCACTTTCATACTGACGATCTGCGGTTTGGTGAATACGTAGAAGTAGAGCAGGACGGACAGGCCGTAGAAGATGAAGCGCCCCACCAGGCTGTGGGAGACGTAGTAGGTCTCCGGCCCGCCGAAGTAGATGATCTCGCAGATGACGATGATCCGCAGCACGTTGGCCAGCATGATGCCCAGAGTGCCCAGGATGCTCAGGATCACCCGCTGGTTCCGGGTGTACACCCGGAAGAAGGCCAGCAGGGAGAGGTAGGCCAGGATCTCGATGATCCCGGAGCACTCAAAGTCGATCTGGAGGGTCATGGCGCCGCCGGTGGCCTGGATGAACAGGACGCCGTAGCGGAAATAGGCGGCAAAGGTGTGGGTGACGGTGCCGAACAGCCCCGCCACGGCGGCCACCACCTGGCCCAGCGGCTTGGTGAGGACGGGCTGGACCAGGACGATGAGAAAGAGAAACAGTCCGCCGCTGCCCAGCACGAAGTGCCAGAAGCTCAGCTTCGCCCGGTCCATGACCCGGAGGAGATACCACCAGACCAAGGCCAGAACGGCGCAGACCAGGAGCTTGACGACCATGTTACGCCTCCTCGTCGTCCTTCCGGCGGATGCGGCCGCGCAGCTGGGCACAGCAGGCGGGCAGGCCCACGGCGCCCAGGGCCAGGGCCACGCTCACGATGGGGCCGGTGGGGGTGCCGGCGGTCTGGACCCACTGTTGGCCGATGCGGCCATACTGGGCCTCGATGAGCTTGAAGTCGTCGGCGTTCTGGCCAATGTAGTCGGCCACCTTGCGCAGGTCCAGGTCGTACTCCAACTCGTTCTTTTCGGCGGAGACGGTGACCTTCATGGTGCCGAAGGCGTTTTCCTTGAGCTCGGCGGCGGTGGCGCTGTGCCAGACGCCGTCCTCGTCCTCATGGCCGAACTGATACTCGGGGTCGGTGCGGGTGTCAAAGATGTAGAAGGTGTAGGTGCCCTCGGGCAACACAACGCCCTCGTTGAGGGTGGTGATGGAGCCGTCCTCGCCCAGGGCCAGGACGCGGGGGTAGAAGTTGCCGCCATGGGGATATTCCTTGTAGTCGCGGTCGCCGTTGAAGGTGATGGAGATGCCGGCCAGGAACTCGCCGCTCATCTCCAGGACGTGGTCGGGGTGCTCGGTGACCACGTGGCCGTAGAGGGTGCCGCCGTCGCTCCACAGGGCGGCCTCGCCGTCCACATCGTGGTGCTGGATGCCGGCCTGGTCGTACTGGATCTCGGTGTGGGGATAGCCGGTCCAATCGTCGTACATGCCGTCGACGACGATGTGGCCGCCGAACTTCACGCCGTCGCCGCCCTGGAGGTTGGTGATGCCGGTGAGGGTGGGCTCCACCAGGTAGAGGCCGAAGTTGATGCTCTCGCTGTACTCAGGCAGGGCGGAGGCGGGGACGGCCAGCTCCCACATATGGGGCGCGCCGGACCACTCCTTGTTGTTCACCGCGGCGGAGGCGCCGTCCACGCCGTCCACGCCGATCTCCCCGTTCCGATCGAAGGGCTGGACCATCAGGGTGCGGCCGAGGTCGGTGGTGATGCTGAACTGGCCGTTGCCGTTGGGGCCGGCGCCGGTGACACTGTTCCAGTTGCCCGTGCCGGTGAGGTTGCCCTGCCAGTCCCGGTCGCCGTCGGCCACCAGGAGGATGTAGATCCAGTCGCCGTCCCAGACGACGCTGAAGTGGTCCACGGTGTCCCAGGTCTTGAGCTGGCCGTCAACGGTGGTGTCGTCATGGATGTCGTAGCGGGGCACCGCGTCCCAGTCGGAGAAGTCGCCGTCGATGACGATGCCGTTGTAGGCGGCGTTGACGTCCTGGACCTGGCCCTCCGGCCTCTCGGGGAGCTCGCTCTCCTCGGGGAGCTCAGGCTCCTCGGAAGGCGCCGGGCCGGAGACCTCGCCGGGGGTGAGGGTGATGTTGGCCACGTCGCCGATGGTCAGGGTGAAGGTCTCCTGGGGCAGGATGTCACTGGGGAAGAAAGCCTCCACGTAGCGCGTGTTGTTGGCGGTGTAGTAATTTACCTCCGCGCCCAGGTCGTTCCAACTGGCGTTGCTGTCCTTGGTGTTGACCAGCTCCTGGGGGTTGGCGGCCTTGGTGGTGATGTCCATGGTGGCGTTATACCAGGGGGTGCCGGGGTCGGTGATCACGCACAGGGTGGCGTCGCCCCACTGGCCGCACTCCAGGTAGATGTAGCAGCCGTCCTCGGCCTGGATGGCGCCGAACTTGCTGCCCCAGGCCTCCTGCAGGTCCTCGTTGGCCCAGTCGTAGGTGAAGCCGCCCACATCCAGCGGGGAGGACGTGTTGATGTTGGCGATGCCGCTGTCCGCGGGGCGGGAGTCAGGCTCCGCCACGGGCTCCTCGACCACGTTGTCCTCAACGGGCTCGGTGGGCGTCTCGTCGCTCACGTCCACGTCCTCGTCGGCGGGCGCCTGGGCGGCGTCGTTGTCCACAGGCTCCTCCGCGGGTTCCTCCGCGTCGGCGGGTTCGTCGGCGTCCACGGGCACGTCGGCCTCGTCTGCAGGGGCGTCGTCGGCGTCCACGGGCGCGTCGGCCACGTCGGCAGGGGTGTCGTCCGCGTCCGTGGGCGCATCGGCCACGGGTACGTCGGCGTCCGGCGCGTCGGCGGTGTCGCCCACAGGCTCGGCGTCTCCGCCATCCTCCGCGGGAGCGGCGGCCTCCGGGGCGTCTCCGCCATCCTCCGCGGGGGCGGCGGCCTCCGGGGCGCTGTCCGGGGCCTCGGCAGGAGCCGGAGCCTCAGCGGGCGCCGGAGCCTCGGCGGGGGCGGCGGCCTCCGCGGGGGCTTCCGCCGACGCGGGCGCGGCGTCGTCGCCGGGG